>JAIKXN010000004.1 GCA_024684055.1 Lachnospiraceae bacterium | reverse complement strand
CTCGATGAGCCGACCAACCATCTTGATTTAAAATACCGCGTAAAACTCGAGAAAGAATTAAAGGAAAGCAGGGCTTCGACACTCTGCGTATATCACGATATCCGGGCGGCTCTCGATATGGCCGACAATATCATTCTTGTTAAAAACGGTGAGATCGTGGAGTATGGAAAGACTGCGGATATCAGGGAGAGCGAAGCACTGAACCGGACATTTGACATGGATGTGCTGGGATATTTATCATGATTGATAATCTGTTTTAAAAAAAATAAGTTCCTGCCGTTTATTTGATGAAATATTTATAGCTGAATAAGTATATGGAACAGCATGTATTGTGAATTATGAAACAACGAGTTTATTTGAACCATCGGTATATGCCGGTGGTTTTTTGATGCAGATAAAAAATCGACTAACGGTCGAAAAAATACTTGACACAAAATAAAACAGGTTGTATTATAATAAAAAACCGACCAATAGTCGAAAATGAGGTGCGCGCATGAAAAAAGGTGAAAGAAGAAAACTGGAACTGCTTAAGATAGCATACAGACTTTTTATTTCCAAAGGTTATGAAAACACGAGTGTGGATGAAATAATCGAGGAAGCAGGGATAGCCAAGGGTACTTACTATTATTATTTTGAGAGCAAGGAACAGATGCTTGAAGATGTAATCGAAATGATGATAGATACGGAAGTTGAAACGGCAAGACTGGTTTTAGGTGCACCGATTCCCGTAGAGCAGAAGATCGTAGGTATCATTTCATCAATACGTCCCACGCAGGAGGAAAGTCCTATAGAAGGGCTTTTGATGAAACCGGAAAATGCTCTTATGCATAAAAAGACCAAACAGAAAATTATCGAAAAGCTCGTTCCGCTTCTGACAGAGGTCGTTGAAGAGGGAATCTCACGGGGGGTTTTTGATTGTGAGAATATTCCCGAACGCGTCAGATTTCTGCTCATATTAAGCAGTGAAACATTTGACGAAAGCCTTTTTGGCGAGAATGACATAACGGTATTTATCGACATGATGGAAAAACTTCTCGGCGCAAAGGCAGGAACAATGGGATTTGTGAGAATGCTTATTGCATCGGAGAACAATGATGAAAAAGAAAAGTAATTTCAATAAATTTTTCCTTCTTTGGAGCGGGGAACTTATCTCTTCCATAGGCGGAGGATTAACAAGCTTTGGGCTGGGGGTTTACGTTTTTAAACAGACCGGAAGTGCAGCGGGTATGGCTCTTGTGACGTTGCTGGGGTTCCTGCCGACACTGCTTTTGTCGGTGCCGGCCGGGGTTCTGGCGGACAGATATGACAGAAGGCTTCTCATGATGATCGGTGACGGATGTTCCGCGATGGGAGTTCTTTTTATCCTGATCTGCATGTTAAGCGGGCGTGCTTCGCTTGCGCAGATATGCATCGGAGTTTTTATAAGTTCGGTTTTCTCGGCGCTCCTTGAGCCTTCGTTCAGAGCAACGATAACCGACCTTCTGACTGAAGAAGAATTCTCGAAAGCGAGCGGGCTGGTTTCGCTGGCGGGAAGCGCAAGATATCTTTTTTCACCAATCATAGCCGGATTTCTTCTTACAATAAGCGATGTGAAACTTTTACTTGTTATCGATATCCTGACATTTGCTTTGACGGTAATAAGCGCGGCAATCGTAAGAAAAGGAATCGGAAACAGTAAGACCGCAAAGAACGAATCTTTTATCGAAAGCATTAAAGAAGGCTGGCAGATCTTAAGCATGAAAAAAGGACTGCTTATGCTGGTCGGTTTGTCATCGGTAATCACGCTTTTTATGGGAATGTTTCAAATCCTGGCAGAGCCGCTTATCCTTTCTTTTGAAGATGCAAAAACTCTCGGGATTGCGGAAACAATCTGCGCATCGGGAATGCTTGTAAGCGGCCTGATCCTCGGGATTAAAGGCATTAAAGGTAACTTCGTAAAAGTGCTTGGAATATCGCTTTCGATTGCGGGATTGTTCATGCTCGGATTCGGACTTTTTGAAAATATAATTTTAATCTGCGTATTCGGATTTCTTTTCTTTGCGGCGCTGCCTTTTGCAAACAACTGCCTGGATTATCTGATGAGAACGAATATTCCGGATGAAGCGCAGGGAAGAGTATGGGGGCTTACGGGATTTATTTCACAGCTTGGATATGTTGTTGCATACGCTGTATCGGGTGTTGCGGCTGATGCTCTCGGAAAGATAGGAAACAGGGGCGTCGGAAGAGGCGCGGCACTTGTGGTGATAATATCGGGAGCAATGCTTGCCATTACAGCGCTTATGTTTATGATACCCCAAAGTATAAAGAAACTGGAAAAAAATAATGACAGGAGGCTTGGTTATGAAAGCATATAAAGATAAAAATATCAGAGATGAAAAACCTTATAAATACAGACCGGTTCTGTTCTTTGCACTTGCATATCTTTTCACATGGATATTCTGGATACCGGCAATATTCGTGCATGAAAATATCGGAGCGGTATTAATGTTTATCGGACTTCTGGCTCCGGCAGTCGTATCGACGGTCTTTGTACTGACATCGAAATCGACACTTCTTAAAAAGGACTTAAAGGTAAAACTTATAGGATTATATAAAGTTAAATGGGTGAACGTCCTGCTGGCGATACTTCAGTTTGGCGGCATTGTAGTGGCATCGATCCTTCTTTCGCTTCTTTTCGGACAGTCGCTCGATCAGTTCTCTTTTACGAAGGATTTTAACTTTACGGGTGTCGGAATAGCAGGTGCATTTGCTTCGATCACACTCGCTTCGATTATCGAGGAAGTTGGATGGAAAGGGTATTGCGAAGATTCGATCGGAGCTTACATGAACTGGTTCTGGGAATCGATGTTATTCGGCGCGATCTGGTCACTCTGGCATTTCCCTCTTATCTTCATCAAGGGAACATATCAGGCAACACTTATGGTAAATCCGCTTTTCGTGATCAACTTTTTCGTAAGCGCGATTCCGATGGGATTTATCATCACATGGGTTTACCTCGCAAGTGACCGCTCAATTCTGGCATGCATGATATACCACCTCGTAATTAATTTCCTCCAGGAAAAGATAGCGATGACACCCGAGACAAAATGCGTTGAAACACTTGTGGTAACTGCAGTCGCAGCCATCATCGTTATTACAAACAGAGAAATGTTTTTCAGCAAAAAACACGTTGGAAGACTTTTGGAAACAAGATACGGCGCAGAGAATATTTCGGGAAATATGAAAGCACTTGCAAGTGAGTAGATATCACAGAATATAAAAGCACTTGTAAGTGAGTAGATATCACAGAATATAAAAGCGTTTGTAAGTGTACGAATATCAGTGAGTGTGAAAACAGTTGCAAGTGAATGAGAATCTCTTTTATATATTTCGTTTGTTAATATCCGGTTCTTATGATAATATTTTATCGTGAAATTTCTCAATCCCGAAGGCATCCGGCAATATTAGACGGTTTGATATATAAATACATCTGTTTTTGATTTAACGGATCAGTGTTTAAAACAGACTTCGGAAAAGAGACAGGTGTTGCTAAATGAAGTCCAAGCCTGTAAAAAGCCTGAAGCGGATTGATATTATGAAGGATTTTTAGATGCAGACGAAAAAACTTTTGGTTACGGGTTCGACCTTCCCGCGCTGGGAGGGCGACACCGAGCCGAGATTTATTCTTGATTACGCGAAAGCCATGACGGAATACTATGAAGTGCATGCACTGGTTCCGATGGCTCCGGGAGCAAAAGAAGAGGAAGTAATGGAAGGCGTGACTGTTCACAGATACCATTATTTTCCGATTCACAAATGGGAAACGTTATGCTATCCCGGCGCGATCGTTCCGAGAATAAAAGAAAAGAAAATCAGGATTTTTCTTGTGCCTTTTTTGTTGTTAAGCTTAAAAGCACAACTTAAAAAATACGCCAAAACCGTGGATCTGGTGCATTCTCACTGGATAATCCCGCAGGGTATCATGCAGGCTTCAATAAAGACTGTTCCTTACATAATTACGGGACACGGCGGAGATGTTACAAGTCTTAATGTCGGTCCGATGAAAGGACTCAAAAAGAAGACACTTCGAAATGCCGCTGCAACCATAGGAGTATCGGGTTATATTTGCAAAAAGATGGATGAACTCTGTCCGGGAACCAGGGCGACCATGATTTCCATGGGATGCGATACAGATAAGTTTTCACCCGAAAATAAGAACGATAAATACTTTTCACATGATAAGAAAAACATCGTTTTTGTAGGAAGACTTGCCGAGAAAAAAGGTGTGACATATCTTATCGAAGCGATGAAAGATGTTGATGCGAAACTTTACATCATAGGAAAAGGACCGCTTGAAGATTCTTTAAAAGCGCAGACAAAGGAATTGGGACTCGAAGAAAAGATCACATTTGTCGGACCGAAATCTCATGATGAATTACCCGAAATACTCGCTTCCGCAGATGTGTTTGCGGCACCCTCGATCGTTGCGAAAGACGGAGATCAGGAAGGCCTTCCCGTCAGCATTATGGAAGCTATGGCATCGGGTCTTCCGGTCGTATCCGGAATATCAGGCGGAACAAGCGATATAGTCGAAGACGGAGTGAACGGATATATTCTTGATGCGACAAATGTTCCTGAACTTGCAGACAGATTAAGAAAGATCATATCCGATGATGCTCTTTCAAAAAGAATGAGCGAAGCCGCACTTGAGACTTCAAAGAGATTCAGCTACAAATCCATAGCAGCAATGCATTACGAACTGATAAATTCAAGAATATAAAAAATCGGCTAATAAGCCGATTTTTTTTGAAAGAAAAATTCCGATACCGTCATGCTGTTAGGATCGCCGTCATATAAGTGAAGCTCTCCGTTAATAAGTGTACCGTTGTACTTTATACCTGTTATTGAGTCGGATATTTCGATGTTGGGGCTTTCATATGTGTATTTGATCTTATGCACATAATCTTTTTTGTGATATTCTCCTTTTCCGTAGCCGTCGAGGATCATTTTTGAATCCACGTTTTCTTTTATGAAAATAGGTCCGTTTTCAACCACGAAAACATATTCTCCCACAGCGCTGTCAGGTGCCTTCGAACATGCGGCCAGAGCCAGCATGAAGATCATAAGCACGGAAATGATGATTCCACTTTTTTTTCTCATTTTCTCCTCCGAAATTTAGTGTAAATTTTTGTTTTCTTTTTCTCTCTTAATATATATAATGACAAGTAATATTTTTTCTGTAAACAATTTGCTTCGGATTATTTCGAAACGGTGATAAGTTAGTATATAATAGTACAGGAAAAAAGAAAAGGGGAATGAAAAGATTTCTTTAAATCAGGCAGAATACGGAGTGAACAAGAATGGGTAAAAATTTAAAGAAAATGGCAGGTTATTACAAACCCTATATCGGGACGTTTCTTCTCGATATGTTTTTTGCGTTCGTGGCTTCGATCATCAGTCTGATAATCCCGCTTCCCGTCAGATATATAACCAAAAATATTTTTGAGATGGAACCTGACTACGCGGTTAAGCTTATCATGGTCATCGGAACGGCGCTTATCGTGCTCGTTATCATTCAGTTCTTTTCGAATTACTACATTACGTATGTCGGTCACATGATGGGTGCGAAGATGGAATACGACATGAGAGCTGAGATCTTTGCACATTATCAGAAACTTTCGTTTTCTTTTTATGACGAACAGAAAGTCGGCGGACTTTTAAGCAGGGTTACAAGCGACCTTTTCGATATTACGGAACTTTTGCATCACGGACCGGAAAACATCGCGATTTCTGCGATTAAGATATTCGGTGCTTTCATAATTCTTTTTGTAATAAGTCCTTATCTTGCAATCGCAGCTTTCGCGCTGCTTCCTTTTATGTTCGCATACGCTTTGATCCTTAACAAAAAGATGAAGAAAGCATTTAAGGAAAACAGGGTAAAAATTGCAGATGTCAATACGCAGATCGAAGACAATCTCTCAGGAATAAGAGTGGTAAAATCTTTTGCCAACGAAGACATAGAAAACAAAAAGTTCAAGATCGGAAACGATGCTTTCCTGAATGCGAAGAGAAACAGCTATTTTTTCATGGGATTCTTTCATTCGGGCATTAACGCTTTTACGCTTCTTATAAATATTGTCGTTATCATGGCGGGCGGAATATTCATGGCAAAGGGATTCGTAAAGGTAGAAGACTTTGTCGCATTCCTTTTGTACATAAATGTTTTCACGGATCCCATCAGAATGATTATCGATTTTACGGAGCAGTTCCAAAACGGTTACTCGGGCTTCGAAAGATTCCTTGAAATACTTGCGGTTGAGCCTGATATCGCGGATAAGCCCGATGCGGTTGAATTAAAAGATGTTAAAGGAAATATCAGATTTGATGATGTTTCTTTCAAATACAAAGACAGTGCGCACAGAGTTTTAAGACATATCAATCTTGACGTTGCGGCCGGCTCATATGTTGCGCTTGTAGGCTCTTCGGGCGGCGGCAAGACAACGCTTTGCAGCCTGATCCCGAGATTCTACGAAGTTACGGGCGGAAGTATCAGCATCGACGGAAAAGATATCCGTGACGTGACGCTTAAGAGCTTAAGAAACAATATAGGTATCGTTCAGCAGGATGTATATCTTTTTGCCGGCACGGTTTACGAAAACATTCTCTACGGAAAACCGGATGCAACGAGAGAGGAAGTTGTCGAGGCAGCGAAACTTGCGAATGCGCATGAGTTTATCGAAGAACTTCCGAACGGCTATGATACGGATATAGGACAGCGCGGCGTCAAACTTTCGGGCGGACAGAAACAGAGGCTTTCGATCGCGAGAGTTTTTCTTAAGAATCCTCCGATCCTTATCTTTGATGAGGCAACAAGCGCACTCGATAACGAGAGCGAAAACATCGTAAAAGAATCGCTTGAAAAACTTGCGGCAAACAGAACAACATTCGTAATTGCACACAGGCTTTCAACTATAAAAAATGCTGAGAGGATACTGGTGCTTACCGAAAAAGGAATCGAAGAGTCCGGTACTCATGATGAACTGATGAGTAAGAACGGAATCTACGCACAGCTTTACAAATGGACCAGATAGGCTGTATTACTTTGATTTTTACGGTATAAATGGTAAGATTATATCTGGTAAAAAAATACTGAAAAACCATAGAAGGAGAAAAAAATGCTTGAAGTAAATCACGTGACAAAAAAGTATGGTAGGAATCTTGCGTGCAACGATGTTTCATTCACACTTGATTCGGGAAGTCTGACAGTTCTTCTCGGACCGAATGGCGCGGGAAAAAGTACGATCATGAAATCCATTATCGGATTTTTGAAATATGACGGAACAATTCTGGTAAACGGTATTCCTAACAAAACATCGGAGGCAAGAAAGGTTCTCGGCTACATCCCCGAAATGCCTTCTTTGTATCCGACTCTGACGGTATCGGAACATATGGAATTTATAGCGAGAGCATACAGATTAACGAATTACAAAGGCCGTATCGAAGAACTCTTAACGAGATTCGAACTCGCCGACAAGAAAAAGAAGTTCGGCGATGAACTGTCAAAAGGTATGCAGCAGAAACTGAACCTTTGTCTGGGACTTCTTCCGGATCCCGATATTCTTCTTCTGGATGAGCCTCTTTTAGGTCTCGATCCTCATGCGATAAAAGAACTTAAGAATATGATCGAAGAAATGCGTCAGGCAGGAAAAACAATGCTTATTTCCACGCATATCATCGACAGTGTCGATATGCTCTGGGACAGAACGGTCATCATGCAAAAAGGACAGGTTAAAGCGAATGTAACCAAATCCGAAATAGACGGAATGGGCAAATCCCTTGAAGATCTTTTCTTCGAAGTTACCGAAGGAATTAATAAAGAATCGGTGAGCGAATCTGAAAAAACAGAAGAAAAAACTGAAGACAAGACGGAAGAAGAAAACGGGGAGGCATAGGGATGAGATTATTTTTGTACTATGCTTTTCACACGGTCGTAAATACGATAAAAAAGCTTTTTAAAACATGGCTTGCTTTTATCGTTATAATCGGCCTTGCTGCAGGTCTTCTCGGTATGCTTATCGGAAGAATAGTTCCCTTAGTCGAAAAAAGCATTAAGGGAGATACGGCGGTTGAGGAAGCAGTTGAGGAAGAAGTCGAGACAGATTCGGTAAAATCAAATATCAGGATTTTTCTCGATGACAGAGATTTAAATGCTTACGACCTGGTTGACCTTTGCGTGACCGGAGCATTTTTGCTTTTTGTTACACTCGTGCTTTTAACGGTTAACAAAGGCGGCGAGATATTCAAGCCGGCCGATGTGCCGCTTCTATTCGCATCTCCGATGAAACCGCAGTCGGTTCTTATGTTCAGACTTATGAACAGTCTCGGAACCAATGTCATTATTGCTTTTTATATGTTATTCCAGCTTCCGAATCTGGTTAACAATTTGCATGTAAGCTTATGGAGCGCACTGACGATGTTTCTGGCTTATATGCTGACGATGATATTTACCACGCTTTTGCAGATTTCGACTTATGCGTTTTCACGAAACAGCAAAAACGGAAAGATAAATGTCACATCAATCCTTTTAGGCTTTTACGGTGCTTTGGCAGCAGCTTTTATGATCTATACTGCCGTAACGAAGCAGGAAGTTTTAACTGCGGCATTCAGATTTTTCGGAAACAAGAAGACATTCTGGATTCCTTTTATCGGCTGGATAAGAGGAATGGTTTATTATTCCGTAATCGGAGATACGACTAAGACGATCATTTATATCGCACTGTTTTCTTTATCCTGCATAGCGGCGATCATTTTAATCTGGAACATAAAAGTCGATTTTTACGAAGATGCTCTTACGGCTACGGAAAGAGTTGCCGCAAAGCTTGAAAATTCGCAGAAAATCGCAAAGGGCGGTTCCGTAACCAGAGAAAAAGACAGAAACCGGAATTTGCAGAGAGAAGGTTTCGAGTACGGTTCCGGCGCATCGGTTTTCTTTTACAAAGCAATATATAACAGACTTCGTTTTGCAAAATTCAAATTATTGTCCAAAACATTTATTGTTTATTTATTTGCGTCTGTCTTTGGCGGCTGGCTTGCATTGAAGATTAAGAATCCTTATATAGACAAGTTCATGATTCCCGCTGTTGTTATCATGGGTATAGCATTTTATCGTACGCTCGGCAATCCGCTTGAAGAGGATACTTCCAGAGAATTCTTTGTGCTTATTCCGGATCCTCCGATTAAGAAAATCTGGGCTTCGATACTTGGAAGTCTTACCGTTTGCCTGATCGACATGAGTATTCCGCTGATCGTTGCCGCAATCATTACCAAGGCAAACCCGCTTACCGTTATCGCATGGGTTGTATTCATTCTTTCGGTAACGCTTTTTGGTACAACGGTTGGTGCATTTGTAAATATTTCCATTCCGGGCGATCATGCACAGACGGTAAAAATGATGGTTCAGATCATGTTTGTATATTTCGGAGCAATTCCTTCGATAGGCTTCGTGATCGCAGGCATTGTAATGAAAAATATGGGAATCATGCTTCTTGCGGGTTCTTTGTTTAACTTTGTATTCGGCGCATTATTTACGTTTATCACGCCGAGATTTTTGATGAACAGATAAAGAGACAAAGAATATGAAGAATAATAATGACGATCAGAAAAAAGGACCTTCAAAGGGTTTCATACGGATAATCATTTACTTTGCTTCGGCTGTGGCAATTTTTTTCGCAGTTGCCCTGGGAATGCATCTATACGAGAAGAACCTTGATAAAATAACAGCAAACAAAACATTTCAGAAGGCTTATTCAGTACTGCCCACGGGGGACTCTGAAGTTAATCTTCCCGAAGAATTCAAACAGGCATATGAAGACCATGACGATATGTTTCAGTTTGGCCAAAATCTCGGGTCATCCTGCAGATACGGAGTATTCTTAAGCGAAAAGACAGATGTTAAAGGTTATGATGTTCTGGTTGTTGACGCTCAGAATTATACGAAAGAAGAAATCCTTGATCTTAACAGGAAAAACGGGTATGTATTAAGTTACATCAATATAGGATCGATTGAAAATTTCAGACCGTATTATCAGGAATATGAAAATCTGACCTTGAAAGAATACGAGAACTGGGAAGAAGAAAAATGGGTAGACGTCACTTCCGAAAGATGGCAGGAATTCATTCTTGATGAACTCGCGAAGGAAATTTTGGATAAAGGCGTTGACGGGTTCTTCGTGGATAACTGCGATGTCTATTATCAGTATCAGGATAAAAAGACACTCGAAGGCGTTGCGAGGATCATGAAAGGACTGGTCGATACGGGAAAACCGGTTATCATGAACGGCGGAGATACATTTCTTGAAGCATATTGTGAGGAGATGGGTGACTGGTATGACGTGATCACCGGTATAAATCAGGAAACGGTCATCTCAAGAATTTACTGGGATACCGGAGAGTTTGGCTTAAACGATGAAGAAGAGAAAGAATACTTTACGGAATATGTCCAAAAGTATTCCGATAAGGGAGCATATGTTTTTCTTCTTGAATATGTGACCGATGATGAGATAGCAGAAAAGGTAAAAGAATATTGTAAAGAGAAGAATTATGCTTATTATATTTCAGACTCGCTTGAGTTGGATTAATGTCGGAAAGATTTTAGCGGATATTTGATTTATTTAAGGCAAAATGATACTCTGCATGGTGTTTAATGGGAGATATTTTTAGGCATTTCGCCCTGCTTCCCGATTGAGAAAATGTGTAAACGGAGACAGAAAAATGTATTATTTGATTGAAAGTACTCTTAAAGAATGTACAGCGAAAGAATGTCACAGTTCGAAGAAACAGCAGTATGTCGCCATACTTACTCCGGAAGAATGGCAGAATGAGCGCGAATCCTTCGAAATGGGAATAGATATGGAACTCGACATTCTCGAGGTTCATACGACCAAAGCAGAAGTTAACTACGATTCCGTTACGGGAACATTTGCGCTTCCCGACCGAAAAGACATGAATGCCGATTATAAGAAATTTGCATTTGCTCTGGATGAAAAGGGAATTGTATTCATCGATTCGGGTGATACGGTCCAAAGCATCATTAAGAAGGTCGTTGCAACAAAAAAATGGAGAATGCCGAGCCTTGAAAGATTTATCTACGATTTTCTTGAACAGATAATTCATGAGGATCTTATGCTTCTTGAAGGATATGAACGCGAACTTGATGCAATCGACAAGGATATCGACAATGACAAGGATGCGGATCTTGAAAGGGTAAATGATATTCGAGGTTTCTTAAGAGATTTAAGAACTCATTATGACCATCTGATCGACCTTTCTCAGGAATTTGAAGAGAACGAAAACAATTTCTTTAAACAGGATAATATCAGATTTTTCAGACTTTTTTCAAACAGGGTATCGAGACTTTTTGATACGGTAAATGCCCTGCTTGATTACACATCGCAGATCAGAGATACGTATGAATCGAGACTCGGTGTAAAACAGAATCGTATCATGACGGTACTGACTGTCGTAACGGCCATTTTCATGCCGCTGACGCTCATAGTAGGCTGGTACGGAATGAACTTTAAATATATGCCCGAGCTTAATTCGGTATTCGGGTATCCGGCAGTGATAATCGTCAGTGTTTTGATCGTTGTGGGAAGCCTGATTTTCTTTAAACTTAAGAAGTGGCTTTAGATATTAATAAAGACTGAAGGAAAAAGAAAATGAAAAAAAGTATTGCGGGATTATTAGCCGCATTTTCGGCAATCCTTATCATGGCGGGATGTACGGGTTCGGGTTATAAAATCGAATTTGACGATTCAGGATTCGAATCAAAAAAGATGAAATATGCCGAGGGCGAAACGGTTACGATTACTTACCCGTTCATGGCGACAGACACAAATTACAATTTTTATCTTGACTGCGAAGATGTGGAATTAAAACAGGAATATGATTATCAGAAAGGCATGGTTTTAACGTTTGTTATGCCTGCACATGATGTGAAAATATTTGAAGATCATTATAATTCCATGGAAATTGATCCGAATGCAAATATGCAGACTGATATCGAGCCGGAAGAAGAAATCGAAGAAGAGACAGCGGAACCTGATGTAAGCAGCAATACAGAGGCTGAAGAAAAAGAAGAGAAGCCCATTCTCGTTTATCTCGGGGATAATTACAGAATCTTTTCCGATTCGACATATGCGAATATTTCGGGGATAGATGTAAGCGAACTTGATATTGAAGAGTTTTTTGCATCGCTTCCGAAACTCGAAAAAATCATTATGAAAGACTGCGGACTCGATAACGACGGGTATGCCGCTCTTCAGGATGCTCATCCGGATATCAGAATTGTCTGGGACATAAAGACCAAATATTATACTATTCCGACGGACAGCGTTGGATTTTCCACATTGATCGGAATGAACGATCCGAGACGCCTTTACAATGAGGATATGAAGTATTTCAAATACTGCACGGATATGGTCGCGCTTGATATAGGACACAATCACATTTCGGATTTAAGTTTCCTTGAATATATGCCGGAACTGCGTGTTCTCATTCTGGTGGAAAATTATCCTCTGGACGGCAGCAGTCGAAGACTTAAAGACATTTCGGCGCTAAAATACTGCAAGAAACTCAGATACCTCGAGTTTTTTGCAAATGACGTTAATGACATGAGTGTGCTTTCCGAGCTGACGGAACTTGAGGATCTTAATATCTGCTATAATCCCGTTACCTCGGCCGATGCGATAAAAGACCTTCCGAATCTGCAGAAACTCTGGATTTACGGAACAAGGATCCCCAAAGACGATCTCCGGGAACTCAGGCAGATCTATCCCGATACAAGAATCGTAACCTCCGGTTCGGGCTCGGTCGATCAGGGATGGCGTTCCGGCGCTCATTATAAAGCGATGCGTAATATGGTTATAAACAATGTCATCGACGAAGAATACATGAACGAAGAGCTTGAAATAGATGAGGAAGAACCCTCTTCGAATGTCGACGGAAACGGAAATCCCGAAGAAAACCCGAATTCAGGGGAACCGACAGAAAACCAGGATCCCGGGAATCCTGCGGAAAACACCGATTCGGGAAATCCGGATGTCTGAAAAGACAGGGAAACATTGTGAAATAGGGCCACTTCATGAATAATTAATTTTTCAGGTTGATAAAATGCCTGATAAATGTTATTATTTTGCAGTAAACCAAACGTATCGGGTAACCGGTACATATTAAATTTACGAAAGTAGGAAATAAATATGAAGAGAATTAAAACACTTAAGACAC
>JAIKXN010000236.1 GCA_024684055.1 Lachnospiraceae bacterium | reverse complement strand
TGTGAATTTATTTTTGCCCTGCTTTGAGGTGTATGTTATAATATCCTTTGTGAAAAAACTGTACAGGGGAAAACATTGAAATACTTAATTGCGATAATCATATCAATTGCGGTCGTACTGTTTATTATCAATATAGTCGATCTTAACCGCTATGTTGTCAGAAGCGTGGCGATTTTTGATCCGAAGGTCAAAAAGAAACTCAAAGTCTGCTTTGTTTCAGACCTTCATAACTATTCGGTTACGCCAAAGTTTTATGATGACATAAAAGAATACAATCCGGATTTGATCCTTTGCGGCGGCGATACAATTACGGCGACGCCAAAGAAGAAACAGACGCATGCTTATGAATTCTTAAAAGAATTAAGTAAGATAGCGCCCGTTATTACCGGCATGGGCAATCATGAATATCGTGCGAAGATATATCGCAAAAAATACGGCGATATGTATGACGAATTCGAAAGAAAAGCAAAAGAGTACAATGTTGAGATCATCACAAACGGATCCAGGTATTTTGAGGAAAACAATATCTGTGTATCCGGTGTCGAAATTGACAGAATGTATTATAAAAAATTCAGAAAGATACATATGGACGATTCCTATATTGAATCTCTTTTAGGAAAGGTTAATACGGACAGATACAATATACTGCTTGCCCATAACCCCGATTATTTCGACAATTATTCCGAATACGGAAGCGATCTTACTTTATCCGGTCATGTTCACGGAGGACTTATAAGACTTCCTTTTATCGGAGGAATAGCTCATCCGGGGATAAGATTCTTTCCGAAATTCTCGGGCGGCGCATATAATGAGAAAGGCAAGCACATTCCTTATGCCGATTCTTATGTTTCGAGTCAGAGCGGTATAATCAGGATGCTGGTCAGCTGCGGAATAGGGTATCACACGCTTACTTTAAGACTTTTTAATCCCGGAGAACTGATTTTCGTGACAATTGACACAAAATAGTTTAAAATCATTTGTCGTGTGAAATAAAAAAGAAAGTTAAGAGAAAAAATGGCAATTCCTGTTAAATTGGAAGTGTTCGAGGGACCGCTCGATCTGCTTCTTCATTTGATAGAAAAGAATAAAGTTGATATTTATGATATTCCGATCGTCGAGATTACCAAACAGTATCTTGATTATGTAAGGGAACTTCCCAAGGACGATCTTAATACGGTGAGCGAATTCATGGTAATGGCTGCCACGCTTCTCGATATCAAGTGTAAGATGCTTCTTCCTAAAACCGAGGAAGAGGAAACGGAAGAGGAGGATCCGAGAGCCGAACTGGTTCAGAAACTTTTGGAATACAAAATGTATAAATACATGTCTTACGAATTAAAGGACATGCAGATCGACGGAGAAAAGTACATATACAAATCTCCGACGATTCCCGAGGAAGTAAAGAACTACAGGGCACCGATAGATTACGAAGAACTGATAGGCGATACAACTTTAAGCTCGCTGAATGAGATTTTCAATGCCTGTTTAAAAAGGATCGAAGACAAGGTTGACCCCATCCGTTCGAACTTCGGCAAGATCGAAAAAGAGGACGTTGATATAAATGCGAAGCAGGATTTCATAGTCGAGTATATTACTTCGCATCACAAATGTTCTTTTAAGAATCTTTTGTCCGAACAGAAAACGAAATCGGAAGTGATCGTTACATTTCTGGTGGTTCTCGAGCTTATCAAAACGGGTAATGTCGAGGTTACGCAGAGCGAGAACTTCGGAGATATAGAAATAGAATTTAAGAAAACGATAGAAAGCGTTTCCATATAAAAAAGAGTGATCAAAATGGATAAATTGGTTTTACAGGGAAAAATTGAAGGCATACTTTTTGCCATGGGAGAGAGCGTTTCGATAAAAGAGATCTCGCAGGCGCTCGAAACCGATGAGAAAGTTGTCAAAGAAGTTATCGATGAGATGAAGATCTATTATGCCAAAAAGGAAAGAGGCATTCAGATCGTATGTCTTGAAGACAATGTTCAGCTAAGAACAAAGGACGAGTATTACGATGACCTTATCAAAATAGCTGCGGCTCCGAAAAAGAACGTTCTTTCCGATTCGGTGCTTGAAACTCTTTCGATAATAGCCTACAAACAGCCTGTTACAAGAAATGATGTTGAAAGGATAAGGGGAGTGAATTCCGATTTTGGTTTCAACAAGCTTCTCGAGTACGGTCTGATAAAAGAACTCGGCAGACTGGATGCGCCCGGAAAGCCTTTGCTTTTCGGTACTTCCGAGCAGTTCCTCAGAACGTTTAACGTCGATTCCATCGAAGATCTGCCGCAGATAAGCATTGATATGGTGGAAGATTTCAAAGCTCAGGCTGAGAGCGAGCTAAATTACAATGTCGACAAAGTCGAGAATGTGGAAATATAAATTATGAAATTTGAACAAAAAATCCGGGGGAAAAGTCAAAAATTCCTTCGGATTATTTATTTATATATTTATTGCTTTACTTGACAGAGTTGTGATATGATAATATTTGCGTGATTTTGGGTTTTTATCCGAAATTATGCCCTGAAAAATGTATAAATTAAATCTATATAGGAGGTAGTACTTATGAGTACCAGTTCTGCTGCAAGAGAGAGAATTAATGCTCTGCTCGACGAAAACAGCTTTGTTGAAATCGGTGCCTTGGTTTCTGCAAGAGCAACAGATTTTAACCTTAAGCAAATTGATACCCCTTCAGACGGATGTATAACCGGCTATGGCGTGATCAATGACTCTCTTGTGTATGTATATGCTCAGGACGCTTCAGTATTGAACGGAAGCATCGGTGAAATGCATGCCAAGAAGATTTGCAACCTTTATGATATGGCGATGAAGATGGGCGCACCCGTCATCGGCTTGATCGATTCCTGCGGTTTAAGACTTCAGGAAGCTACAGATGCACTTAATGCAATGGGTGAACTTTATATGAAGCAAACACTTGCATCCGGTGTTATCCCCCAGATTACTGCTGTATTCGGAAATTGCGGCGGCGGACTTGCTTTGATTCCCACACTTACGGACTTCACATTCATGGAATCAGAGAATGCAAAGCTCTTTGTCAACTCTCCCAATACTCTTGACGGAAACTCTACAGCTAAATGCGATACGGCATCTGCAAAGTTCCAGTCGGAAGAGAGCGGTATTGTTGATTTCGTAGGAACAAAAGATGAAATTCTTGCTCAGATGAGAGAACTTGTTTCATTCCTTCCTGCAAACAACGAAGAAGAAGCTGAATATGTTGAATGCTCGGATGATCTTAACAGAGCTTCAAATGCTATCGGTACAAGCTACAAGGATGCAAAACTTGCTTTTGCTGATATAGCTGACGATTACAACTTTATCGAGATCAAGTCTGCATATGCCAAGGATATGGTTTGCGGATTTATCAAATTAAACGGAAATACGATCGGCTGTGTAGGTAACAGAAGCGTTGTATATGATGAAGAAGGCAAGGAAGCAGAGAAGCTTGATGACAAGCTTACTGCTGAAGGATGTGTTAAGGCTGCGGAATTCATCAACTTCTGTGACGCTTTCTCAATCCCCGTTCTTTCTCTTACAAACATTACAGGCTTTAAGGCTTGCAAGTGCTCGGAGAAGAGAATCGCAAGAGCATCTGCGAAACTTACATACGCATTTGCAAACAGCACGATTGCCAAAGTTAACGTTATCGCCGAGAAGGCTCTCGGTTCCGCATATGTATGCATGAACTCAAAGGCTATCGGCGCTGATGTTACATTCGCTTTTGAAGGTGCCAAGATCGGTGCCATCGATTCAAAGAGCGCTGCACAGATCATGTATGCAGGTGAAGGCTCAGACGTTATCGATGCAAAAGCTAAAGAATATGATGCACTTCAGAACTCCTGCACATCTGCTGCTAAGAGAGGTTATGTAGATTACATTATCAATCCTGCAGACGCAAGGAAGTACATTATCGGTGCATTCGAAATGTTATACACAAAAAGAGAGGATCGTCCTGCTAAAAAGCATGGAATCATTTAATCAATGAAAGGAAATACGGCTATGAAGAAATTAAAATCATTATTCTTATGCCTTGGACTTTCAGCCATGATTCTGACAGCGGGATGTTCGAAAGCCGTTGACCCTGCAATAGTGAGCCAGATCAATGCGGACAGAGAAGCATTATTTTTCGAAATGGTTTCTCCGGATGTAAACAAACTTGCCATTATTGCCGAAGCGGAAGAAGATTTTGACATCAAAGCTCAGGTTCTTGAGGAACAGGATTTAAAATTTGCAAGCCAGGAAGTTTATGTGGCTGCAGTTAAATCCGAACTCGCTGCCGAAGAAGAAGCAGGCAATCCTCAGAACAGAATTTCAGAGGCTAAAGTTTCAGGTAATGCTGAAGATGGTTACAAAGCCGCTGTAGTTGTTCAGTATGATAACAGACAGGTATACATGAACATTGCATATGACGGAGATTTAACCATTACAGATATCACATTCTCACCTATTTACTCAATGGGCGAGTCAATGACAAAAGCTGCTTTGAATACATTACTCGGTATGGGTTCCGTATTCTGCGTTCTTATTCTTATCATGTGCATTATTTATCTTTTCGGAATCATTCCCAAGATTCAGAAAGCATCTGCAGACAAGAAAGCCAAGAAAGCAGCTGTCAACACTGAAGAATCAGTTGACAAGACTATTGCAAATATTGTGGAAAAAGAAGAGGGAGAACTTGTTGACGATACAGAACTCGTTGCTGTTATCTCCGCTGCAATAGCTGCATACGAAGGCAACTCATCCACAGACGGATTCGTTGTCAGAAGCATTAGAAAATCTCAATCAAAAAAGTGGCAGAACGCCCAGTATTAGGAGGATGTAAATATGAAAAATTATACAATTACCGTTAACGGCAATGTTTACGATGTAACAGTAGAAGAAGGCGCTTCCACAGGCGCAGTTGCTGCTCCCGTAAAGAAAGCAGCTCCCAAGGCAGCACCCGCTGCAGCAGCTCCCGCAGCAGCTCCCAAGGCAAGCGGTGCGGCAGGCTCTATCAGAGTTGAAGCAGGTGCAGCAGGCAAGGTATTCAAACTTGATACAAAAGTTGGCGATACAGTTAAGAAGGGTGATGCAGTTATTACCATCGAAGCAATGAAGATGGAAATCCCTGTAGTTGCTCCTCAGGACGGTACAGTTGCAAGTATCGAAGTTAATGTAGGCGATGCTATCGAAGCAGGTGCACTTCTCGCAACACTTAACTAATCAATATCTTTTGGATAGGAGAAAAAAACGATGGAATATATAATCAATACAGTAGATAATCTGCTCCATCAGACAGCATTCTTCAATCTGACGATAGGCAACTATGCCATGATAGCGGTAGCTTGCTTCTTCCTTTATCTGGCAATTCGTCATGAATTTGAACCCTTGCTGTTGGTTCCCATCGCATTCGGTATGCTTCTTGTTAATATCTATCCCGATATTATGAGGCCGTTTAGCGAAGGCGGACATGGTGGCGGACTTTTATACTACTTCTACATTTTGGATGAATGGGCAATTTTGCCTTCACTTATTTTCCTGGGTGTAGGTGCGATGACAGACTTCGGTCCTCTGATTGCCAACCCCAAGAGCTTCTTACTCGGAGCTGCTGCACAGTTCGGCATTTTCGCAGCATACTTCGGAGCACTTCTTATTAACCAGACAGGTCTTGTAGACTTCAATGATAAGGCTGCAGCTGCTATTTCCATCATCGGAGGTGCAGACGGCCCCACGTCGATCTTCCTTGCAGGTAAACTCGGACAGACAAGATTACTCGGACCTATCGCGGTAGCTGCATATTCGTACATGTCACTTGTACCTATTATTCAGCCCCCTATCATGAAACTCTTAACAACAGAAAAAGAAAGAAAGATCAAGATGGAACAGCTTCGTCCTGTTTCCAAACTTGAGAAAATTCTTTTCCCTATCGTTGTTACTATCGTAGTTTCACTTTTACTTCCTACAACAGCTCCCCTCGTAGGTATGCTTATGCTTGGTAACCTTTTCAGAGAGTCGGGCGTTGTAAGACAGCTTCAGGAAACAGCTTCAAACGCTCTTATGTATATCGTAGTTATCATCCTAGGTACATCCGTAGGTGCTACCACATCAGCAGAAGCTTTCCTTAACTTTGAAACAGTAGCTATCGTAGTTCTCGGACTTGTAGCATTCTCGTTCGGTACTGCGGCAGGTGTTATTTTCGGTAAGATCATGTGCGTCCTTACCAAGGGCAAGGTTAATCCTCTGATCGGTTCCGCAGGTGTATCTGCCGTTCCCATGGCAGCGAGAGTATCACAGAAGGTCGGCGCAGAAGCAGATCCTTCGAACTTCCTTCTCATGCATGCAATGGGACCTAACGTTGCCGGCGTTATCGGTACTGCAGTTGCAGCCGGAACATTCATGGCAATATTCGGAGTCTTTTGAGCGATAAAGGAATCAAAAGTCGAGTCAGATGTTATGCTTGCATAAACATCTGACGAAGAATTTGGATTCCTAACGGACATGAGGAAGCAGCATCGAAGATGCGGATTCCGAATGGACGTAGGATTTCGAGAGTGACGAAGTCGCGAAGAAATCCGTATTATCGCGGTAGAGAATATAGGATTTCGAGAGTGACGAAGTCGCGAAGAAATCCGTATTATCGCGATAGAGAATACAGGATTTCAAAAAGTGACGAAGTCAGTCACACGATTACAATTTGATTAAAATAATGGAGGAAAAAACAATGGCAGATAAAAAGCCTATTAAAATAACTGAAACCGTCCTTCGTGACGCACATCAGTCATTGATCGCTACAAGAATGCCGACCGAACTTATGCTTCCAATCGTCGATAAGATGGATAAAGTAGGATATCATTCGGTAGAGTGCTGGGGCGGTGCTACATTCGATGCATCACTTCGTTTCCTCAAGGAAGATCCTTGGGAGAGACTTCGTAAATTCAGAGAAGGATTTAAGAATACAAAACTTCAGATGCTTTTCAGAGGACAGAATATTTTAGGTTACCGTCCTTACGCAGATGACGTTGTTTATGCATTCGTTGAGAAATCAATCGCAAACGGTATCGATATCATCAGAATTTTCGACTGTTTGAACGACCTCAGAAACCTTCAGGCAGCTGTAGATGCTACAAACAAGATAAAAACTCAGGAAGGAAGAGGACATGCTCAGATAGCTCTTTCTTACACACTCGGTGATGCTTATACACTTGAGTACTGGGCTAAGATCGCAAAGCAGATTGAAGAGATGGGTGCAGATTCTATCTGTATCAAGGATATGGCCGGTCTTTTGCTTCCTTATCAGGCTACAGAGCTTATTAAGGCTATGAAGAGCGAAACAAACCTTCCCATTCAGCTTCATACACACTACACGTCAGGTGTTGCTTCAATGACCTACCTTAAGGCAGTTGAAGCCGGCGTAGATGTTATCGACTGCGCAATTTCACCTTTCGCGCTCGGTACATCACAGCCTGCTACTGAAGTTATGGTTGAAACCTTCAAGGGTACTGAATACGACACAGGATTTGATCAGGATTTACTTGCTGAAATCGCTGATTACTTCCGTCCGTACAGAGAAGAATGCCTTGCAAATGGTCTTATGAGCACCAAGTCACTTGGCGTAAACATCAAGACTCTGCTTTATCAGGTTCCCGGCGGCATGCTTTCCAATATGATTTCACAGTTGAAAGAGCAGAATGCAGAAGACAAGTACGAAGAAGTGCTTAAGGAAATCCCCAGAGTTCGTAAAGATCTCGGTGAGCCCCCTCTTGTTACTCCTTCATCTCAGATCGTCGGAACACAGGCTGTATTCAACGTTCTCATGGGCGAAAGATACAAAGTTGCTACTGACCAGACCAAAGACCTGCTTCGCGGTAAATACGGCCAGACAATTAAGCCTATGAACCAGGAAGTAATCGACAAGGTTATCCCCGGCGAGAAGAGATACACTGAGCGTTCAGCTGACGCTGCAGGTCTTACCGATGAAATGGATAAGCTTGAGGCTGAAATGAAAGAATGGAAGCAGCAGGACGAGGACGTATTATCATACGCATTGTTCCCTCAGGTTGCTGTTGACTTCTTCAAGTACAGAAAAGCTCAGCAGGAAAAGGTTGATTTAACCGCTGCAGACAGCAAAAACGGAGCATATCCTGTATAATCAGGGTATAAAGAAACAAACATAAAAAAGAATGTCCTTCGGGGCATTCTTTTTTGCTGTTTAGATTAAGTTTAATTGTTATGCCTGATACTTTTTGTTTCGGGCATTCAATCTGAAATACAAATTTTGACTGAATATGTTCGATTTGAAATTCAGTTTAAATCATTCTGCATTTTCCTGAACTGCTTGGGAGTCATTTTTTTATGTTTTTTAAAACTGTTAATGAGATGAGAGCAGTCGGAAAATCCGCATTCGTTGGCTATGTATGTCAGATCGAAATCCGTAAACATTAACAGTTCTTCGGCTTTGTAAAGCTGCATTTCTTCTAGATATTCCTTGCAGCTTTTCCCGTACACCGACTGGAATTTCTTTGCAAAATACGAATAACTCATTCCGCAGACTTTAGCGATATCGTTTACTTTGATATTTTCGTTTATATGATTATCGATGAAATCCGAGATACAGAAGATGTCATATCTGCTGTCCTCGGCAAATGTTTCGGCGTTTATTACGAAGCCTTTATCCTGATAGTATCTTAAAATATTAATAAGCAGAAGATAAAGCATTGAGAGGACAACCTGATCGTAACCGTATTTTCTCTGTCTGCATTCGTCTATGCATTTATCGATAATTTCGTTGGCTTTTATCCGGTCAACGTATTCTTTCGGAAATTTGACGGAATAGTTTTTCTTTTCGATTGATTTGTATATGCTTCTTAATTTCGGCGAATAAGTGGAGGAGAGGAACATTCTGTTTATATCAAGTTTTATAACGCTGTATTTTACATATTCGTTATTCTTGGAATACATGGCGTGCATTACGTTGGGATGAAAAAGCATCATTTCGCCTGGATGAACTTCGTATGTGTCATTTGCGTTTTGCATCACGCAGATGCCTTCTTTCATATAGATAAGTTCCAGATAGTAATGATAATGTTTTAAAACGGGGAAAACATTATTCTTGGAATCATAGTCAATACACTCAAACGGCGTGTTAATAAGGTCGCTTGCTTCAAAAAAATTCATATGCACCTCCTGAGGCAGGATAGATTTTTACAATTTTTATATATTTTTTTTATATCATAAAAATACACAAAAGGATATAATCAATTTTGAAAATGAACAAGGGAACATGATATACGTTTAATTTCTCGATGGGAGGGTTATATGGAGAATTTTAATTTTTATTCACCTACTGAATTTGTTTTCGGAAAAAGTACGGAACTTGAAGCCGGCAGATTGGTTAAGAAATACGGCGGAACAAAGGTTTTGGTTCATTACGGTTCGAATTCCGCAAAGAAATCAGGTCTTTTGGACAGAGTTTGCGAATCACTGAAAAATTACGGAATCCAGTACGTATTGCTTGGCGGTGTTAAGCCCAATCCCAGAGATACTCTCATTTATGAGGGAATTGAAATTTGCAGAAACGAAAATATAGATTTTATCCTTTCTGTGGGCGGCGGATCATGTATCGATTCATCCAAAGGAATTGCAGCCGGATATTACTATGAAGGTGATTTCTGGGATATGTATATAAGAAAAGGCGAAGTCAAGAAAGCTTTACCCATCGGTACCGTTCTTACAATCGCTGCAGCCGGAAGCGAAGGCTCGGGAGCAAGTGTTGTTACAAAAGAGGAAGGAATGCTCAAGAGAGATATCTCAAGCGATCTTATCAGACCGAGATTCTCCATTCTTAATCCTGAACTTACATGCACGCTTCCTCCTTATCAGACTGCATGCGGCATTACCGATATCATGGCTCATATTTTTGAGAGATATTTTACAAATACAACAGACGTTGAAGTAACCGACAGACTCTGCGAAGCACTTCTACTTACAATGATTAAAGAAGGAAAGAGAGTAATTGATGATCCCGACAATTACCAGGCAAGAGCAAATGTAATGTGGGCAGGAACCGTTGCTCATAATGACATTGTCGGTGTCGGAAGATCCCAGGACTGGAATTCACACGGCCTGGAGCATGAACTTTCCGGACTTTACGACTGTGCACACGGTGCAGGACTTGCTGTTATCATGCCTGCATGGATGGAATATGTTTATAAGCATAACGTTAATCGTTTCTGTGAAGTTGCGACAAGAGTATGGGGAGTTCAGATGAACTTTGAAAATCCCGAAGAAACAGCTCTTGCAGGCATCAGAGAATTCAGAAAATTCTTAAGATACATCGGAATGCCTCTTGATTTCGAAGAGATCGGCGCAAAGGAAGAAGATATCCCAGTTCTTGTTGAAAAACTCGGAATCGGAGATGGCGTAAGAGGCGGATTCATGCAGCTTAACAGAGACGATGTGACAAATATCTATAAACTTGCAGCAAAGAAGCAGAATATTTAAGAGGTTTATCATGAAAATATTATTTATTGGGGGCACGGGTACAATTTCATCCGCAATTACGAGAAAACTCACGGAAAGCGGTGAAAATGTATATCTTTTAAACAGAGGCAACAGAAACGATGAATTCAGCGGAAAGGTTATTCATCTTAAAGTGAATGACGTTAACGATGAAGAAGAAGTGAAAAGAATGATCGGTTCTCATAACTTTGACGTCGTTTGCGATTTTATCGGATTCAAAAAAGAGCAGCTTGAGAGAGATTACAGAATATTTAAAGGTAAAACAAAACAGTTTATGTATATCTCATCCGCATCTGCTTACAACAAACCCTGCAGAGATTATGTGATAACGGAAGGTACGAGCCTTGCGAATCCTTACTGGCAGTATTCGAGAGACAAGATCGAATGCGAGGACTTCCTTATGGAAATGTACAGAAAAGAAGGATTCCCCGTGACTATTATACGACCTTCGCATACATATTGCGAAAGAGAGGTTCCTCTTGGAGTACACGGAAGGAACGGTTCCTACCAGGTTATAAAGAGAATGCTTGAAGGAAAGAGAGTGATCGTACACGGAGACGGTACAAGTCTCTGGACAATGACTCACAATTCGGATTTTGCCAAGGGCTTTATCGGTCTTATGGGCAATCTTCATGCCATAGGCGAAGCATTCCAGATTACGAACGACGAGACACTCACATGGAATCAGATTTACGAAACGGTTGCTTCGGCACTTGGTGTTGAATTCAAACCTTTCTATGTGGCAAGCGATTTTCTTGCACGCTGTTCTGATTACGATTTTACCGGTTCGCTTATCGGAGACAAAGCAAACTCCGTGGTTTTCGATAATTCAAAACTCAAGAAAGCGGTTCCCGGACTTAACATGAATGT
Source organism: Lachnospiraceae bacterium (assembly GCA_024684055.1). Classification (GTDB taxonomy): domain Bacteria; phylum Bacillota; class Clostridia; order Lachnospirales; family Lachnospiraceae; genus UBA3766. The sequence goes on along the minus strand of JAIKXN010000236.1, from coordinate 16,961 downwards.
CCGTTTTGAAGAAGGCATCAAAATGACGATCGACTACGTTCTTTCCCACGAAGAATGTCAGAGGGAAGATCCCGAATTTGATGCATGGTGTGATAAAGTGATATCCGCCATTGAATACGCTGAAAAGAAAATCCTCTTTTCATAATTTTTACCTTATAAAAGCACACCTTTCGGTCCCTCCGAGGGTGTTCTTTTATTTTGTTTCGTATTTATATAATTCTTTACTTTTCATGAGTATTTTTGTAGAATTTAAAATTGGAATGGTATAAATATGAAAACAATTATTATAGGCGGCGGAGCGGCAGGAATGATGGCTGCCATAAGCGCTTCGCACTTTTTTGAAGAAGTAATTCTTTTTGAAAAAAACGAAAAAACCGGCAAGAAATTATTTATCACCGGAAAAGGAAGATGCAATGTTACAAATGCATGCGCGAGGGATGAATTTTTTGAAAATATAGTCAGCAACCCGAAATTTCTTTTCAGTGCTTTTTCGAAATTCGATAATTACGATCTGATCAATCTTATCGAAGAAGAAGGTACGAGATTAAAAACCGAAAGAGGAAACAGGGTTTTCCCGGAGAGCGATCATTCTTCCGATATCCTAAAAGCTTTAAACAAGGCGATGAAAGATGCCGGCACTGATGTAAGACTCAATACTTCCGTTAAGTCAGTGATAGTTGAAAACGGAGAGGCAGTCGGAATAATCACGGATGACGGAAAGAAAGAGTATGCCGACAGAATAATAGTCTGCACGGGCGGAATATCATATAAATCAACGGGTTCGACCGGCGACGGATTAAGATGGGCGGGAGAAAACGGACACAGGATATCGTCACTAAAGCCTGCGCTGGTTCCGCTTACAAGCAACGACAGATGGGTTGCCGATTTACAGGGACTTACTTTAAAGAATGTCAGACTTTCTTTGTTTGTCGCAGACAAGTGCAGATATGAAGATATGGGCGAAATGCTTTTTACTCATTTCGGAATAAGCGGACCGCTTGTTCTAAGTGCGAGTTCCGTGCTTGCTTCATATGATGACAAAAACGTATATGTTTCGATAGACTTAAAACCCGCGCTTTCGGATGAGGAATTTGACGCAAGGCTTCTTCGCGAGTTTAAAGAAGGAAACAAAAAAGAGTTAAAGAATATACTCGGAGAGCTTTATCCTGTAAAGCTTGGTCTTAAAATATGCGAACTTTCCGATATCGACATTTATAAAAAGTGTAATGAGATATCAAAGGAAGAAAGAGCGAGACTTTTAAAGAATACGAAAAGACTGAAGATTAATATTTCCGGAACGAGAGGATATGACGAAGCCATTATTACTCACGGCGGAGTGTCCGTAAAGGACATAAATCCCAAAACGATGGAAAGCAAGATCGTCAAGAATCTTTTCTTTGCGGGTGAAGTGATCGATGTGGATGCCTTTACCGGCGGTTTTAACCTTCAGATCGCTTTCAGTACGGGGTATCTTGCAGGATGTTCCGTCACGTGATCGGTTTATGAGTCGGTGTAAATGTTCGGCTGATCAAAATGGTGTCAGTCATTATCAAAAATATATAAAAGGAAGTGTAAAAGATGGGTTTTAATGTTACGATCGACGGTCCTGCAGGCGCAGGCAAATCAACAATAGCTAAACTTGTTGCGAAAGAAAAAGGTTTTGTATATGTGGACACGGGTGCTATGTACAGAGCGATTGCTTTGTATCTTATAAGAAAAGGCATCGGACCCGATGACAATGCCGGCTTTGAAAAATACTGTACTGAGGCTAACGTATCCATTAAGTATGAAGACGGAACGCAGGTTGTTCTTCTTAACGGTGAGAATGTTAACGGCCTTATCAGAACACAGGAAGTCGGAAATATGGCTTCTGCAAGTTCAACCAACGGAAAAGTCAGAGCGCAGCTTCTTGAACTTCAGAGAAAACTTGCTTCTGAAAATGATGTTGTTATGGATGGAAGAGATATCGGAACAAATATTCTGCCCAATGCGGAATGCAAGATCTATCTTACAGCATCAAGCAGAGTCAGGGCGGAGAGAAGATATCTTGAATTAAAGGAAAAAGGCGAAGAGTGCGATCTTGATACGATCGAAAAAGAGATCATCGAACGTGACGAGCGTGACATGAACAGAGAAATCGCACCTCTTAAACAGGCTGAAGATGCGGTATTCCTCGATACTTCCGATATGAGCATTGAAGAAGTTAAGGGAAAAATCGTCGAAATTATCGACAGTTGTTCGAATAAATAATTATAAAACGTAAATGGATATAAAATATTATATATTTAAGAGAACAGGCGGAAGTTTGAAAATTTTTTAAGAAAACAGAGAGCTGTTTATTCTGAATATATTACAAAAAGGAAATAAAATGGAAGTCAGACTTGCGACGCATGCGGGGTTTTGTTTCGGAGTACAGAAAGCGGTTGACTGTGCATACGAAGAAACGAAAAAAGGCAATGTAATCTACACATACGGATCGATCATTCACAACAAGGAAGTTATGAACGATTTCTTTTCAAAGGGTGTTAAAGAGATTAACAGTCTTGAAGAACTCGACAACCTTCCGAAAGGCAGCGTGATAATAAGATCCCATGGTGTGGCAAAAAGTATATACAAAGGAATAGAGGAACGCGGTTTTAATATTATCGATACTACCTGCCCTTTTGTAAAAAGAATTCACAAGACGGTTAATTCCGAATCTGAAAAAGGCAAGCAGATAGTCATTATCGGAAATGACGGACACCCTGAGGTTGAAGGAATAAAAGGGTGGTGCGAGAACGAGGCGATCGTTGTATCCGAAAAGGAAGATATCCTTTCTTTAAAAGGAAAATTAAAGGGGGATATATGTGTTGTTTCGCAGACAACATTTAATATCAATAAATTTAAAGAATTAGTTGAAGTTTTAAAAGAAATTTGTTATGATGACAATGTTAGTGTTGTGGATACTATTTGCAATGCTACAAAAGAACGTCAGGATGAGGCCGCGCAACTGGCCGCAATTTCGGACGTTATGATTGTGATAGGGGATTCACAAAGTTCCAACTCGTGTAAACTTTTTGAGATATGTAAAGCTCGATGTGAAAAGACCTATTTCATACAGACACTTAAGGAGTTGCATTTGGAAATACCGGCTAATGCTAACCTGGTGGGAATTACAGCTGGGGCTTCAACCCCAAAAAACATTATTGAGGAGGTTCAAAATTATGTCAGAACTTACTTTTGAACAAATGCTTGATGAATCATTTAAAACAATTCGAACAGGAGAAGTAGTTAGCGGTGAAGTAATTGACGTTAAACCCGATTATATCATTTTAAATATCGGCTACAAGTCAGACGGCATTTTAACTAAATCTGAGTTTACTAATGATACAAGCGTTGATCTGACAGAGAAAGTGAAAATCGGAGATACCTTAGAAGTTAAGGTTCTCAAAGTGAACGATGGCGAAGGACAGGTTTCACTTACACACAAGAGACTTGCTGCGGACAAAGGATCCAAAGTACTCGAAGATGCATTTAATAATAAGAGCGTTATCAAGGGTGTTGTTTCTCAGATACCCAACAACAAAGGTGTTATCGTTGTTGTTGACGAAGTCAGAGTATTCATCCCCGCAGGACTTCTTTCCGACGCTTACGAAAAAGATTTATCCAAGTTTATGGATAAAGAAATCGAATTCTACATGCAGGAGTATGATCCCAAGCAGAGAAGATATATCGGCAACCGTAAAGAACTCATTGTTTCTCAGAAGAACAAGGCAATGGAAGAAGTTCTCTCAAAGATTAAAGTTGGCGATACAGTAGAAGGAACAGTTAAGAACGTAACAGACTTTGGTGCATTCATTGACCTCGGCGGTATCGATGGTCTTCTTCACATCAAAGAGATGAGCTGGGGAAGAATTGAAAGTGCCAAGAAGCTTTACAAAGCCGGCGATAAGATCAAAGTTCTTATCAAAGAGATCAACGGCACAAGAATTTCTCTTTCAACAAAGTTTGAAGATGAGAATCCCTGGAAAGATCTTGCTGCAAGATTCCCTGTTGGAAGCGTTGTAACAGGTACAGTTGCAAGAATGACAGACTTTGGTGCATTCGTTCAGCTTGAAGGCGGTGTAGATGCACTTCTTCATGTATCACAGATTTCCAAGAATCACATTGAGAAACCTTCGGATGTTCTTAAGATCGGTGATGAAGTTACTGCTGAAGTAACAGAAGTTAACGAAGAGAACAACAGGATCAGCCTTTCCGTAAGAGCACTTCTTCAGCCTAAGAAAGAAAAGACAGAAGAAGCTGAAAGCGGAGATTACGCAAGTGTTGATGTTGATGCAGTAGTTGCTTCTCAGGAAGAAAACGCAGAATAATAATTTAAGTTTCTATATAAAAATAAGCGCTTTACGGCGCTTATTTTTTTGACCTTTTGATTTGTCCATCTTTTTATGGCAAGAACACTCAGAATATGATATAATTTTATAGCAATAATTTTTCAAACAGGGGTTACAGTAATGGTTAATGATTATGAATATTTTAAAAAAGAAGTTTATAAGCTGACCAAGATTGATTTGAGTGCTTACAAAGAGAAACAGATGAAAAGACGTATTGATACACTCATTATGCGTCATAAAATATCCGGCTATGATAATTTTGTGGCGAAACTTAAGGAAGATGAGTCTGTTTTGGAAGAATTTGTAAGTTATCTTACCATAAACGTTTCCGAATTTTACAGAAACCCCGAACAGTGGGAAATTCTTGAAAATCAGGTTCTGCCTCTGCTTGAAGAAAGATTCGGCACCGGTATAAAAATCTGGAGTGCTGCGTGTTCGACAGGTGATGAACCTTATACAATTTCGATGCTTTTCTCTGAGCATATGAAGAAATCGGATTATTCCATTTATGCATCGGATCTCGATAAAACCGTTCTTGCTGTTGCGCAAAAAGGTGTTTATGCGAAGAAATCACTTTTAGGACTCCCTTCAAAGTATAAGGATAAGTATTTTACAGCTGCCGATGAAGAAGACTTTGTAGTCGATCCTTCACTTAAAAGAACCATTAAGTTTGACAGACATAATCTTTTGCTCGATCCTTTTCCCAAGAATCTGAGCCTTATTGTCTGCAGAAATGTTCTGATATATTTTACGGAAGAAGCAAAGAATGAGATATTCAAAAAGTTTTATGATTCGCTTGCACCCGGAGGAGTTCTTTTCCTTGGCGCTACAGAGCAGATCATGGATTACAGAGATATAGGATATATAAGAAAAGCTTCGTTCTTCTTTGAAAAACCTTTGTAAAAACAAAAAAAAACAAATTCATTTACTATAAAATGCTCGTGCAGATAAATTCTTTTTGCAGTTATTTTAAAAAAACACATCGTAAAAATTAAGCCCTATGGATTTCCATAGGGCTCGTTTTATGTCGTATTGATTTATACCGTGAACATGTTCTGAAGAATGTGCTCTGCGTATTTGTTGAAGCTGTCTCTCGAAGTCTTGAATTCGGGTGTGAGTTCGAAGAACAGCTGATGGTCTCTGTAATCTCTCTTATAGAACGGCTCGAAAAGTACGCTCCATTCAGGAAGATAAGTGGAAGTCTTACGTGTATAGCAGGTAAGAGCACTGGCAGGTTCTTTATGGTCCTTTTCGATGAACTGTGCAACTGATTTGTGAACTGCCATATCTTCATTGATCAAATAGTAGTAATCTCTGTAATTCGAGTAGAAATATTTCATTTCTTCTTCGAAAAGAGGTACTTTAAGGATTCCGTCGATTCCGTCACAGGTGAAATAGCATCCGTTAGCCGCATAGGAGAGCGGAACGGGAATAGGATTTCTGAAACGGAGAGTAAGGATAAGCTCCTGACGCTTCTTGTTCTCGTAATCGTTATAATAGTTTGCCTTAACTTTCATAACGCGCAAAGACTTGTTGAAAAGATCGGGAATTGCGAGAAGCGAAACCATATGGAGCATGCCTTCGACATCTTCTTTGTTGTGAAGGAGAATGGATTCCATAATGCTTTCATCTTTGTGGCAGACGAATTCGTGATAGTAATTAATCAGCTCGCCGCCGTCAAGTCTGTCTCTTCTTATCATACCGAGGAAGGACTGGAGTGTTTTCTGTCTGCAATCCTCGAGTTTCATGAAATTCTTGTAAGGTTTGATTCTTTTATAAATATCCAGACCGTCGAAGTTACCGAAGTCGAAATTGATCTCATACTGGATGCATTTCTGTTCAAGATAGGGGATATCAAACTGATTTCCGTTGAAATGGATCAAATACGAATAATTAACGCTGAATTCGAGGAATGCTCTTAAAACATCTGTTTCTTCATCGTAATTTTCTGCAAGCCACTGGATCAACTGCCATTCTTCATTTTCGTAATATGCACATCCGATCATATAAAGATTCGAACTTCTTGCGGAAAATCCCGTGGTTTCGATATCGAGAAAAAGAATATCTTTGATCGGAGCTAAAGTTTCTATCGGATAATTGATTTCTTTAAGTCTGGTCGAACACTGAATAGTTTTCATTAGATTCCCTTCCCAATTACAATTTTTACATACACATTTATATTACTACATTTTGAAAATTTAATATAGTATTTTTTGAAAATAAGTAGTAATATATTAAAGGCTATTTTATAAAATATAAAGGAGAAAAGGCTTTGTTTACATTTCACGGTGGTATTCACCCATATGACGGAAAAGACATTTCAAAGGATAAACCCATAGTTGATTACAGCCCTAAGGGCTTCATGGTATATCCTTTGTCTCAGCATATCGGCGCACCCGCTGAGCCGGTTGTTGAAGTTGGGGAACGTGTATTGGTTGGTCAGCTTATTGCTAAAGACACGGGGTTTGTTTCGTCTCCAATCTATTCGTCGGTTTCCGGAACCGTAAAAGCAATCGAACCCAGAAGAGTAATTACCGGGGATCATGTTAAGGCTATTGTTATCGAGAATGACAATGCTTATGAGTCGGTTGAGTTTACGCCGCATCCGGATTATACGAAGCTTTCGAGAGAAGAAATTGTCGGTCTCATTCAGAAGGCCGGCGTCGTAGGAATGGGTGGTGCAGGATTCCCTACTCATGTCAAAGTTTCCCCCAAGGAGCCTGACAAGATTGAGTATATTATCGCGAACTGCGCCGAATGTGAACCTTATCTTACCAGTGACTACAGGATTATGATCGAAACGCCTGAAAAGCTTGTTGAAGGTTTGCGTATTGAACTTTCCTTATTTAATAATGCAAGAGGTATACTTGCCGTTGAAGACAATAAGCCTGACTGCATTAAGATATTAAAAGAGCTTACCAAGAATGATGACAAGATTACGGTTATCGGACTTAAGACAAAATATCCCCAGGGATCTGAAAGACATCTGATCTTTGCTACCACAAAGAGAGCGATTAATTCGTCAATGCTTCCTTCGGATGCCGGATGTATTGTTAATAACGTCGATACGATCTGCTCGATTTATTCTGCGGTTGTGGAAGGGAAACCCCTTCTTCACAGAATAGTTACCGTAACCGGTGACTGTATCAAGAATCCGCAGAACTTCAGAGTTCCCATCGGAACAAATTATCATGAATTAATAGATGAAGCAGGCGGTTTTATCAAGCAGCCCGAGAAAATCGTTTCGGGCGGTCCAATGATGGGATTTGCCATTTTCGATCTGGATGTTCCCGCTACAAAGACATCCTCGGCGTTGCTTTGTTTATCGACAGACCAGATTTCTTCCGCAAAAGAGACGGCATGTATCAACTGCGGCAGATGTGTTGAAGTTTGTCCCGGAAGAGTAGTTCCTTCGAAACTCGCCGATTTCGCTCAGAATAACGACAGAGAACAGTTTGAAAAATTCAACGGCATGGAATGCTGTGAGTGCGGATGCTGCAGTTATATCTGTCCCGCAAAACGTTATCTTACACAGTCCATTAAATCCATGAGAAGAATGATTCTTGCCGACAGAAAGAAAGGGGGTAAGAAATAATGAGTGAAGAGAAAAAGCTTAAAGTTTCATCCAACCCTCACGTCAGAGACGGTATGTCTACAAGAGGAATCATGCTTGCGGTTATCATAGCACTTTTGCCAACGACGATTTTCGGTATCATCAATTTTGGCTATCATGCTGCACTTGTTATTCTTGTTTCGGTTGGATTTTCGGTTCTTGCAGAATTTGTAATGTGTAAAATTTTAAAGAAACCCGTTTCCGTAGGCGACTGCTCGGCTATAGTTACAGGTCTTTTGCTTGCACTTAACCTTCCATCGCAGTTTCCTTTGTGGATGACGGCTCTTGGTGCATGCTTTGCGATCGTTGTAGTCAAGATGCTTTTCGGGGGTCTCGGACAGAACTTCATGAACCCTGCACTCGGCGCGAGATGTTTCCTTATAATTTCATTTGCAAAATACATGACCAACTTCGACTGCGATGCTTATACGGGAGCAACTCCGCTTGCGATCGTTAAAGCCGGCGGACAGGTTAATATTTTTGATATGGTTATCGGACGTACTGCAGGTACTATCGGTGAAACGAGCATGATAGCGATCGTTCTCGGTGCATGTTTCCTGATTGCTCTCGGAATTATCGATCTGAGAATTCCCGGAACGTATATTCTTTCGTTTGTAATTTTCATTCTTATCTTTTCAAAGAGAGGATTTGATCTTAATTACATATGTGCGGAACTTGCGGGCGGCGGACTTATGCTCGGTGCTTTCTTTATGGCTACCGATTATGTTACAAGGCCGATCACCAAAAAAGGACAGTATATTTTCGGTATATTCCTCGGAATCCTTACAGGTATATTCAGAGTATTCGGTCCTTCTGCAGAAGGCGTGTCCTTTGCGATTATAATAGGAAACCTTATCGTTCCTCTTATTGAAAAGGTTACTCTTCCCAAAGCTTTCGGTAAAGGAGGAGAGAATCTGTGAAAATATCCAACGAAGAAATAATCAAAATCATAAAAGATACTGCAGTTATCTTTGGTATCACACTTGTAGCCGGACTCGGACTCGGATTCGTATACGAACTTACCAAAGAACCTATTGCGACTCAGGAAGCACAGGCTCAGGCTGATGCCTGCAACGAAGTATTTAAAGAGTTGAATGCCGCGGGCGTGCTTGATACGGTTACGGAACTTACATTTAATAAGATTGATGTTGATCCTGCCATTTCAAAAGCTGTTCTTGATAAAGGTTATGATACCGCTTACATTGACAGCGTTTACGAAGCAAAGACAACCGACGGAAATCTTTACGGATATGTCATCGGTGTTACTTCTACTTCAGGATACGGCGGAAACATTTCATTCTACATGGGTATCACTCTTGATGATTACCTTAAAGGTATTTCGATCCTTTCGATTTCCGAAACTCCCGGTCTCGGTATGAATGCTGAGAATGTTCTTGTTCCTCAGTTCAGAAACAAGAAGCTTGAAGAATACCAGGTAGTTAAAACAGGCGCGCTTTCCTCAAATGAAATCGATGCCATCACATCAGCGACGATCACATCAAAGGCTGTTACAAACGGTGTCAATACCGGTGTTCAGTATTATCTGATGTTAACAGGCGAAGGGAGGGAAGAGTAATGAAGAAATGTCTTGAACGTCTTTATAACGGACTTATTAAAGAAAATCCCACTTTCGTACTTATGCTCGGAATGTGTCCAACACTTGCGGTTACCACTTCGGCGATCAATGGTCTCGGTATGGGGCTTTCCACAATGGTCGTACTTGCTTTAAGCAATATGATCATTTCGGCCTTAAGAAAGATCATTCCCGACAAGGTTCGTATTCCAGCATACATTGTTATCATTGCAACTTTCGTTACGATAGTGGAACTGCTTATGCATGCATATGTTCCCGGCCTTTATTCGGCACTCGGAATTTATATTTCACTTATCGTTGTTAACTGTATCATCCTCGGCCGTGCCGAGAGTTACGCTTCCAAGAACCCCGTATTCCCCTCACTTTTTGACGGAATCGGTATGGGTCTCGGATTTACAATGGCTTTAACCATCATCGGTTTGGTCAGAGAATTCCTCGGAGCAGGAACTTTATTCGGATTTGCTGCTTCCGATGTTTTGGGTGACAAGATTGGCAATATTGTTCTTGCATCATTTGAAAGAGCTGTTTCTCCTGAATCCACCGGCTTCCTTAAAGTGATTCATGATGTTTTCGCTCTTGAGTTCGCATCTTTCTCACCTGTCGGAATTCTTGTAATGGCACCCGGTGCATTCTTCGTGCTTGCAACCCTTACAATGATTCAGAATGTGATCAAGGACAAGGGAGCGAAGGCCGGCAAGGATACTTCAAAGATCGGTTCGGGATGCAGCAGCGACTGTATGAACTGCTCTGATACGGGTTGTTCAAGAAGACTTGTTGATAACACGGAAAAAGTTAACAAAGAAACCTCCGCTAAGGAAGTAAAAGTCGAAAACAAAGAAAAAGCCGAAACCAAAAACGCGGTTGAAACAAAAGAAGATCCGGCTAAAGAAAAAACTGCTTCTTCTGACGAGGTAAAAGAAGAAAAAGCAGAGGATGCAAAGAAGGAGGATAAAGATGAACGGTAGTTATATTGGAAGCATCATTGTTATTGCGATAAGTTCATCGCTTGTAAGCAATGTTGTGCTCAGTCAGTTCCTTGGACTTTGTCCTTTCCTCGGAGTTTCCAAGAAAGTTAAAACAGCTGCAGGTATGGGCGGTGCGTTAATATTCGTTATTACACTTTCATCGCTTGTTGCCGGACTGATTTACAAATTTATTCTTAAACCCCTTAATCTTGATTATCTGAAAACCATTGTTTTCATTTTGATAATTGCGGCACTTGTTCAGTTTGTGGAATTTTTCTTAAAGAAATACATCAAATCTCTTTATCAGGCACTTGGTGTATATCTTCCCCTTATTACCACTAACTGTGCGGTACTCGGTGTGGCTATCAACAACGTTAACCTAGAATATGACATTCTTACGGGTGTTGTTAACGGCTTTGCAACAAGTGCAGGTTTTGCGATTTCAATTATTATTCTTGCAGGTTTGAGAGAAAAGATGGAATATAACAATGTTCCCAAATACATGAAGGGCATGCCTATTGTTCTTGTTACGGCCGGACTTATGGCAATTGCTTTCTGTGGTTTCTCGGGGCTTATTTAAATCGCAGGAAAACAACGTTTGATAAATTTACAGAAATAGATTCTGGGGAGATTTAATATGAGTGTTACTGGAATATTGCTGGCTGTCGGAATTGTTGCGGCAGTAGGCTTGTTTATAGGTATATTCTTGGGCATCGCATCAGTTGTATTTAAAGTACAGGTTGATGAGAGAGAAGAGAAAATTGTCGAAGTGCTTCCGGGCAATAACTGCGGCGGATGCGGATATCCCGGATGTTCCGGACTTGCTGCAGCCATCGTTAAAGGCGAAGCACCGGTTAACGGATGTCCTGTCGGCGGAGATGCGGTCGGTAAGAAAGTTGCCGAAATAATGGGCGTTGAAGCGCAGGAATCTGAAAGAAAAGTTGCGTTTGTAAAATGTAACGGTAAATGCGATGCTGTTAAAGCAAATTATGATTATGTCGGACAGGAAGACTGCCAGATGCTTATGTTCGTTCCCAACCAGGGACCGAAGGCATGTAATCACGGCTGTACCGGTTTCGGAAGCTGCGTAAAGGCTTGTCCTTTTGATGCAATTCATGTTGTAGACGGTGTTGCTGTTGTAGACAAAGAGAAATGTAAGGCTTGCGGCAAATGTATTGCCGTATGTCCCAGACATATTATCGAACTTATCCCTTACAGTGCTCCTTTCGCCGTGGCTTGTTCGTCTACCGAAAAAGGACCTGTTACGATGAAAGAGTGTACTAACGGATGTATCGGATGCGGACTCTGCAAGAAGAACTGTGAAGCAGGAGCTGTAGAAGTTACCGATTTCCACGCAACCATCGATTATGCAAAGTGCATAGGCTGCGGAACATGTGTTGAGAAATGTAAGAAGAACTGTATTGTTACACATTAATTTATTAATGTAAAACTAAAGGTATTTATCACTTAAATGCAACTTAAATTTGAATTGTACAAGTATGCTTAATATTTTATGAAAATAAAAAGTTCCTTTGAAAAAAGGAACTTTTTTATTTCTTTATAAACATATATTTCAGTGCTGTAGAAAAGGAATACTATAAATTCTTTTCTGCAAAAAACTATTTATTATTCTTCGTAAATAAAGTTTGCTTTAGCATTATATTTCTTCAGTATATTTTTTGATTCTTCTTCCCCGAGAATTAAACATATCGTAGATAACGCATCACCTTCGAGAGAGGATTGTGATTCAATTGTAACGCTTAAAACATCGTTATTTACAGGATACCCGGTTTCGGTATCGAGAATGTGATGATATCTGATTCCGCCATATTCCACGAAACGTTCGTAAGTTCCGCTTGTTACGACGGATTCGTCGGTTGCGTAAATTACTGAACTTATGTCTTCGGTGTTTACGGGATCTTTGATTCCTACAGCGAAAGGACTGCCGTCGGGCTTGTTGCCTATAACAAGAACATTTCCGCCGAGTGAGATGACAGCGCTTTTGACATCTTGGGAAATCAGATATTCTTTTAATTTGTCAGCAATATAACCTTTTGCTATAAAACCGAGGTCGATCTTTGCATCCGGGTTTTTAAGTTTTACTATATTGTTTTCCGATAATTCGATGTTTTTGTAATCAATGTTTTCGACTAACTTATTTATGGTTTCGTCATCGGGTTTTTCTGTTTGTGAATAAGTTTTATCCGAGAATCCCCATTCATCTACAAGAGGAGCTATGGTTATATCAACTTTACCGTTTGTTTCTTCGCAGAATCCCAAAGCTCTTTTTAAAAGATAATATGTTTCCGGATCGACTTCTACAGGCTTTCCGCATGAATTGTTGATCCTGTATATATCGCTTCCTTCAAGAGTTCTTGATAAAAGTTTTTCATATCTCTCACAGAGTTTAAGACATTCATCAAGTTGTTTTGAATCTTTTGCCGAATAAACCTTTATTGAGATATAGGTATCGAAATAGAAGCCTTCTTTGGAATAATCTTTGTTATTTTTTGGCAAGAGAAAGGCTGACACGGCTACAATAATAGTCAGCGCGAGTATAATTATTATCTGGATGTATTTTTTCATAATATATTCCGATCCGGTTTTTGATTTTTTATAATATATCATATTTGACTTAAAGTGTGAAGAAATGCGGTTCACCAAAAAATCATATTGAATACTTTTCATAAATATGCCAAAATATAAAAAGATTTTATGGAGGAGATGAATAATGAGAAACAAATTAACTAAAGTAATGTTCTTACTGGCTTCGCTTATGTTTGTATTTTCGCTTGCGGGATGCCAGGGGTTTGAAAAGGCTAAGATTTTTAATGATTATATAATGGATCTTAGTAATGACGAGCCTTACTGGGAGGCTGCACAGGCTGCTGCAGATAATATTCAGGGCTCCCACAGCAATTCCGAGATTCTTTCTTATGCAGAATTGTGCCGGGGATATCTTGATAAGATTGTAGATAACGCAGAGAAGAGAAATCAGACAATAACCGATGTTGAAATTAAGGATATCGATGATTCTTATGTTGCTTTTGTTACCAGCATGAGAGACGGTTACAAGGATTTGATCGACGGCGTTAAGACCGGCGATACGGATAAGTTCAATCGAGGAAATATTCTTATCCAGGATGCTTTAAACAAGAGTTTGGTATTCAGCGATAAGGTTTCTGCTTATCAGACCAAGTACAAACTTAAACCCTCTGATGATGTAACAAGCCTTGAACATTTGCTTACAGGTAAATAATTTTTACGTGTTTGAATAAATGTCTTTGCAAATATTTTGCATATTATATATACTCAAGAGAATATTATTCTGACATAATCCAAGAGTTTATATTCTTATCAAAATACTTAAACTTGAACTCAGATTTTTCGGATATAAAAAACAGATATGGCTGACCCCGTATCTGTTTTTTATATAAAAGAAAAAATTTATTCAGGCAAAACCGAAATGACTCTGTTTCTTCCGTGTTCCTTTGCGTAGTAGAGTCTTTCATCGGCGATTTTAACATTTTCTTCGGTAGTGAGTTCTGCCGACAACTGGCTGACACCGAAACTCATTGTTACCTTCAGATCCAGACCTTCGAAGTGACATACACTGTCTTCGATTTTCTTCCTGACTTCTTCGGCAAAATCATGTGCTTCATTAAGAGATTCGCCGTTCATAAGGAAAATGAATTCTTCGCCGCCCCAGCGGAATACACCGTCATCGATTCCGATGGAAGCTTTAAAGATATTTGCAACGTGTTTAAGAATTGCATCGCCTGCGTTGTGTCCCCAAGTATCATTGACTCTTTTAAAATGGTCAATATCGCACATAATGATTGAGCAGTCTTTTGCGCTTAAGAGCGGTGCGATATTGTTTTCGTAGAATGAATGGAGACCGCGTCTGTTTTTAAGACCTGTGAGCTGATCCTGAAGCGCTTCATTATACAGAAGATAACTTTCAAGAGATCTTCCGCAGAAAGCGGATGCGAGGGAAGTTCTCTTTGCATCGTCTTCGTTGAAGTCGATTGCGTTGCCGTCACGGTCAAGTTTATTGATTGCCTGAAAAGCACCGATAACCTTTCCTTCGGCGTTTGTAACAGGCATCGTAAGAATTGACTTGGTTTTGTAACCTGTGGACTTGTCGACTTCGGGATTAAATCTCGGATCGTTGTAAGGATCGTTGGTGATGATGACCTCGTTGTTCAGGATTGATGCCCCGATTAACCCCTTGTCTTCGGGAACAGTTATTTTTCCTGTGTTAAGCGCTGCAATCGTCCAGACTTCGTGGCTGTTTTTATCCCAGAAAAAGAATGAGGCACGGTCTGAATGCACGAGCGCTTTGCCCATTTCCGTAAGAAGGATAATGGTCTTGGAAAATTCCTTTTCATTGAACAAAGCGTTCATGTAGTTAAAAATCTGAGTAAGCGTTTCGTCACTGTTTGGATATCTGTACTGAGTCATATATTTCTCCCCCTTCGAATTCTTTATAATTTTATCATAGATAAGTAATATATTGAACAGTAAAATTGAAAAAAGAGACTGAATCGGGACATAATTTATTTTTGTTTTTCTTTATGGAGAAATGTAATTCTTATCTTTAAAATATCAGTGATAACTGTTAAAATATAAGCATGAAAAACAAAAAACTGGAAAAGAATATTTTACTCGTTCTGTTACAGGCACTTTTGGCAGGAGTGCTTTGTTTTTTGTGTGTATATTTTGGGCTGTTTAGAATCGCGGATTCGCTTTACAAGGATAAGCTTTATCAGATCCCGAGACCGATGGATAAAAGAATAAAGATTATAGCGATCGATGCGCAAACACTCTCGGAATACGGACCGATCAACACATGGGACAGGAGCAGATATAACGAACTTCTTGATCTGATAGGCGATTATGCATCGGTTGTTGCTTACGATGTAATGTTTATAGGAGAAATGGATGAGGAAAGCGACGAAGCCTTCAGGGCAAATGTCGAATCAAGAAACAATGTTGTTCTGGCGAATCATCTCGTGCTCGATGCATCGGTGGAAACGGATGAAAACGGAAAGAAATACATAAACAGAAATCATATAAAAATGATAGAATATCCGTTTATAGAAAAAGCTTCACAGGGATATCCGAATGTATCTGCGGATGATGACGGTATCATAAGAAAAGTGATCCCGAAATTCCTTTATTCAGGGGATGATGAGAACGCAAATGCTTCGGACGAACTCTGCAGCCTTTCCTATATGACATATGTTAAATACTGCGAATTAAATTCCATCACCGCAAAAGATTTCGGATACGGTGAGAAAAACATCTATTATGCGGGAAGACCTTTTGATTATGAAGCCGTTTCAATGGTCGATGTTCTTGAGGACAGGATTGACCCGAGACTCTTTACGGGCTGTATTGTGCTTGTCGGAGCGTATGTAAACGGACTTCAGGATCAGTTCCCGGTTCCGAATTCGAACGATCAGATGTACGGAGTTGAAATAAATGCAAACCTTGTACAGGCTCTCCTTGAGGACTGTTTCCCCAAAGATGCTGATGTGCTTATGGTTTCAATCATTTTTTCGCTTATCGTTTTCGGGCTTTACATTCTCTTTTCTTATATTCATATAAGATGGGGCACTGTGATTTTTATTTTATCCGAAATCGCAGCCGTCGGAGTCGGAATTCTTTTATACACGAAGAGCCTTCTTTCCGTTCCGATGATCTATCTGAATGTTTTTATCATTGTTTCCTATGTGACAACACTGGTTTTCAACTACATTAAAGAAACACTTGCCAAGAAAAGGATTTCATCCGCTTTCAGGAAATACGTTGCACCGCAGGTTGTTGATGATATTATCAAACAGGGGAAACTTGACATCACTCTCGGCGGAGAGAGTAAGGATATCGCAGTACTTTTTGTCGACATCAGAGGCTTTACTCCATTGTCGGAGAGTCTGCCGCCCGAAAAGGTTGTTGAGATCCTCAACAGGTATTTAAATCTTACGACAAATTCAGTATTTAAAAACAGCGGTACGCTCGATAAATTTATCGGTGATGCCACAATGGCTGTTTTCAACGCTCCGTTCGATCTGGAAGATTATGAATACAAAGCGGTCTGTGCTGCTTTTGATATAGTATCAGGCGCAAAAGAACTTGAAGAAGTCTGCATGGAAATGTACGGCAAAAAAGTTGCGTTCGGTGTGGGAGTTAACTGCGGCGAAGCCGTTGTCGGAAACATCGGTTGCGATTTCCGTATGGATTACACTGCAATCGGCGATACGGTCAACACGGCTGCAAGACTGGAAGCAAATGCCAAAGCGGGACAGGTGCTCATAAGCAAGGCTTTGTATGAAAGACTGAAAGGAAGGATAAAGGTTAACGAGATCGGAACCATTCCGTTAAAGGGTAAAGCGGAAGGATGCTTCGTATAC
>JAIKXN010000230.1 GCA_024684055.1 Lachnospiraceae bacterium | reverse complement strand
GACTTATCTCAATGTTAGATTACTATACCGAAAGGTGTGCTACTTGTTAAGTTGATTGAACCGCCGTGTACGGAACCGTACGCACGGTGGTGTGAGAGGTCGAAAATGTCTCTATAATGAGACATTTTCTCCTACTCGATTTTATGGGTTGTAATTCTGTTGAGATAATGAAGCAGTAAATTGATTTTGGGGAATTGATTTTGGGTGATTTTGTGATGGACAATTTGTTGACGCTCGGAATGCCGTTTGATAGAATTTTATTGTGTAAAAAAATAATCGTTTAAACGAATCATTTTATTTAGGGGAGGATTTAGAATGAACAAAGCAATGCAAAAATTACCTTTTTATGTTCTGATGGCATTTATGATTTTATTCATAATGCCATTTTTTGGTGTGCCTTTGAAAGCGAAGGCTGAGGCTGCAGTGCATACGGCTCATACCGGAAGCGATACTGACGGTTCAAAGCATGAGGGATGGACGCCAATAAGCAGTGAAGCGGATCTCAAAAATCTTGGTGAAAACGGTGGATGCGGTTACCTTACAAAGAATATAGAACTTACCGGATTTGCAATTAACTGTAATGATACAGATATTAATCTTTGTCTTAACGGATACTGTATAACGATGACCAGGAATTATAATACTTTACGTGTGTCTGAAAATACAATTTTAAATTTATATGATGAAAGTGCAAATTCAGGTATAATTACGCATGGTACAGACTGCTCTGGCAACGGAGTTTTTGTGGCGGGCGGTACTTTCATTATGTATGGTGGGACTATTTCGGGAAACACAAATTATAACGGTTCAGGAGTATATATTAATTCGGGAACATTTACAATGAATGGTGGAATAATCTCAAATAACTCTGCTACAGGTAGTGGTGCAGTATATTTAACCAATAATAGTTCTTTTATAATGGAAAATGGTGAAATATCAAATAATAATTCTGCAGGTAATGGCGGAGCAATATATATAGGCAATTCCTCGGTGACAATTAAAAATGGCAGCATTACAAATAATAAAGCAGAGTATTACGGAGGAGCATTGTATGTTAGTTCTAATTCTGAAGTTTCAATGACGGGAGGAAGCATTACAAAAAATAAAGCTTTTTATGGGGGAGCTGCATATGTTATCAGTGAATCATCATTTAAATTTTCAGGAGGAAGTATCAAAGGAAATACTGTAACTGATTCCGGAGGAGCAGTTTTCGTTTATAGTAGTGGTTCATCATTTACAATGGACGGAGGAAGTATTACTGAGAATACGGCAGCAAACAACGGAGGAGCGGTATATGTTTGGACGAGTGAGTTTAATTTTTATGGAGGAAATATCTCGAATAATTCCGGGAATTATCGTGGGGGTGGCATATATGCAATCGATAATTCAAATGTGAATATCAATGATGGATACATCAGTGAAAATACTGCTTATTTCGGAGGTGGTTTGTGTTGCCAGGGTTCAACGCTGACAATGACCGGAGGAACAATTTCCGGGAATAGTACGAATAAGGGTGGTGGTTTATATTTGAATGAATGTTCCGTAAATATTTCCGGAGGAACAATAGCCGGAAATATAACAAGCGGAAATGGAGGCGGAGTATATTCAATCAATTCATATCTTTATATGGATGGAGGTAAGGTTTCAGATAATAGCGCTTATAAAGGTGGAGGCTTATATTTAACTGAAGAGTATGGTGAAGGAAATTTTATCATAGACGGAGCTGAAATAAATAATAATCAGGCAACGCATGGTGTTTACTATAACGAAATAATAATTGAAGAAAGCGGCAGAATAACAGATGACTCATATAAAGGCTATATCAAATATGATACAGATAAATTATGTGTGGTGAAGTATAATCCGAATAATGGCACTGGAAAGCCTTTTACACAATATTATAAAAAAGACTCTGATGCTTCTTTAATTGAAAACGAATTTACACGAAGCGGATATGAGTTCTATAACTGGAATACGAAATTTGACGGTTCCGGAGAATCATATGATGATAATGTGACAATTGAAAATCCTATATGCATGGAATTGTACGCTCAGTGGAAGCCGAATGAATATACAGTTAAGTTTGATGCGAATGGCGGATACGGAAAGATGACTTCGCAGAATATTAAATTCAATACATCAACTGTACTTAATACGAACTCTTTTACAAGAAACGGATACGAGTTTAACGGATGGAATACCAAAGCGGACGGAAGCGGAACTTCATATTCGGATGCCGCAAAAATAAAACTGAATACTTTAAACAACAATAAGGTTACACTTTATGCTCAGTGGAAAGCTAAATATGCAACAGTTAAACTTAATGTAAACGGCGGAACAGCACTGACAGAATCGACTCTTAAAGTTCAGGAATATACAGCATACGGAGAACTTCCGAAGGCTACAAGAACAGGATATACATTCAACGGCTGGTATACGGCAAAGAGCGGCGGAACAAAGGTAACTGCAGACAGTATATGCGAAGGAAACATTACCCTTTACGCACACTGGAAAGCAAAGACAAATACAAAGTATAAAGTAGAACACTACAAACAGAAACTTGACGGAAAATATTCGTCAAAGGCAACAGATACGGAAGAACTTAAAGGTACTACAAATGCAAGTGTAACGCCTGAAGTTAAGACATACACAGGATTCACATCACCCGAAGTTCAGACTGAAACGATTAAAGCTGACGGCTCACTTGTTATTCAGTATTACTACACAAGAAACAGTTATAAACTTACATGGAATCTTGATGGCGGTACTGCTGCATATGAAAATTACAGTAAGGGTAACGTTAAGTATGGTGAAGCGATAACAGCCCCCATTCCTACAAAGAAAGGTTATACTTTCGCAGGATGGAATGTAACCGTTCCCGAGAAAATGCCCGCCAAGAAACTTACAATTAAAGCTTTATGGGAAGCAAAATATGCAACAGTTAAACTTAATGTAAACGGCGGAAACGCACTTACAGAATCAACTGTTAAAGTTCAGGAATATACAGCATACGGTGAACTGCCCAAGACAACCAGAACCGGTTATACATTTAATGGCTGGTATACGGCAAAGAGCGGCGGAACAAAGGTTACTGCTGAAAGCATCTGCGAAGGAAATATTACACTCTACGCACACTGGAAAGCAAAAACAAATACAAAATATAAAGTAGAACACTACAAACAGAAACTTGACGGAAATTATCCTGCTAAGGCAAGCGAGACAGAAGCACTTACAGGAAAGACAAATGCAAGCATTACACCTGAAGTTAAAACATATACCGGATTTACAGCACCTGAACTTCAGACAGTGAAGATCAGTGCAGACGGAAAACTTGTAGTTAAGTATTACTACACAAGAAACAGCTACAAGCTTACATGGGATTTAGCAGGCGGAAAAGCAAGCGGAACATATACTAAGGGAACAGTATTATACGGTGCGAAGATAACAGCACCTGTTCCTGAAAGAGATGGATATGTATTCAAAGGCTGGGATAAGACTGTAGCTGAAAAGATGCCCGCAAACGATGTTACTTACAAGGCTACATGGAGAAAGCTTACCCAGAAAGAAAAAGTAAGTAAGTTCGTAGAGAGATTCTACACCATCATTCTCGAAAGACCTGCCGAGGCAGAAGGTCTTGAGAACTGGACCAATAAACTGATTAACAAAGAAGCGACAGGTGCTCAGGTAGCGGCAGGCTTCATAAACAGCGATGAGTTCCAGAAGAAGAAAATGACTGACGAAGAATATGTGACTAAGTTATACAGAGCATTCTTTGACAGAGAACCCGATAAGGGCGGATACGATGGCTGGCTCAGAGAACTAAAGAACGGAAAGAGCAGAGATGAAGTATTAAGAGGCTTTATTAATTCACCTGAATTTAACGATCTTTGCAAGCAGTACGGAATCGATGCAGGAACATATTGATTCGGAATTATGTAAACTAATGCACAGATGCAGATTCTGCGGGTAAAATCGCAGAGTCTGCATTTTTTTGACCCTGAAAATAGGTTACTTTTGTTTGACTGAAACTATGTCATTTGATAAAATTTTTAGTGTATGAAAAAGCTGTTTAACGAATCATTTTATATAGGGGAGGATTTAGAATGAAGAACGCAACACCAAAGATATTTAAGTATTTTTTTATGGCATTTTTGATTGTTATCATAATGTCTTTTTTTACTGTGCCGCTGACGGCAAAGGCCGCACCTAAAGCGCATACGGCACATAGCGGATCGGATAAAGATGGTTCCAAACATGATGGATGGAAGAAAATTAGCAGTGAAGCCGGCCTCATAAATCTGGCAAAAAACGGTGGAAGCGGCTATTTGACTAAAGATATAACAATT
>JAIKXN010000208.1 GCA_024684055.1 Lachnospiraceae bacterium | reverse complement strand
CTGAATAACCATATTAATAACAATACCTTTTTAAATTCCAATTATTTTATCGTCAAAAATATAGGATTCTTTAGTTTTCTGTCTACAACCCGTACTTTCTGATTTGCTGTCTCAAAATTTCTTCTACTCTGTCTAAAACCTGTATCATGGAATTTCCCATACAACCTGCAGGATTTATTCTGTCTTTATTGAACGCTTCTGCACGTTGTTCGTATATTAGCCTGATATCATTCCACCTTGATAAAAGTTCTTTTTTACCGGCAAATTTAATTGTTCCGTGATACAAATTGATTGAAGCATCAGACTGTTCATCAAAATCCTGATTAAATGGCTTCGCAACAATTTTTTCCAAGCATTCTTCAAGACTCGCCCCTATGGGATAGTCTCCAAATACGTCCGAAAACAAACTAGCACCGTAATCAAAAATCGGGCACAGTCTGTACTCTTCTTTTTCCGGATGATATAAAATCGCAATGTTATTGGTATGCCTGTCTTCATTTAAGAAAAATGCATCAGCAAAAAGCATCACAGAAATATATTTCCCAAAGTCCTCAAGACCTGTGACGTTTTCTACAAATCGAACCATAAGTTCTATTCTGTCTTTCACCTCACTGAAATGCGCCATCTCCTGTGCCATACTTAATCCGGTCATTTTACGATAAAGTTTTTCAATAGTAATAAGCTGCCACCCATCTTCTCTGAAGTTTTGGCTCTTACATCCGTAATAATATTTTTTCCGCCAGACCAAAACAACGGGTTCATATTCCACAAATACATTAAAATCCGATACTTTAAATGTTTCTTTAATATCTGACAACTTAAAAAACTCAGACGATACAACCTCCGAAAGTCCTTCATACCCAAGTCCGTCTGCCTTATACCATGTATCTCCGATATGCCATTTCAGCTGATTACCTTTCGAGGAATGCGCTATTCCTTCAACAGGATCTAAATTATCCAAATCTATAATGTCCATAATCAATTTCCTTTAAAATAATTTACAAGGCTTCTTCTTTCCTGAAATATGAAAATCTCATCCACATATCATCTTCCCCGGTTCGCCCTTCGGTCTTTTCCAGAATTCGAAGTGCATCATACTGTTCAATACCAAAATCTTCCAAAACCTGCCTGATCATAAACCGGTTTTGGGGAATACATCTCTCTTCGAGAAAATCATTAAAATCACCCCATGTCGGTTTGACCTTAATTCCAAAGGCTCGAAGAATCGGATTATCGGTATGATTAATCACCTGAATCCGTTCATTTTGAAAATCAACGAGAATTACACTGCAGCATTTATCTTTGTTCAGATATTCAATTCGAAGACTGCATTCGGAAATATCATTTCTTCTAAACTCATAATTTAATTTTACCCATGCCGAATAAGTACGATATATGCCATCCATCGGATAATTATCGTGAAAATAAGACGACAAAGTCTGTCGCGAAATCCCGGCTTCCCCGGCGAGTTTCTGCATAGATTCCCCGTTTCGGTATCGAGTTCTCAATTCTTCTATTATTTCCCGGTTTAAAGCCTTTTTCCTTCCGGCGCCTCTTTCATTTGCAGCCATAATACACTCCTATTGATACCCATTTTAATCAATGTAACCCACAAAAACAGAAATGTCAATAAATTAATTTCTTTACGCCATTATCCGATCGTTTCAGTTTCGCTTCTGACTTAAGAAACTTTTTGAGAGCATTTGTTATTTTTGAACACTTATATAAACAAAATTCATATTGGCAATTATCAAATTACCGTGATAGACTTAACTTAAGTTCGAAAATTTCAAACTAATAATTTTTTTTACAAATTCAGATTTGTATAAAAGGGAGATACATAATGGATAACAATTGGAAATCGATTTGGAACAAAAAAGAAGCTGAAAATTTCAGCATTAATACGGATAGCGTAAAAGATGAATTTTTAAGTCTGAAATACGCCATGGGTGTAGGAAAAATAGGAAGCGGCGGATCAATAACATTTGAAGATTTTTATAATCAGTTTTTAACCAATCTTAAGGAATTGTCATTCTCGCTTGATGAAGATTTTAAACCCAATTCTTTTTTTGACTTAGGTTGCGGAACCGGATGCTATCTTTATCTTTTGAAAACAATTAACAAATCTTATGTTCTCGGAGGTTCCGATTATTCTGAGCCGTTTATTAACCTCGCCAGAAAAACTCTTCCCGACATCGAAGATTTAAGCTGCAGCGAAGCTACAGATCTGAATACAGACAAAAAATATGACTGTGTATTTTCGCGCAGTATCTTTCAGTATTTCCCCAGTGAATCATATGCCGAAGAAGTCGTTAAACGTATGATTCAGAAATCGAATCATTCCGTCGGATTGTTTGACATTCACGACCTGGCTAAAAAAGAAGATTTTATAGCTTACAGACGAAGCACAATAGAAGATTACGACAAGAAATATGCCGGAATTAACCATATGTTTTATTCCAAAGCTTTCTTTGCCGAAATCGCAGAAAAAAATAACTGCAG
>JAIKXN010000188.1 GCA_024684055.1 Lachnospiraceae bacterium | reverse complement strand
TTGTGAATAAGTTCCTGAATAAGAACCGTCTTTCCTACGCCGGCACCTCCGAACAGACCGATTTTACCTCCCTTGGGATAGGGCTCAAGAAGGTCGATTACCTTTATGCCTGTTTCAAGAATTTCAACAGCAGGGCTCTGGTCTTCGAATGAAGGAGCTTTTCTGTGAATGTTCCATCTCTCGACATCATCGGGAATATCTCCCTTGCCGTCGATGGGTTTTCCCAAAACGTTAAACATTCTGCCAAGTGTGCATTCCCCGACGGGAACCGTTATATTGTTTCCCGAAGCCTTAACTTCCATGTCTCTCGCGAGTCCTTCGGAACCCGAAAGCATGATACATCTTACCATGGAATTTCCGATGTGGGACGCAACTTCCATTACGCGTTCCTCGCCGTCTACCATGACGCTTAAAGCTTCTCTGATTTTAGGTAAATTTTCTTCGAATCGTACATCTACTACAGATCCCGATACCTGAATTATCCTTCCGGTCATTTCTGCCTCCGTATTTGGATTTTATTTCACTGTCCGAATGACAGTTTATTTTGCATTTGCTGCCGTTTTGGCCACCTTTTTCTTTTTGGCTCTCGCTCCGGCTGAAATCTCAGTGATTTCCTGAGTGATGGCCGCCTGCCTTGTATGATTGTATTCGATGGTAAGCTTTCCGATAAGTTCCTCGGCATTTCTGTTGGCATTATCCATCGCATTCATTCTTGCATTCTGCTCACTGCAGAAACTGTCTACAAGCGCACCGTAGATGATTCCCGTAACGTAACTTGAAACCATGTTGTCCAAAGCTTCCTGTGCATTGGGATGGAAATCAACTTCACCTTCGGGCCAAAAGAAACCGCGCTTGTTGTTGGACTCTTCTTCTCTTTCCGTCTTGCTCATTTTGAATTCGGAACGGTTGAAAGGAAGGAGTCTCAAAACCTTAACCTTGGCTTCTGCCGCACCGTTGTAGTCGGTGAATATTATATAGATTTTCGATAATTTCTTGTTGTTATAAAGATCAAGCAGATAGTTGGAAATCATTCTCGCTCTCGAAAGAGTGGGATTCTGTGCGGTATAAAGAAA
This sequence comes from Lachnospiraceae bacterium, assembly GCA_024684055.1. GTDB lineage: Bacteria > Bacillota > Clostridia > Lachnospirales > Lachnospiraceae > UBA3766. Next base: position 2,411 of record JAIKXN010000188.1, on the reverse strand, counting down.
TGATTTTTCAATCGGGATGTTCTTCGAATTGAAATATCTTCTTCCGTATTCACCTACCACGAAAAGAAGCTTGTCATGATTCTTGGTGATCAGTCTGTTGGCTTCCTTGATTACGTTCTGGTTATACGCGCCCGCAAGACCTTTGTCCGCCGTGATAACAAGATAACCGTATGTTCCCTCTATGGAATACGTGCTTCCTTCGGGATAGAAATATGGGCTGTTTACATTCTTTGCGGATTTGAAAATCCTTCGGATGCTGAGTGCCACTTCCTCGAAATACGGTTGCGTTTTATCGAGTTCTTTTTTTATCTTTCTGAGTTTATTGGAAGATATAAGGTACATGGCGTTGGTTATCTTCTGAGTATCCTTAACGCTCTGAATATGCCCTTTTATCTCCTTCATGTTTGACATATGACATTACCTCTTAAATGCGCTCAAAAAATCAGGATCATTTACCTTCTTTTTTGAATTTATCCGCTGCATTTAAAATATTCTTCCTGTCATCATCGGTAATAAGTCCCGTCGAATCAATCCTGGAACAGATATCCGAATGATACATTTCAAAATACTCAAGCAGACGACCGATCTCATCTCCGATTTCCTTAACCGGAACATCCATGAAGTAACGGTTAAGTGCCGCTATAAGTAAAATAACCTGCTGATGCTGTGAATACGGTTTGTACTGCTTCTGCCTTAACAGATACATAAGTCCGTGTCCGTAAGTAAGCTGTTTCTGTGTAGCTTCATCAAGGTCCGAAGAGAACTGTGTAAATACTTCCATTTCTCTGTACTGTGCAAGATCGAGACGAAGCGAACCGCAGGATTTCTTCATAGCTTTCGTCTGAGCATCACCGCCTACACGCGAAACAGAAAGACCTACGTTAACCGCAGGACGCTGTCCTTCGAAGAACAGCTCGCTTTCAAGGAATATCTGTCCGTCAGTGATTGAAATAATATTCGTAGGGATATATGCAGCAACGTCACCCGCCTGTGTTTCTACAATGGGAAGTGCCGTAATCGAACCTCCGCCCAGTTCATCGCTTAAATGCGCTGCTCTTTCAAGAAGTCTCGAATGCAGGTAAAAAACGTCTCCGGGATAAGCCTCACGTCCGGGCGATCTGTCAAGGAGCAGACTAAGAGATCTGTAAGCAATCGCATGCTTTGACAGATCGTCGTAAACTATGAGGACATCTCTTCCCTGATGCATGAAGTACTCCGCGAGGGAGCATCCCGAATAAGGCGCTATATACTGAATCGGAGCCGCATCCGATGCGGACGCATTTACGATAATGGTGTAATCCATTGCTCCGTGTTTCTTTAAATTGGTAACCATCTGTGAAATAAGGCTGGCTTTCTGACCGATGGCAACATAGATACAGATAACGTCTTTTCCCTTCTGGTTAACGATCGTATCAAGTGCGATCGCAGTCTTTCCCGTCTGTCTGTCACCGATGATAAGTTCTCTCTGTCCGCGGCCGATGGGGAACATCGAGTCAATACACAGAATACCTGTTTCCATAGGTCTGTTAACGGGCTGTCTTTCGATGATTCCGGGTGCTGGTGATTCGATCGCTCTGTAATCGTCTGCTTCGATATCGCCTTTACCGTCAATGGGAACACCGAGAGGGTTGATTACTCTTCCGAGGAAATCATTGCCTACCGGCACACCGGCACTTCTTCCCGTTCTTTTCACTCTGCTTCCTTCTGCGATCTCATCGGTATCATCAAAAAGAATACATCCGATCTCATCCTCGCGAAGGTCCAAAACCATGCCTCTTATGCCCTCGGAGAAAATAAGAATCTCGCCGTAGGTCGCACTCTTAAGTCCGCTTACGGTTGCAATACCGTCACCGATACTGGTAACTATACCGTACTCCGAAGGAACACCCTTGGGAGACCAGTCTTTGATATTTTCTCTGATAAGCGGAATAACATTGTCGGAATACTTCTTTCCGACAGCATTCAAAATCATTTCCTTGAACTGTTCAAGACGTCCGGCATTGGTCCAGTCATAAACCTCACGGCCGACTTCAAGACGGAAGCCGTCGGTTAAGGTTTTGTCTTCAACCCACTCAAGAGAAATGTCTTCGCCATATTTGGATTTAAGAAAATCTTTTATTTTCCCTTCCTGTGCTTCGGAAGGTTTAAGCGCACTGTAGAGAACGCTTGCTGTGACTTTATCGTTATTCATTGTCTACATCCTTCTTGGCAGCATCCAAAAACTGATCATATGTATCAAGATCCGAACGAAGTACGATCTTTTCGGTTGCTTCGTTTACGATCTGTGCAATCTCTTTCTGAGCATCGTTTAAAATTCTGTCATGCTCTGCCTGAGCTTTTTCTCTGGCCTTTTTAAGAATAGATGCAGCTTCATCATTTGCAGCTGTGATAATTCTTTCTCTTTCGGCAAA
>JAIKXN010000170.1 GCA_024684055.1 Lachnospiraceae bacterium | reverse complement strand
CCGACTACAACTCCTGAAATATCTTTACCAACTTCGATAACTTCCTCAACCTCGAATCCGCATGAGAAAAGTTTCTCTTCGAGTACTGAAGGTTCAATATCTCCTATATCAACATATTCTTTTAACCAGCTTAAAGGTACTAACATAATTTACTCCTTATCGTAATTCATTATTCTTTAAACGGATGCAACAATTAAATCGCTCTTTTGTTTGCAACCTGAATTATATTTTCCGTTTTGATAATTGTTCTTTTTATTTCAGTTCAGCAACTGATAATTCGTTCTAAATCAAATATAACCATACATAATATCCATAAACCGCTCCCATTATTTTATTTACTTACGGTGACCGTGCATTTGCAAAAGCGGGTAATATGTATCCGTCGGCACTTAACGAGCTTGAGCAAAGCGAAAAGCGAGTTTAGTGGCCGCTACGTGATACATCTTTAGCGGAAGCGACCCGCGTTGCATTGCACGGTCTCCGCTATACTAACCCAATTGGAGCGGTTTACCTCATTTAGTTATCATCAATCTGCTTAAGAACATTAATGTCAGATTCAAACAACAATTTAATATTATTGATACCATATTTAAGCATTGCCGTTCTCTCAATACCGATACCGAATGCAAGACCTGAATATTCTTCAGAGTCGATGCCGCAGTTTTCGAGAACCTTTTTGTTAACGATACCGGCACCGAGGATTTCAATCCATCCAGTACCCTTGCAAAGCTTGCATCCTTTGCCGCCGCATTCGAAGCAGCTTACGTCAACTTCTACAGAAGGCTCCGTGAAAGGGAAATACGAAGGACGAAGTCTGGTTGTTGCATCTTCTCCGTAAATCTTTTTAACGAAGTTATCAAGCATTCCCTTAAGATCGCAAAGCGTTATCTTTTTATCAACTACAAGGCCTTCCATCTGGGTAAACATGGGCGAATGTGTTGCATCGTCATCAGATCTGAAAACCTTACCCGGGGAAAGGATCTTAATAGGCGGTTTGGAATTCTCCATTACGTGAATCTGTCCCGAAGAAGTCTGAGTTCTCAAAAGGAATTCGGGAGAAAGATAAAATGTATCCTGCATGTCTCTCGCCGGATGATCCTTGGGCGTATTGAGTGCAGTAAAGTTATAATAATCATTTTCGATTTCCGTACCTTCATAAATGGTAAAGCCCATTCCCGCGAAAACATCGATCAGCTGATTTCTCATCTGGGTAATGGGATGAAGATTTCCTTTTTCACTGCCTTCGGAATCGATCGTTACATCGATCTTTTCTTTCTCGTAACGTTCTCTCAATTCTTTGTTCTTCATCTTCTCGTCAAGATCGGCAAACACTTCCGTTGCCCAGTTCTTGAGTTCGTTAACCTGTTTGCCGTATTCAGCTTTTTCTTCATTGGGAATATTCTTCATTTCCTTCATTAGCTGGCCGATCTCGCCTGTCTTCGAATCAAGATATTTTTTTCTTAATTCAAATGCAGATGCTCTCGAAACAGCCGATTGTTCAATACTGTCGATGATTTCTTGTTTTATTGAAGTTAATTTTTCGTTCATATCTGTCTCCTTCTAAATTATTTCAAAATTTATATATCAACCACCATAGGTTATTATCGAAAAAACTATCTCAAGCAGAAAATACCCGGGAATAGTGGAAACACCCATTCCAAAAACACCTAGTATCATCATAATTATGCCTGTTGTTTTCCTGTTTTTGGATACACCGTATCCTGCTGCGGCAACAAAAAAAGATAAAATGAAAATCGCCAACACCGGTATCAGAAAAAATAATGCAAAGCCTAACGCCAATCCCATAATATGCTCCAAAAATAAAAAAACCGTAAAGCAAAAACTTTACGGGACGTTATTAACGCGGTACCACCCATATTCCTTCGGCAGTCAGCCGAAAGCTCTCATTTAAGTTAACGTACTTTTAACGGGCAAACCTACAGGAATAACTTTCAGAATGCCGGCTCCGGTGTGAAATTGATCGATATCATTGTCTTAAGAAAGCTTTCAGCGTCTCACTTTCTCTCTCTGGAAGATTAATACGGACTGTTGCACCATCATCGCTTTTATATATTATTTTAAACAAAATTAATTATATTAAACTTTATTCTTTAAAGTCAAGGCGTAATTTCATTTTCGAAATTCAAGTCATCCTCGGTAACTGAATTCTTTCTGGCTTCCTTTTCCTTGTCACGCTTATTGTTGAAGTATACGTTTATGATCCCGCCATACATGAATAAAACCGAAAGGCTGTAAACCCAGATCAGCATGATAATAACTGTTGCCATTGAACCATAGAGGTTAAAACTCGAAAACTTCTGGAGATAAAAATTAAATGCCCAGTTAAAAACAGTCCAGGTCGTACCCGTAAAAAGAGCGCCCTTCCACTGTCTTATCGGTCTGGTTTTCTTGTCGGGAACCCATGCATATACAAAGGTCAGTATAAAAGCATAAAAAATCCACTGAAAAAGGAATCGGAAATCAAACAGAAATTCGAGCCATCCGAAATAGAAACCGAAATACGTGCCAAGCATGTCATAAATAAAGTTAATAAATACAACTACGGAAACCATGACTACAATGGCTACTGCAAAAATAAGAGAATAAACGATTGCTCTTAATCTTAAAAGAATGAAATTTGAAAGTTCCGCACTTCCGTTTATAACGTTAAGGCCGCTCTTAATACCCTGTATTCCTTTAGCTGAAGACCATAAAAGGATTAAGGTCATCACAGAGAAAATTGTCGGAGAATTTCCGTACAACTGTCTGATAATATTTACTGTCAGACTGTCCAGCGCTTTAGGAAGTACTTTTTCAAGAAAGTTTAAAAAACCGGCTTCGGTAAGCGGCGTAAAAGGTATTATCGAAAAAACAAGAAGAACAGTCGGAAAAATAGCCAAAAACACAAAAAAAGCAACACTCGATGCAAATAATCTCGCATTGGTTTGCCTATAAAGCATAGATATTTCCATATAACTGTTGAAAAAACTCTTTACTCTTCTCATCTCAATCCAACCCGAAACATGATCTCGTATTTTGACTCCTAGCTAATAGCCAGGTGGGTAACCGCAAATAGATTTCTGCCTTCCATCGGATAGAACATATATGGCCTGGCATACGTCTAAAGATGTAGGAATCCCGTTTAAAGTTTTGTAGGGTCAAAATAACAAGTCGTCATATTTCAGGTGTCTTTATTATATCTTATTTCGGTGAAAAAATCAACTTTTTACGTCAAATGTAAACAAAAAGAATGACACGTTCAAAGAACGTGTCATTCCATATTTAAAGTCGATTATTTTCTTAATTAAAGTAAGCAATGGCATCTTTAAGACCATCAGAAAGATCATTCATGTAATCATTGTCATCGCTGACTTTTCTTACATTCTCTGCAATGTTTTCAATGGATGCTGTTATTTCCTGGTTGGTTGCAGCAGTCTCTTCAGAGATAGCCGAAAGGTCGCTTACGGAGCTTAATATAATCTCTTTAATCTTATCAAGTTCCGAAGCTACATTTGATACCGAATTAATCTCTTTAACAGAGGATTTGATCTCGTTATCAAGTATTTCAAATTTCTCCAGCGTAACTTCAAGAAGTTTTCTCTGTTCATCAATGATACCCTTAACTTCTTTGGATTCCGCAACACATTCATCTGACTGTGTGGAGATCTGATTTACAACATCTTTAATCTTGGAAGCTGACTGATTGGACTGTTCCGCAAGGTTCTTGATCTCTTCCGCAACAACACCGAATCCCTTTCCTGCTTCACCGGCTCTTGCAGCTTCGATCGAAGCATTAAGCGCAAGAAGGTTTGTCTGAGATGCGATATTTGTAATAAGGTTCATCATCTCATCAATCTTCTGGATCGATTCGTTGGTCTGTTCAATAAGCTCTGTAATATTGCTGATTGCACTGAGCGATCTCTTCGAACTGTCAGTCATGCTCCTGATGCAGTCCGAAGCTTCGTTGTTTGCTTCTGTCATCTTTGATGAACTGTCATTAAGATTGGTAGTATTAGAAACAACATCTTCAATCATATCGCCCATCGAAATAACGTTTTCATTAATCTCCTGAACGCTTTCAGCCATAGTTTCCGTTGTCTGAGCAAGTCCTACCATACTTTCGGAAATCTGGGATGTTCCGTCAGAGGATGTTTTTGCAAGTGTTGCCGATGCAGCAATCGTTTCCTTGAGAGACTGTGCTTCATCACTTATCTTCGAAATCGAATCAGAAAGAATATCTGACAGTTTCGATGCCGAACTGATCAAAAGGCATGTTTCATTAATGATCGAATGCTCCGTAATATTAACATTAACATTTCCTTCTGAAATCTTTGCAATCTTTTCTGCAACACCTTTAATGGGAGAAGCGATCATGTTGGATATCAAGAATGCAACAATAATGAATACAACTTCAAGAATCACACCTGAAAGCAATGCAAGCAAAGTCATACTTCCTTCAGCTTTTCTTACGTCTGTTTTCGGTTTTCCGGAAAATGCCATAGCAACAACATCTCCGTCTACTTCCATGGGTAAATAATATACAAAATACGGAACATTATTAATTTTTACATCATCGGAAAAATATTCGTTCCCCTGACTTACAGCTTTCCATACAGCTTCCGATGCCTGAGTTCCTTCGATTCTCTTTCCGGCGTCATCCTTGATCGTGGTCATAAATCTTATATCTTTTTTGAAAAGTGTAAAATCAATACCGGTTTCACCCATCTTATCAATGTAATTGGTATCGTATTCACAGAATCCGTCGACAAGATCGTTATCATTTAAAAGGTCGTAAATATAATATTCACGAAGCGAATACGATGCCAGACGTAATTCTTCTTTAATGTTCTTTTCAAGATTAGTCTTTGCGATGTTTACACAGATTATCTCAATAATAATGAGTGCAACGGTCATCGGAACGATGACAAATAACACAAGAATTGTTTTGAAACTTAATGAGCCTTTTTTGTCCATATTCCCCTCCTAAATAAAAATACGGAATAATCTATTCCGTACATTTTGTCTTAATTATCAGACATGGACCAGACGGGAGTCGAACCCGTGTCCAAAAGCAGATTCCCTCTCCTTCTCCTATCACAGTCAATCATCAAAAATTCCCTCGTCAAAGAGACGATCGACGATCTCTTTGATCCGGTAGTTCCTTATACGCCCATCGGTATGGAACAATCCCGACGTCGTTTCCTGTCAGTAAATGATGCCCTAAGATATTCAGACAGGTACGAATACCACGGACACGCTGCGATTAGGCAGCGAAAGCTAATTTGTTATTATCAGCGTTTATATTTAGGTTTGTGAACTGACGCGTCACTGACGGATAGCTTCTAAAGGTGCAATACCCCTGTCGAAACCATTACTGGCCCTTATTCAATTGTCTAACATAAATTATATCGGCAAATCAATGAAAACCTTAACAATTTATGAAAAATTAAGTCCGTATATTTTCCTTTCAAGACTTAACATAATTATTATACAACATTTTTATCATATTTCAACTCTGAAACGTGCTATAATACGGCAAAATCAATATTGAAACTGCACCAAAATACTTTTTGTCAATACTGAGAATTCTTGAAATCTCTTCTTGTTTCACGTTCATAATCCTTCTTGGCAATACTCTCTCTCTTGTCGTAAAGTTTTTTGCCTCTGCACAATCCGAATTCAACTTTTGCTTTACCTTTTGAGAAATAAACTTTAAGCGGGATCAAAGTGTAACCTTTTTCTTTTATTTTGCCGGTCAGTTTCATGATCTCTGATTTATGAATAAGAAGCTTTCTTATTCTGAGCGGATCTTTATTGAAAATATTTCCTTTTTCGTAAGGAGAAATATTCATACCGTAAATAAAGATCTCACCATGATCTATACCTATAAATGATTCTTTAACGGAACATTTCCCCCTTCTTAACGACTTCACTTCCGTACCGACAAGTACGATCCCGGCCTCAAAAGTCTCATCCACAAAATAATCATGATATGCTTTTTTGTTGTTCGCTATAAGTTTAATATTTTCAGAACCCATAACTTTTCACCCTTAATCATTATTTACCAAAATGAATGGCATACGCTTTCACTGTTTCATGAAGATATGTACTAAAATGAATGGCATACGCTTTCACTGTTTCATGAAGATATGTACTAAAATGAATCTGCTGCATAATCTTTCGAACATAATATTTCGAATCCTCAGTATTATCTTTCGAATATAATATTTCGAATCCTCAGCATTATCTTTCGAATAAAAAAGCGCTTCCTTATCAGGAAGCGCCAAAATTACATTTTTTAGACACCACCGAATATTATGGGAATATTCAGCAGTATGGCAAGTACCATAAAAGCTATTGCGATCCATGTTGTGGTCTTAACGAGAACACCCTCCATGGAACGACCTTTATTCTTGCCCCAGTATGAATCAGCGATACCGCCGATAGCACCAAGACCCTGTTGTTTGCCTTCCTGCATTAACACTAAAAATGTAAGCGCTACACATATAAGTATAAAAATAACCATTACTATGATTTTTATTACCTGTTGCATTTTTCACCTCATAAAATCTTAATTACACGCAAAAGATATAATATCATACGATAAATGTTTTTGCAAGAATTTATTGCAGTTCAGGATTATTTCGTATTAAACAAGCAATGACTTACCTGTCATTTCCTTGGGCTGTTCCATTCCCATAAGTTCAATGATCGTGGGAACGATATCTGCAAGGCATCCGCCCTCTCTTAACTTCTTTCCCTCAGGTCCGTTAACGAGAATGAAAGGAACGGGATTTGTTGTATGAGCTGTGAATGGTTCGCCTGTCTCGTAATCGATAAGCATCTCTGCATTACCGTGGTCAGCGCAGATGAACAATGTTCCGTCAACTTCTTTTATGAATTCAACGATCTCACCGACGCACTTGTCGATTACTTCGATAGCTTCGATCGCAGCTTCAAGAACACCTGTATGACCCACCATGTCAGGGTTTGCGAAGTTACAGATAATCACATCGTACTTGGATGAACCATCTTCGTTCTTTGCGGTAATAGCCTCGCTTAATTTATCGCAGACGGTATATGCGCTCATTCTGGGCTTCTTGTCGTATGTGGGAACATACTTGGGTGAATTAACAAGGATTCTGTCCTCGCCTTCATTAGGTGTTTCAACACCGCCGTTGAAGAAGAATGTTACATGTGCATACTTCTCTGTCTCTGCGATTCTTGCCTGCTTTAAGCCGTTTGCTGCAAGCCATTCGCCAAATGTATTTGTAATTTCCACTTTGTGGAATGCTACAGACTTGTTGGGAATTGTAGGATCGTATTCCGTAAAGCAGACATATTTAATATCAAGTCTCTTTCTGTCAAATCCCTTGAAATCATCATCGCAGAAAGCTCTCGTTATCTCTCTCGCTCTGTCAGGTCTGAAGTTAAAGAAGATGACAGAATCTTTATCTTTAATTGTTGCGACAGGTTCTCCGTTTTCGCAGACAACTGTGGGAAGCATAAACTCATCCGTTACGCCTTCGTCATATGACTTCTGAATAGCGCCTGTAGCTGAATCTGCTTTTACTCCTTCGCCCTTTGTGAGTGCAAGATATGCCTTTTCTACTCTGTCGTAGTTGTTGTCTCTGTCCATTGCATAGTAACGTCCGCTGATCATGCCGACTTTGCCGACGCCGATTTCAGCCATCTTTGCTTCGAGTTGTGCAACGAAATCTTTTCCGCTTGCGGGAGGTGTGTCTCTGCCGTCAAGGAAGCAGTGAACATAAACTTTATCAAGTCCGTTTCTCTTTGCAAGTTCAAGAAGTCCGTAAATATGTGTATTATGGCTGTGAACACCGCCATCTGAAACAAGTCCGTACATATGGAGAGCGGAATTGTTGGCCTTACAGTTATTTACAGCTTCCATGAGTCCGGGATTTTCAAAGAAAGTTCCGTCCTGGATTTCTTTTGTAATTCTTGTAAGTTCCTGATAAACAATTCTTCCGGCACCCATGTTAAGGTGACCTACTTCAGAGTTGCCCATCTGTCCGTCAGGAAGACCTACAGCCATTCCCGATGCATAACCTTTAACAAAAGGATATTCTTTCATGAGCCTGTCCATAACAGGTGTTTTAGCCAGTGCAACAGCATTTCCTTCTGTCTTTTCGTTAAGTCCGTATCCGTCTAGAATCAATAATACTTTTGGTCCGTTTGCCATTTTTTATCTCCTTCTAAAATATTTATATAGACGGTTAGTTTTTTCTAACCTGTTTTTAATCTACTAAAAGATAATATCATATTGATAAATAATTATCTATCTTTTTTTGTTTTATTTTGTTATCGAATATTGTTTTGTATGATTTTTCCGAAAATCAATTCTTATCCCGGATCATAAAAAAGGGATCATCCTTTTTTGGACAATCCCTGATTTTCCTATCTTAAATCGACACGTCTGATTTTTCCTGAAATTGTCTTCGGAAGTTCATCTCTGAATTCAACGATTCTGGGATATTTGTAAGGAGCAGTATGCTCTTTGACATATGTCTGAATCTCTTTCTTGAGTTCTTCCGTGCCTTCCGTTCCCTTTGTAAGAACAATGTTCGCTTTTACAACCTGACCTCTGATCTCATCGGGTGCAGCAACAACGGCACATTCTAGAACGTAAGGAAGTTCCATGATAACACTTTCGATTTCGAACGGTCCTATACGGTATCCGGATGATTTGATAACGTCATCGACTCTTCCGACATACCAGTAGAATCCGTCTTCATCTTTCCATGCTGTATCGCCTGTATGATAGAATCCGTCATGCCATACTTCTTTTGTCTTCTCTTCGTCTTCGAAGTAGCCCTGGAACAGACCATTGGGAACTTCGCCCTGAGTATTGATAACTATCTCACCCGTTTCACCGACTTTACATGAATTTCCGTCGGGATCGACGATATCGATATCGTAAAGAGGAGAAGGTCTTCCCATGGAACCGACCTTGTTGCTCTCTCCTACAAAGTTTGCAATCGAAAGTGTTGTTTCAGTCTGACCGAAACCTTCCATGATACGTACGCCGGTAGCTTTAAGGAACTGATTATAAACTTCGGGGTTCATGGCTTCACCTGCAACAGTTGCATACTTGATGGAACTTAAATCATATTTTGAAAGATCTTCCTTGATGAAGAATCTGTACATTGTGGTAGGTGCACAGAATGTTGTTATATTGTATTCCTTGAATAAAGGAAGAATGTCCTCAGCTTTGAACTTTTCAAAGTCATAAACGAATGTTGCCGCTTCGCACATCCACTGACCGTAAAGTTTACCCCAGAGAGCCTTGCCCCATCCTGTATCGGCGATCGTGAAATGAAGACCGTTGGGATCTACATTATGCCAGAACTTTGCAGTGGGGAAATGACCCAAAGGGTATTTAAAGTTATGAGCGGCAATCTTGGGATATCCCGTTGTTCCCGATGTAAAGAACATAAGCATCGTATCATCGCCGCAGGCGAAATCTTCAGGCTTCTCCCACTCTTTTGAGAATGTCGGCATTTCTTCATTAAAGTTATGCCATCCTTTTCTTGAAAGTCCGTCCACGCAGATCTTGATCTTAAGATCGGGACATCTCTTTGATGCAAACTCAGCCTGATCTGCAACATCGCCCGTACCGGTACAAACGATTGCCTTGCAGTGTGCCGCATTAAATCTGTATTCGAAATCATGATCCTTTAAAAGATGAGTTGCGGGAATGATAACCGCACCTATTTTATGAAGAGCAAGGATTGTGAACCAGAACTGGTAATGTCTCTTAAGAACAACGAGTACCTTGTCGCCCTTTCCTATACCGAGTGACTTGAAATAGTTGGCAGTCTGATTTGAATATTCACTCATATCCTTAAATGTAAATCTTCTTGCTTCTTTCAATTCGGAAAGATAGACCATTGCAGTCTTTGAAGGATTCTTTCTTGCCATTTCATCAACGATGTCATAGGCAAAATTGAATTTTTCAATATTCTTGTATTTGATCGAATTGAAAATTCCGTTCTCATCAACACCTGTTTCAATGAACTTCTCGTAAACGGGATTTTTGAGTTTTGCGAGGTCGACATTTGTAACGGAATGATTTCTGACTTTATCTTTAACTTCTGAAAGACCGCTCTTCTCGGGATTCATAACGATCGCATAAATCTCGCAGTCTTCACCGCCAAGTGCGATCTCATTGTGGGGTGTTGAAGAATCATAATAAATCGAATCGCCTTCGTGAAGGATTTCAACGGCATCGCCAACCATCATCTTAAGGTTGCCCTTGATAACAATATCAAGTTCCTGTCCGACATGTGTTGAGAAATGATAAGGCGGATTAAGAGCTTCTTCCGAATAAGGAATCTTTACATAGAAAGGCTCGGCAAGTTTGTGTTTGAATTTGGGAGCAAGGTTCTGATAGATAAAACCTTCTCTTCTTACGATTTCAGTACCCTCGCCTTTTCTTGTTACTGTGTATTCGGTAAGCGCGGGAGATTCACCTTCAAGAAGATCGTACATATCTACTTTACATGCATTTGCGATTTTGTAGATGAATGTGAAAGGAAAGTCTTCCTCACCGGATTCGTATTTCTTGTACTGTTCAACATCAAGGTCGATCTTTGCTGCAAGATCTTCCTGTGATAAATTGAGCACTTCTCTGAGTGCCACGATTCTTTTTGCTACTTCATGAATTTGAAATTCAAGGTTCTGATTGTTCATTTTTTCCTCCGTATAAACATATAACATCGTTACATGTTGAAATCCAAGGGAGTTTTTGCAGCTTGCATTTTTATGCCTCTATTTGTTTCCTTCAAACCATGTCGCATAAAAAATGCCCGTCTCAATTGCTTGAGACGGGCTTACCCGCGGTACCACTCAAATTGCACTACTGAAAGTGCCTCCTCTTCTGACTCCAACAAGCCAAGTGCTTTAACGCAGCATAACGGGAACCGTCTACTTTTTTCATTTCGGGATTCCAACTCGGAAGGGATAGCTGAATGAATTGAATTGTCGTTTCGCACCAAACCAACGACTCTCTGAAAATCCGACATCAAACGCAGTCTTCGTCACAGTTTTTATTTTAAATATTTATTTTCTCAAAAATATCACTTACAAAAATAATTGTCAACAATTTTTTTATTTTTATTTTTATGGAAGGAACTTTCCTGCCGCAAGATATAACTCATACCAGTCATGATGAGAAAGATTTACGCAGGAAGCCGCACATACGTCTTCGATGTGTTTAGGATTCATGGAACCGATAATTGCCTGCATTTTCGCTGGGTGTCTTAAAATCCATGCTATTGCGACAGCTGCTTTTGAAACATTCTCTCTCTCAGCCATTTTGCCAAGCGCTTCATTAAGTTCGGGAAAATCGGGATTGTCGATAAAAGTTCCGCCGAACATTCCTAACTGCAAAGGCGACCAGGCCTGAATCGTTATATCTTTAAGCCTGCAGTAATCAAGTGCGTTTCCGTCTCTGTTAACCGAATAATCTGTCGTTTTGTTATTCATGTACAAAGCCTGATCGATCAACTGTGACTGTTCGAGCGAAAGCTGAACCTGATTTATTACAAGAGGCTGTTTAACATATTTTTTTAATAATTCGATCTGCATCGGTACAAGATTGCTGACACCGAACCATTTGACTTTTCCCTCTTTTTCAAGGATATCAAATGCAGCGGCAACCTCCTCGGGATCGTATAAAACATCGGGACGATGAAGCAAAAGCGTATCTATGTGATCAGTCTTTAGTCTCTCGAGTATCCCGTCTACACTTGATAAAATATTTTCTTTGGTCCAGTCGAATTCATTTCTGTCAAAACACAAACCGCATTTACTCTGAAGATAAATATCTTCTCTCTTTATGCCGGTCATCGGAAATGCTTCGGCAAATCTTGTTTCCGCATCGCCGTTTCCGTAACATGTGGCATGATCGAAGAAATTAATTCCGCAGTCATAAGCCGTACGGATCACTTTTGCGGCATCTTCTTTGGAAAGAGCCGGCATTCTCATGCATCCCTGAATGATCGCAGATACATTCTGAGGTCCGTTAACAATATTGATCATCTTCATAAAACCCACCCCATTATAAAATTTTACTTACCCAAATCGTTTATCTCCAGTAGATGGTCAGATCTCTGTCAACGGGTAAATTAATATCGCCGAACCATGATCCCGCACTCGAAGGAGAAAGAGTGGGAACTACCATCTTATCACCGTTTTTAACTTCCTGAACCGCAAATTCATCCTCGCCGTACATAAAAGTAACGGTATAATAATCTTTTTCCTCGAGTTCTTCCATTAAACTCTTAAGGTCCTGATATGTGGCACCGTTTTTATCAAGTCTGTCGGATACCTTGTCGAATATATCAAGCGCCGTGTAAGGCAGATCTTCAAGATCGATCTCCCGGATCGAATTGTTTCCCAAACTGCCGATAAGAATCTCTTCACCCTGAGTAAGTTCAAAAGTCTCAACAACATTACCGTTTGAATCAACGGAAACGCAGACGATCTGACCTTCAAGAAGCGTGTATTTTGATATAAACTCGCCTTTTTCGTTTTTATAGTATTCCGTTCTGACAACCGTACCGCGAATGGCCATGGTCGAGTTGGGAGTCGTAACATCAAACGATGATGCATCTGAAAGTTTGTTCTGAACATCTACAGTCAGCGCACCTTTGACAAGTTCGATCTTTGTTTTGGAATTTGCAGAAGTACCTTCGGCCGTCAGTTTAAGTTCGGTATTTTCTTCGAGGTAACAGAATTTGTCTTCATCAAGAGCAAGAACAAGCGTACTGTTTCCGTCGACAATAACCTGGTCTCCGCTTTGCAAAACCATTCCGTCAAAAGTCTGAAGGTCCTTAATATCTCCCCTGTTTACATACGAATGTCCTTCAACTTCCTGAACCTTGATCACACGATAAGATTCATTCGATTTTCCTTTGAGAACCACTGCCGTAACCACTCCGCCGATTACCGCAAGAGCCGCAACCGCTGAAA
Organism: Lachnospiraceae bacterium; assembly: GCA_024684055.1. Taxonomy (GTDB): domain Bacteria; phylum Bacillota; class Clostridia; order Lachnospirales; family Lachnospiraceae; genus UBA3766. Next base: position 8,399 of record JAIKXN010000170.1, on the reverse strand, counting down.
CGATTCCGATGATCAACCCTTTTTTCTTCATAACCTTTCACCCCTAACCTTTCATAATTTAAAAGATATTATTCTGAAATTATCAAGTATTCTCTTATGATTCGGTATAATTCATACCGCTTTATCTGCATTTTTATTCCTTTATTGTTCACTGCAATTCGGCATTTTTATCGCGATATTCCTTTATGGAAGCTGCTACTTCGATTAATTCTTTATCAATTCCGGCGATTTCTTCTCTCAGTCTGTTAAAGTCTTTTTTCGTTTCTTCATATCCGAGTTTTTCGGCAATTCCCGACGCAAATTTCGAATCAGAAAGAAACGGGAGTCTGAAAATCAGATTGATCAGATTGATTATCAATACTATTCCTCCGACCGCAATAAAGAAACTCGCAGCCAGCATTATCATGCCCCTTAGTTCTCCGGTATCGTAAATATATGCGAATAACATCAGAACTGCCATACCAAATATTACAAATGCAAGAAGAATGAACCATCTTATGCTTTCTTTGCATTTTTCTTCAAAGAGAGCCATTCTTTCAAGATCTTTTTCAATGGCATTTTTTCTGCCTTTTAACCTTAAATCCCGGACTCTTAATTTATTGAAATTGATCCAGTCGTTATCTATATCGATATAGGAATTATATGCTTCAAAATTGAAATCCGGTCTTCTTTTTCCCGCGGCAACATCTTCATCATACTTTTTATCGTTAATCTCTTTAAGTTTGAAATAACTGTCCAGCCATTCTTCCAGATTGGCATTGTTGTCCCTTAAAGATTTCTTTATGGATCTGATATTGCTTATACGCGTTTTTTCAAGAAAATACAGATTTTCTATATGCATTTTATCACTTCTTTTAATCCAGAAATCCGATGATGAAGTCTTTGCAAAATGCCTTATCCCTACAATAATTGTATAAATGATAAAGCCGGGGCCGAAAAATCCGAGGCCCCCGCTTGCAAAAAGCAGTGAAACAGTAAGGGCCGGATCCGAAGGAATATGGATCAAAAAAGCAGCAAGTACAACAGCAAGAATTATACTTATGATCAGGCATACAAAAACCCTGACCGTGCTCTGCCTTTTTTGTTCTTTTATTCCTTTGGTCTGACTTTCGTGATATATTAAATCGTTTTCAAGTATGTAATTCTGATCGACGACATGCGAAATCTTTCTTAACAGTTCGTCTTCTTCCTGTGTCGCTACTCTCATATAACAGATTTATTTACCGGCAAGATCTCTTATCATTTCAACATCTTCAGCGGTAAGTTTTAAATTCGACTGATATACTTCTCCGTCTGGAAGCGTAACCTTAATGTCAATAACTGTGGCTTCCTGAATGGCTCTTCCTCTCATGGTTCCGACAAAAGACACGAATTTGGGATGTCTTTCCGAAAATTCTCCCCATTTTTTCTTAAGTGTAAGCAATGCTGCGGGATTTACCATTTTATCGTTCCTCCAAAAATTTTCTGATTTTTGATTTAGCTCTCTGAAAAGCATTGTCCGTGGTCTTTTCGTTTTTGCCGAGGACTTTTGCTATTTCGGATGTTCTTAATCCGACTATATAAAGATCCATGACTTTATATTCAAGTTCAGATAATTCTTTGCCCATGAAATTTAAAATTTCATCATATTTTTCCCTGTTGATAAGGTTGTCTTCGGGATTGTAAATTTCCGACAATCCGAGCTCCTCTGTCGAAAGGCTTTTTAATTCGTCATTCTCATCCAGGGAATCCGTATGAGAGATCGATACGCCCTTATTAAGAGGTTCGTTGTTAAGACTGTTGGATTTTGAAATGGCCGTATAGATATTTCTTTTTATGCAAAGCTGGGCAAAAGTAGAGAATTTAATATTTCTGCTTTCATCAAAATCTCTTATCGCTTTAAAAAGCCCTATCATGCCTTCTTGAACAAGATCGTCACTGTCACCGCCTAGGATGAACAGCGATTTGCCCGTTGCAAGAACCATTCCTTTGTATTTGTTGAGAAGAAAATCCATTACCGAAGCATCATTTCTGCTTAATAATACAAGTTCTTCATCCTGTAATCCGTTTAAATCCATTTTACTCTTATCCCGATCTAACTCATTCTCTGTCTTACAATCTCATAACAGAGAATACCTGCCGCTACCGATGCATTTAAGGAATCAATCTGTCCTTTCATCGGAATGCTTGCGATAAAATCACATTTCTCTTTAACCAGTCTGGATACGCCCTCACCCTCGGAGCCGATCACCACTCCGATCGGTCCTTTAAGATCCAGATTGTACATAACTTCCCCGTCCATATCCGCACAAACAAACCAGAGGCCTTCTTTCTTAAGTTCTTCGATCGTAGCGGAAAGGTTTGTTACCTTCGCAACAGGAATGTAATTGAGCGCTCCTGCGGAAGTTCTTGCAACAGTTGCAGTAAGACCAACTGCTCTGTTTTTGGGAATGATAACACCGTGAGCGCCTGCCTGATGCGCACTTCTTATGATTGCTCCGAGATTATGCGGATCCTCAATATTATCAAGAAGTACGATAAAAGGCGGTTCATCCTTTTCTCTTGCGGCATTTAAAATATCATCTAGATCGGAATAATCATAGGCTGCCGTAACAGCTATAACACCCTGATGTTTTCCCGTTTCGGACATGTTGTCGAGAAGCTGTTTATCGACGTATTTTATTAAACTTCCGGCTTTTTTTGCTTCGCGTTTTATCGTGAGGATGGGGCCGTCCTGACATCCGTCGAGAACATAGACCTTATCCACGCACTTGCCCGATCTGTATGCTTCTATAACGGCATTTCTGCCTTCAATCATTGACTCGTTGTATCCCATTTGTGCTCCAAATATCAGTCTTCTTTATCCGATTTTTCAATCATATCAAGACCTGTTTTTAATAATTCAATGCATCTGTCCATCCTTCCGGAAAGATAAAGATATCCGAAAACAGCCTCCAGTCCCGTAGCTTTATGATACTCATTGTATGCGGCGCTTTTCGAATGATTGGCTGTTTTTGCATTCTTTCCTCTTCTGTAAATATCCGCCTCTTCTTCGGAAAAACTGTCTTTAAGTACTTCAGCTATCCTGCTTTGCATCTTCGCGTTAACAATCGAATTTTTATCCTTTGACAAAGCATTCGTGCTTTTATTGCCTTTGCAGACTATAATCGTACGAACAATTATTTCAAAAACACAGTCGCCGATAAATGCAAGCGTCAGCGGATTATACGTTCTTAAATCCGTATCTTTCAGCTCAAATGCGGACTTTATATTGTTTAAAAGATCAGTTTCCCGGATCTCTTTTGTTTCTAAACTCTTTTCCACTTTACGCCTTCTCTTGTATCTTCAAGAACAATGCCCATATCAAAAAGTTTTGCTCTGATCTCGTCTGCTTTCGCAAAATCTTTAGCTTTCTTTGCCTGAGTTCTTTCTTCGATCATGGCTTCGATGTCGCTGTCAAGATTTTCTTCTTTTACATCAATGATAAGTCCCAAAACATCGCAGAGCGAAGAAAGCGTATTGTCAAGTGCTTCCACAAACTCTTTGGATGAATCCGCATTTGCATTGGAGTTGATGAACTTAACAAGTTCGAAAACGGCACTGATGGCATCAGCTGTATTGAAATCATCGTCCATTGCTTCTTCGAATTTGCCCACATATGCTTTTGATTCTTCAATAAGTTTCTTCTCTTCTTCTTTAATCCCCGAAGCAGCAGAACCCATTAAATCTTTGTTCTTCTTATGGCAGGTCTGAATTCTGTCGAGAGACTTTTTGGCTGATTCCATGATTTCCGCGGTAAAATTAAGAGGACTTCTGTAATGAGCCTGAAGCATGAAATAACGAAGAACCATTCCGTCGTATTTTTCAAGAATGTCTCTTACGGTAAAGAAATTTCCGAGAGATTTACTCATCTTGACATTGTCGATATTAAGGAATGCGTTGTGCATCCAGTATCTTGCGAACTGTTTGCCGTTGCATGCTTCGCTCTGTGCGATCTCATTCTCATGATGGGGGAAAATGAGATCCTCGCCGCCTGCATGGATATCGATCTCTTCACCGAGATATCTCTTGCTCATAACGGAGCATTCGATATGCCATCCGGGACGGCCGTTGCACCAGGGTGATTCCCAGAAAGGTTCGCCTTCTTTTTTGGGTTTCCACAAAACAAAATCAAGGGGATCTTCCTTCTGATCCTCGCCCGAAACAAGAAGCGATCTGTTACCGCCCTGAAGATCATCAATATTCTTATGTGAAAGTTTGCCGTAGTCTTTAAAAGAACGTGTCTTGAAATATACCGTTCCGTCATTTGCGACATAAGCATGATCCTTATTGATAAGAGTACCGATCATCTTAAGCATTCCGTCGATTTCTTCGGTTGCCTTGGGATGCGTTGTCGCAGGCTTAACATTCATGGACTGCATGTCTTTTTTGCACTCTGCAATATATCTTTCGGAAATTACGCTTGCTTCAACTCCTTCTTCATTGGCCGCCTTGATGATCTTGTCATCAACGTCCGTAAAGTTGGAAACGTAATTAACTTCATAGCCTTTATATTCAAAATATCTTCTGACAGTATCAAAAAATATCATAGGTCTTGCATTACCGATATGAATAAGGTTGTAAACTGTAGGTCCGCAGACATACATTCGCACCTTGCCTTCTTCAATAGGTTTGAATTCGTCTTTTCTTTTGGTTAAAGTGTTGTAAATTTTCATATTTCCGCTCCATCCCGGATTTAACAATATAAACCCATTCTTTAAAAATGCACATTATTCTTTATTTTACCAATATACGCTCTCATTATCAAGAAAAAAGAGACCTTTAATCGGTCTCTTGTTTCTCTGTCTCACAACAAAACGTCACTTCTGTATATGAGATATATTCGAAAAATGTATAAATTGTTGTTTTTAAGGTTTGGGAAGAGCATATTTGTCGAGAATTTCATCGACTGCGTATTTCCTGTCCGGGTTGGAAGTCGTAACGTATACTATTCTCTTGTCTTTTAAATATACTCCTCCGTAAAGGAAATCCGACTGGGGATTAAGCAGATCATTTTCGTTTGTAAGCGAGAACGCATAATTGTCAACCAGACCGTCGGATTGAAGTACTGCATTGTAAAGAACGTAACCTGTCATCTTTTTTTCATTCAGATAAAAAGATACTTTTCCGGAATGTTTGCTTTTCTTTTCCGAATACATTGCTGCCGAATAATAATCACTGAAAGCTTTCGTTGCTTCTTCGACGGTATCGTAACTGATGTAGGAAATGCTCATGTCCCTGCTCTTGTTCTTCTCTTTGTCGTTGTATTTAGCCCAGATCTTGATGAAATTTCCCTTTAATCCCAGTATCCTGTAATCTTTTTCGCTGAATTTCGCAATGTCCATGCCTTTTGATGTTATTACATCCTCAACGGCTATCTGTGAAGGAAGCTCGAAATTCTTGTACTTTGATGTGCTGAATAAAACAACCGCTATAATTCCGGCAAGCGCGACGACTGAGACTATCGGAATTATGATTTTCCCTTTTTCCATTTTGATTTTCCTTATAAATTCCCCTTTACAGGATATATCTTCAATTCATTTTCTCAATAAGAATTTTAACTCCGTTATATAATAAGAAAAATGCCTGTTATGATGAATTAAGTGTGTTTATTCTGTGAAATGGGAATTTTAGTATTCTTTCTTTGTATATTTTTGAGTCAATAAATGATAAAATAAAGAAAATCGAAATGGAGGGTTACAATGAAAACAGTCGAAGAAATAAAAGAAATCATTTCATCTCTTACTCTTGAAGAAAAAGCTTCTCTTTGTTCCGGAGACACTTTCTGGCTTACTAAGAAAGTCGAAGGAAAAATCCCGCAGATAATTGTTTCGGACGGACCGGTAGGTTTAAGAAGGCAGGAAAACATGGAAGATCATCTCGGCATGAACGAATCCATTTCAGCTGTCTGCTTCCCTGCAGGCGTCGGAATGGCAGCATCTTTTAACAAAGAACTTTACGGTAAAATGGGCGAAGCACTCGGCGAAGAATGCCGTGCGGAAAACGTTGCCGTTATTTTAGGACCTGCCGTAAATATCAAACGTTCTCCTTTATGCGGACGTAATTTCGAATATTTATCGGAAGACCCCTATCTTGCTTCCGAAATGACAACATCATATATTAAAGGCGTTCAAAGTAAACACGTCGGAACTTCCATTAAGCATTTCGCAGTAAACAACATGGAAACAAGAAGATTTTCCGCTTCAAGCAACCTTTCGGAAAGAGCTTTCAGGGAAATCTATCTTGCCGCATTCGAAGGACCGATAAAGAATGCAAAGCCCTGGACCGTAATGTGTTCTTATAACAGGATCAACGGAGAACTCGCCAGCGAAAACAAATATCTTTTAACCGATATCTTAAGACATGAATGGGGATTCGAAGGCAATGTAATGTCCGACTGGGGTGCAGTCAGCGACAGAGTTAAATCTTTGAAGAACGGACTCAATCTTGAAATGCCCACTTCATACGGCGAGAACGACAAAAAACTTGTTAAAGCCGTTGAAAACGGTGAGCTTGACGAAAAGATCCTCGACGCAAACTGCGAGTCTTTATTAACCTTAATCTTTGATGCTTATGACAATATAGGCAATTCATCGGATTATGTTTTTGACAGGGATAAAGATCATGCTCTCGCTGCAAAAATCGCAGAAGAAACTTTCGTTTTGCTTAAAAACAATAACAATACTCTTCCCTTGAAGAAAGAATCAAAGATTGCAGTAATCGGAGCTTATGCAAAAACTCCCAGATTCCAGGGCGGCGGTTCCGCACATATCAATTCTTCCAAGATCATCGGTTTCCTCGATGCATGCAAAGAAGACTCTTCGGTTAACATAACATTTGCAGAGGGATTCTCGGGAACAACAGATAACTTTGATCCGGGATTATGCGAGGAAGCCGTTAACAACGCCAAAAATGCAGACGTTGCCGTAATCTTTGCAGGTCTTCCCGATATCTTCGAATCAGAAGGTTATGACAGAAAGCATATGCAGATGCCGGCGTGTCAGTTAAAAGTAATCGAGGAAGTCGGAAAAGTCGCAAAGAAACTGGTTATCGTTCTTCATAACGGTTCTCCGATCGAAATGCCTTTCGTTGATTCCGCTGATGCCATCCTTGAATGCTATCTTGGCGGACAGGCTGTAGGTACAGCTCAGTATAACGTTATATTCGGAAACGTTTCCCCCAGCGGAAAGCTTGCAGAAACATTCCCCATAAGACTTGAAGATAATCCTTCCTATCTTAACTTCCCGGGATGTTTAAATAACGTTAACTACGCCGAAGACATTTTTGTAGGCTACAGATATTATGACAAAAAGAATATGAAAGTACTTTTCCCCTTCGGTTTCGGTCTGAGCTATTCGGAATTTAAATATGATAATCTCAGAGTATCAAAAGAATCCATAACCGACAGCGAAGATATAAATGTATCGGTTGACATAACTAATATCGGTTCGGTCGAAGCTAAAGAAGCAGTCCAGCTTTATGTGAAAAACTGCAAGACTCCGATCCTTCGTCCGATAAGAGAATTTAAAGGCTTCGATAAAGTCAGTCTTAAACCCGGCGAAACAAAAACAGTCAATTTCACTTTAAACAAGAGATCTTTTGCTTATTATGAAGAAAAGATTCATGACTGGCATGTGCCGTCAGGCGAATATGAGATCGAAATCGGCAAGAGTTCAAGAGATATCGTTTTATCAAAGACTGTAACCGTTAAATCAGAGCCCATTCTTCCCGATCATTATGATTATGATTCGATCATGGAAGATCTGCTATCCGATCCAAGAATTGCCGATATCATGGAAAGATACAATAAAGCTTTCAAAGAAGAAAGCGACAGTCGTGAAAAGAGCGAAGTCGAAATGGAATCCATGAATTCCGAAATGGAATATGCAGGCTTCATGTATTCTCCTTTAAGAAGCGGATTATACTTCTCAGGCGGTCAGCTGCTTTATGACAAAATCGATGCTCTGCTTGCCGAAGTAAACGAAAGAATCGCCGGCAGCAGTCAGAATTAGTATTTTGCAATTGCTGTTTCAATCTTTTATCCTATCAAATCAAAAACTGTTCCGATAAACAAAAGTGTCGTGAAAAATATGAGCTTCAGTCCTGCTTGGGCTGAAGCTCTTTTGTGCGATTATCTTCCATGATCGCTCCTCGTATAATATGCCAAGGAGCCCTTAAGCCCCTTGGCACAAATTTGTCATAGTTCTTTACGAAATCAATGGGATTAGGTATAGTCAAAACGAGCCGGACAATGGTAATATTACCGCCATACAGCTCGTCAAACCTGCTTGTATTTTGATCTACACAGACTGCTTGAATTTAAGTTCGTTTAATCTGCCACAGATTTCTTCTTCTTTCATTTTAACCGTAATCTTAAATGC
>JAIKXN010000164.1 GCA_024684055.1 Lachnospiraceae bacterium | reverse complement strand
TATCGCCAAAGTTTCCTTTATTCATCCGACGATTCTGGCTCACAGAGTACTCGGAAGTTTTTACCTGATTCTTCATAATGCACTGATTTACAATATTGCGTGCATTCTTTTTGAAGAAGAGAATAAAAAATATTACAGGGGAATTTTTGCATCCCTTGTTTCTTTGCTTACAATCTGGGATTTCCATTCATATCTTACCGATTCGACATTTGTTCTTACAAGAACCTGGCAGGGGAAAGCCATGTTTTGTGCGTTTGCCGTTCCCATGGCCGTTTTGCTTCTGCTTCTTATCGGAAAGAGTGAAGGAAAAAAGAATATATATTTCATTCTGACTGCGGTGCTTTGTGTGGCATCAGTTTTGATGACTCCGGCAGCGATTTACATGCTTTCGCTGTTTCTTGTTTCCGGAGTTATTGCGATTACTTTTTCGACGAAGAAATTCGCAGTCTGCTTAAAGACAGTGCCGGCACTGATTCCTATGGCAGGATTTCTTGCAGTTTACATAATTTACATTCATTAATGTCGATTGATAGATTTCATGAGGTCTACAAAATATACATTCATAGATACCGGTGAATGAATTCAAGGTGGTTTACATAAAACTATTTTACTGAAAAGGCAGAGTTTATGCTGGAAAAAGGACTGACTCCAATTGAAATAATAAAACTCTATTCAGGCAACGGAACATTCATGCTTTTCTTTGCTCTTGTTCTGGTGTTTCTTCTTGTAATGGAGAAAGACAAGGTGAAAAAAGCAGTTCTTGTTTTTGCGCCCATTTCTCTCATTGTGCTTTTTGTATTTCCTCTTTTTGCAAATCTTTTCATGGATAAACTCGGAGAAGAGGGCACTTATTACAGATTTTTGTGGCTCGTTCCGATTACGCTTGTTTCGGCGTACGGGACTTTCGTTTTCATTGATAAATTCAAGAATAAATATGTTAAAACAGGTATATTTGCCGGGCTGACCATTTGCTTCTTAATAGGCGGAGTTTTCATGTATGAAGCGCCTGTTTTCTCAAAGGCCGAGAATGCTTATGAATTGCCTCAGTGCGTAATAGATATGTGCGATGATATGCTCGTTCGCGATGACAGAGAGTATGAAGCGGTATTTCCCGATGAGATTCTTCAGTATCCCAGACTTTACAGCGCGTATATTGTAATGCCTTACGGATTCGAGGTTTTGCAGTTCGGAACCGGAAGACACGACGATCTACATGACGAGATGGTGCGTGATACTTTGAATGTCGAATATTTATGCGGTCTTTGCGAAGGCAAGCATATTCATTATATTGTTATAAATCAAAACAAGAAACTTGACGGCAGATTCGAGGATTACAAATACGAATTTGTCGGTCATTACGGCGATTACGACATGTACAGGAGTACCACGCTTAATTTCGGGCCTCTTCAGTAGACAGAGAAAGGAGCAAAGATTATGAAATTTAATACAAAGCTTCTACCCGGAATTACGATCATCTCTTTCTTTGAAGTGTTATGTAAACTGACAAAGATTTCGAAAAAGCATGCGGATTCTCATTTTGAAGAGAACAGAAAGAAGTGGGCAGAGTACAGAAAAACACATACTTCGAAATATCTGGAAGACCAGCATGATTTCGCCATGCTTCAGTACGGAAGGTACAATAAATTATTGAATAACATTTTCATGAAGGGCAGGCCCATAAATGCTTCCGCGAATACCTGCGGAGTGCTGGCGGCTTTTAACGTACTCAAGTATCTGGGTGATGACAATGACGATCTTTTCCCGGAACTTTTAAATGCGTTTGAGACGAGGTGCCTGGTCCTTAAAGGATATTTTGGAACTTCTTTTGTCGGGATTCTTAATTTCCTTAAGAAAAAAGGTTATGAGTCAAAGCTTTTCATAGGCAGAAAAGTTACAAAAGAGAATATGGAATATCTTGAAAACGAATACGGTGCGTTTATTCTTCTTGCTTATAACAATGCGGAAAATGTGGCAGATATGATTCACTACATTAGCATAACCAAAGAAGAGAACGGATTCGTTAAACATAATTCGTATGATCAGATTGTCTGTTATCCGACGCTTTACGAAGCGGTGATAAATTACAACAGAACGGACAGCAACAAATCGAAAGCCATAGGGGTTGCAGGAGTCAGAAAAATAAATTTATTGAATAAAGAGGAAGAATAAAATGAAAAAGAAACTTTCGATTTTTATTACAATAGCACTTGCAATTGTTACAGTGCTTAGCGGATGTCATCTTAATTATAATGTGACGACATCGGGTAACGTGATTCCAAATGTGGAAATGACATATGATTCCGACAAGGATACCGCAGTAAATCTGACCATTGACGGAAAAGAGATCAATACCGGAAATAATCCTTCGGAGACCGCGGAAGTGACGGATGAAGACGGAAGCGTTGAGGAATCCGATGAAGATGCTCAAGATGGAGTGGATGCCGATAGTGACAAGACATCCGATGAAGGTTCTGACAGCAGCGATAATGACAATTCTCAGATAAGCGACGAGGATAAAAACGTTCTTGACATTGATGATGTCAGACATGATAAAGATGAACCGGATACGCCTGATGTTACAGACGGAGAAGAGGGCGGTACCGGCATTTCTTCAGATTCGGGTGACAAAGGTATAAGCGTAACCGAAGACGGTGAATATACTTCAAAAGATGAAGTGGCTCTTTACATTCATACATATAATCACCTCCCTTCGAATTATATTACAAAGAAAGAAGCGCAGGAACTCGGATGGGATTCAAGCAAAGGAAACCTTAACAAAGTTGCACCGGGAAAGAGTATCGGCGGCGATAAATTCGGAAACCGTGAAGGACTTCTTCCCAAGGCTGAAGGAAGACAGTATTACGAGTGCGATATAGACTATGTTAAGGGTTCGAGAAATGCCAAAAGAATTGTATTTTCGAACGACGGACTTGTTTATTATACAGAAGATCATTATGAGACTTACGAATTATTATACGAGTAAAGATCATTATGAGACTCACATTTTTAAGAGCAAAAATCATAATTAGATTTACAACTTTTACATGAGCCAAAAATAAGTCTTATGATCATGTTTAGGGGTAAATGAAAAATACGAGAGTGCGTATGGTCGAAAAAGAGAAAAAGAAGTATTGGTTTACCGAAGAAAAGAATAAAAAAATCATCGTTTATTCTGCGGCAGTTCTTGTGATTTTGTCGTGGATACCAATGGCTCTGACGAAGAGTCTTGCCTACGATCAGGCATATACTCTTGCGATGGTGAGACATTCTTTTTCGGATATAATCAGACTCTGCTCCATGGATGTCCATTCGCCTCTTTATTATTTTATTGCAAAGATTTTTTACCATTTATTCTTTAACAGTATTTCAGGTTTGAAATTCTGTTCGCTTTTCTTTATGGCTTTGTATTTTTACATGCTTGCCGTGCCTTTTTGTAAAGAATTCGGCTGCAGAATGGCATTTTGCATGATAGTTTTATCGGGAAGCCTCGGAACATTTCTTACACATAATACGGAACCGAGAATGTATACGATGGCGATTGCATCTTTTTCGGCGCTGTGTCTTACCGCATACAAATTACAGAAGAAATTCAAAATAAAATATGCGGTCATTTTCTTTCTTTTATCCGTATTCTGCACATACATTCATACATATACAATGCTCGCGACGGTGCTTTTGTATCTGATTTTCGCGGTATATATCTTTATAAAAAAAGAAGAAAGAAAACAGAGGATTGTCTTCTTTCTTATTAATTCAGCAGCGGTTTCGCTTCTGTATCTTCCCTGGCTTTTTTCGCTTCTTTCCCAGTTTGGAAAGAAAGCTGAAGGGCTTGAGGGAGAGTATGATGTTTTGTTTTATATCAAAGATATACTTTATGAGAATTTCTCATCCATCATGTATCCGAAAAACTATCAGGTCATCATCTGGCTTGCTATTCTTTTAACGGCATTTATCATACTTGTCATCAAAAAAGGTCCGTATATTTATCAGTCGCTTGCGGGACTTTGCATTTTTGTTTTGGTAAGTTTCATCGGCATTTTTCTTTCCGTAAAGAATTCGCCCTGTTTTATGGGAAGATATGTGACATGCATCACTCCGTTTATTCTTTTTGGAATTTCTTCGGCACTTGATCATCTTAAAAAGAGAGTGTTTGTTCTGATCATTCTCCTTATGGGATGTATGGCGGGTATTCTTGTTTACAGGGACAGAATAAACTACGAGTTTGACAAGGGCATAGATAAGTATCTCGAATTTGCCGGAGAAAACTTTGATGAGGATGATGCGCTTCTTTACGTGGATATCCATACCGATGCGTTAAGCGTATATCTCCCTGAAGCTTATTCATTTATCTACGGTCATAAAGACGATTTTAATCCGTACGAAAATAACGAAATATTTACGGATGTGAGTCAGTTTGACAAGATAAAAGGCGATGTATATCTGATATGCTATGATAACAAAAATCCGGACTGGTTTTTAAACTGTGAATACGAAAAAACATACGGATTCCATTATCTTTATTACGATGTTTCCATATACAGAGTATTCGATTTTAAATAAAAATAAGCAAAAATTTCTATATATTCTTTCAATAAAATCATTTATTCCATCATGGGTGATTAACGGAATTAAAGTATTTGATGTCTTAAGAAAAAATAAATCCGGAAATTAATTCCGGATTTAAATTGTTTGTGATTCAATTATTCTAATTACATTCAAAGACGAATTTCAGGCTTAAAGTATTTTGTATTCTCCGGGCTTAATGCTGCAGACCGAAGAGTCATTTTTATAGAACACTTCGATAAGAGTGGGGTTGTAGGCTTTCTTGCCGTCGGCCGAGAATTCAAGCGAACGTGTAGCGTTGATGTAGTCGCAGATTTCCATGTTGGTTGCGTACCAGATGAAATCTTTGTTGCTCATCATTTCGCAAAATTTTTCGATGTTGCTCCAGTCGCCGGATCTTCCGAATTCATAACTGTGTCCCCAAACGTACATCAGGGGAAGTTCGATATATCCGGGGCAGTTTAAGAATGATTCTCCGAGTTCGAATAACTCTTCGCATCCCTGATGGCAGGTGGGTTTCCAGTCGAGGAAATCCTGAGGAGGGAAGAATCCGAAAGTGGAATCAACGCCTCTTGAATATTTGAAGCCGAGCTTTTTTAAAATATCCATAATGTGTTCATCATGCCAGCCGAATGCGTATGCGGCACCCTGAACGAGATTGCCCGTTATCTGCTCGAGAGTACGTCTGTCATTAAGAAATTCATTCACAATCATTACGTCAGACAAACCTGCGATAAATTTGTGGTCTACACCGTGTGCGGCGACTTCGTGACCTTTGTAAAGTTCATTAACTTCTTCGGGTTTAACATAAACGTTGCCGTCAGGGTTCTCACCTATATTGCCGCAGAGTGTGCCCGAGTTTATATTGAATGTTCCTTTAAGATTATTTTTGTTAAATATTTCCACGAGTTTTTTGTCAAAATCCTGATTGTCGTCAAAACTGAAAGTGAGGGCCTGTTTTTTGCCCTGAGGATATAAGAAATTCATGTTGAGCCTCCCGTATTTTTGCTATGTTTATTGAAAAGCAAATCATAATAAATTCGAAAAAAATAAAAGCAGAGACTGAAAACAATCTCTGCTTTTACTATATCATCTTTGTATGTCAATTACAATTTCATTGTTCTGAAATACACTGCTTGAATATTTCAGATTATTCGTAATCAACAACATTGGTCCAGGAAAGAAGGAATTCACGTTCTTCTTCATTTCCCTTAACGGACTGACTGGCAGCAACAATGGGTAACCATTTCTGAACATACTGTTTAGCTGTATCGCTCTTTTTGCAGAAAAGATTTAAGTACTTCTCAGCGACATCCTTTTTACCTTTAAGGCAGAATGTCAGATATGTTCTTGCGACGTCAGCTGAAGCATTTCCGCTGGTTACATGAGCCCAGTCAATGATATATGCTTTTTTGTCCGGAGTGATGATAACGTTGGAGGGAACGAAATCACCATGACAAACTTTGTCATGCTCGGGAAGAGAAGCGAGACGGGTATGAAGTTCATACCTTGTTGTAGCATCAAGGGTTGTCTCGCTGATCTTTCTTTGCATTTTTTCCTTTAATTTGTTAAGATGGGGCACTTTCTTTGCGTGAATCTGCATCTGAAGGTCTACGAAAAGATCGAGGTACTCATCGATTTTTTCGGGATGGTCGTCCATCATTTTCTGAAGAGTAACACCTTCGACGTATTCTGTTGCGATTGCCCATTTGCCATCAATCTTGCATACTTCGCGGATTCTGGGGATATTGAGACCGCAGTCTTCAACACGTGCCTGATTGCATGCTTCGTTAAGAATGTCTGCTTTTGAATATTCATTTGAAAATACTTTGATGGCGAGATTTCCGTCACGGTAAACGGTTTTATTTTTTCTTTCTGCGATTACTTTATCAAGTTTCATATGGATTCTCCTTTATTTACAACGTATATGATGAATAACAGTTCATGTTTTCGAAGAGATAATCTTTATACTTCTTCATGTTTTCAAAGAGAAAATTATACTTCTTCGTGTTTTCCGTAGTAAGCGTTAAGGTACATCTGCTTGATTTCGCTGATAAGCGGATATCTGGGGTTGGCTCCTGTGCACTGATCGTCAAATGCCTGCTCAGACATTTCATCGAGACGTGCAAGGAATTCTTTTTCATCTACACCGTAATCCGCAATTGTCTTCTTGATACCGATTTTTTCTTTTAATTCGTCAATAGCCTTGATTAAGTTCTTAAGCTTGGCTTCATCATCCTTGCCGCCGAGACCGAGATAATCGGCTACCATAGCGTAACGCTCCAATGTATGAGGGTGATCGTACTGTGAGAAAGTACCCATCTTAACGGGAACTTCGCTTGAGTTGAACAAAAGAACCTCATCGAGCATCAGTGCGTTAGCTATACCGTGGGGGATATGATAAAAGGCGCCGAGTTTGTGGGCCATTGAATGACATACACCGAGGAATGCATTTGCGAATGCCATACCTGCCATTGTAGCGGCATTGGCCATTTTTTCTCTTGCTTCGGGATCGTTGGCACCGTTGTCGTAAGCTCTGGGAAGATATTCAAAAATCATCTTGAGAGACTGAAGTGCGATACCGTCTGTGTAATCAGTAGCCATAACGGAAGCGATTGCTTCAAGGTTATGTGATACAGCATCGATACCTGATGCAGAAGTAAGACCTTTGGGTGCGTTCATCTGCATGTCGGCATCTACGATTGCCATATTGGGAAGGAGTTCATAGTCGGCAAGAGGATATTTAACTCCGGTAACTTCATCTGTAATAACTGCGAAAGGAGTAACTTCCGAACCTGTACCTGCGGATGTGGGAACAGCAACGAAGAATGCTTTTTCACCCATCTTGGGGAAGGTGTAAACTCTCTTTCTGATATCAACGAATCTCATTGCCATGTCAAGGAAGTCTGCTTCGGGATGTTCATAAAGAACCCACATGATCTTTGCAGCGTCCATTGCAGAACCGCCGCCGATAGCGATAATGCAGTCGGGCTTGAATTCCTGCATGAGTTTTGTTCCTTCTTTTGCACATGCAAGAGTAGGATCGGGAGCAACGTTTGAGAATGTCTGATGTACGATTCCCATTTCGTCAAGTTTGTCTGTAATGGGTTTTGTATAACCGTTTTCGAAGAGGAAAGTATCGGTAACGATGAAGACTTTCTTCTTATTGTAGTAAGTTTTGAGTTCGTCAAGGGCTACGGGAAGGCAGCCTTTTTTAATGTAGACTTTACTCGGTGTTCTGAACCAAAGCATATTCTGTCTCCTTTCAGCCACGGTTTTGATATTCAAAAGATGTTTTACGCCAACGTTTTCGCTTACGCTGTTGCCGCCCCATGAGCCGCAGCCGAGTGTAAGTGAAGGATTAAGTTTGAAGTTGTAAAGATCTCCGATACCGCCGTGTGAAGAAGGGGTATTGATAAGAATACGGCAGGTTTTCATTCTTTCGCCGAATTCTGCGATTTTTTCTGTTCCTGTAACTGTATTTATGTAAAGAGAAGATGTATGTCCGTAACCGCCGTCTGCGATAAGCTTCTCAGCTTTGTTGAGTGCGTCTGCAAAGTTCTTTGATTTGTACATTGCAAGAACGGGAGAGAGCTTTTCATGAGCAAACTCTTCGGAAAGTTCAACGCTCTCAACCTCACCGATAAGGATCTTTGTCTTTTCGGGAACTGTAACTCCTGCGAGAGAAGCAATCTTAAATGCGCTCTGACCAACGATCTTTGCGTTGAGTGCGCCGTTGATAAGGATTGTCTTTCTGACTTTGTCGATCTCGTCTTTCTTAAGGAAGTAGCATCCTCTGTCTTTGAATTCTTTTTTAACTGCCGCATATACTTTAGAATCAACGATGCAGGACTGCTCGGAAGCACAGATCATACCGTTGTCGAAAGTCTTTGAATGGATTATTGAGTTAACTGCAAGAATGATGTCAGCTGATTCGTCGATGATCGCGGGTGTATTGCCTGCACCAACGCCGAGAGCGGGCTTTCCGCTTGAATATGCGGCTTTAACCATTCCGGGACCACCGGTTGCAAGGATGATGTCGGATTCTCTCATAACGAGATTTGTCATATCGAGTGAAGGAGCGTCAATCCAGCGAATGATTCCTTCGGGAGCACCTGCTTTTACTGCAGCTTCGAGTACGACTTTTGCGGCAGCGATCGTAGATGCCTTTGCACGGGGATGGGGGCTGAATATGATCGCGTTTCTTGTCTTTAAAGCGATAAGAGCTTTGAAGATAGCGGTAGAAGTGGGGTTCGTTGTGGGAATTACAGCCGCTATAACACCGATAGGCTCGGCGATCTTCTGAATTCCGTAAGCGGGATCACTTTCGATAACACCACATGTTTTAGTATCTTTATATTTATTGTAAATATATTCTGCTGCGTAGTGGTTCTTAATTACTTTGTCCTCAACGACACCCATGCCTGTTTCTTCAACAGCCATTTTGGCGAGAGGAATTCTCTGTGAGTTGGCAGCTAAAGCAGCTTCGAAGAAAATCTTGTCAACCTGCTCCTGAGAGTACTCAGCAAAAACTTTCTGAGCTTCTTTTAATTCAGACAAAGCTTTTTCAAGTTTTTCCACGCTGTCAATGAATCCGTAATCTTTTTCCATAATGAATCTCCTTTCCGGTTCACATGAAAGATTGTTATTTTTCTATCAATCTTTGCTTGTGATTAGTATAGCATAAGCATATCAAAAATCAACTAAAAAATTAATAATTGATAAATTTTTAACAATTTTACCGAATAATCTTTTCTTTTTGGCTTTCTCTTGTGAAAAATTACAACAGACAGTATGTGGACCTGAGATTGGTTTTAGAAAAAAAGAAGTCAATATACTTCATATAGCAAATCTGTAATGCCCTGAAGTAAGTTGAGGCAATGTTTAATATATGATATAATCCAAAAAATGCTGAAAACGGGAATTACATTTTTGTGCTGAGACTTAATAGTAGAGTATATGGACGAATATCAATGCGTAGTTGTCGATCTTGCTTATTTTGATAAAACAAAGAATATTATTGTTTATGTATCTGAAGCAGACGACGGTGACTTTATAATAGAAACCAATATTGACGGGATTGCAATTAAATCAGTCGGATATGCTTACTTTGAAGTATTTCAGGATTTCAGAGATAAGTTGCTTGATTTAGGCTATGGCTTAAAATGCAACGGCTCCAGGATTAATGCAATTCAGTCAGCCATGATGAGCTCATGCGAAAAAATATATCTCGCAGAAATGGGAAAACAGGCATTAAACAAAGATGTTGTTTTAATATGGGATTATGCCGAAATAAATGAATTTCCCAATACAGATGGGCAGCGTGCATTTGCAAACAGATGGTTTAATTCAAAATAATAAAAAAGAATTGATTGATGTCAAAGAAAGGAAATCTTATGAATATAGAAGAAAGAGCTGAGAAAGCAGCAAAATTAAAAATGAGCGGTTACAACTGCTGTCAGGCGGTTGCGGCAGCTCTGGCAGATGAAACAAATCTTTCCGAAGAAGATCTTATGAAACTGTCAGCCGGATTTGCAGCCGGAATGGGTACAATGGAAGCTACCTGCGGTGCGCTTATCGGTGCAAATATCGTTGCAGGTCTGAAAACAGAAGGGCAGGGTACCGTAAGACAATCCGCAAATCTTTTGAGAAATTTCAAGGAAAGATGCGGAGCAACGGTTTGCAAAGACTTAAAGGCAATGACAGACGGCAAGCCTCTTTGCCCCTGCGAAGACTGCTGCAGAAATGCTGTTAGAGCATACGGAGAAGTTTTTAATATATAGTAACTTCAGCTTTTTGTTTATTAAAGATTATCTTAGTGAAACAATCCTTATTTTTTCTTTGAAACGATTTAAATTTTTACAGCAAAGCAATCCGTATATTTATCTAAAAAAAGTTCTTGCATAGTTTGATTCTATTTGATATAATACACTTCGTTGACCGAATAGGGGAATCATACAGTGGCAGTATCACGGTCTCCAAAACCGTTCACGGGAGTTCGAATCTCTCTTCCCCTGTAAGCGCCTGAAGCACAATAAGCTTTAGGCGTTTTTTATTTTTCAGGCATTATGAATGTGACAAACAAGGCAACGCAGTAAAACTTGATTTATTGTAAAGACCGAAAGGCATTTTTTATAGGGAGACGCCTTTGAAATCACACATACTAAAAAAGACAGACGAAAGATATATGTGGTATAATGCATATATAAGGTTTGATAATTATTTGTGCATTTTTGCGAAAATATCATCCGGACAGAAATGTATAAAAGGGAGGGTTCATAATTGGAAAAAATGAAAAAAGTATTCAGGCTGAAAAAAATTCTGAGCAGTCTTTTGATACTTGTCATTACTTTTGCGACAGTTGCGGGAGTGACGGGTATTAAGGCAAGCGCCGATGGAAATCAGGGACGTGAATCTGTCAATGTTCATGATCATGATTACACGAGGTGGTCGCATGTCAGCAATTCGTATATGTACTTTGATGGAGATAATCC
>JAIKXN010000162.1 GCA_024684055.1 Lachnospiraceae bacterium | reverse complement strand
TTCTGATATAAAACAAGATCGGTATCCTTATATGCGTTGCTGTAATCCCTCTCGTAGCGCGAGATTCCGAAATCGATCAGTTCGTCAATAATGTTATAAAAGTCTTTGTTTGCCAGCATCCTAACGAATGAAGAACCGGGTCTGTAATCGCCGTTATCCTCTTCAATAAAGATGCACTGTTCATAGGTGTTCCTGCTTGATCCTGCAGGGAATTTGTTGGTCAGTACATTTACTATATTGTCTTTCTGATCTTCGTTGATTGTTTTTTGGTAAGAAGCAAGATCTTTTTTAAGAAGATCGAACAGACCTGCTCTTTGTGCCTCATAAGAATACTTTATAATTCTCTTTAAAAGAAGCAGTTCCTGAATTCTCTTTCCTGCCGCAAGTTTTTTGGAAACGAATTCAACCGTTTTCTCTTCATCTTCTGAGAGACGGATTGTATATTCCTTTTCATATTTCACAAGGAATTTGTAATACGACCCCAGACTCGAATTGTCAAAAATTCTTAAGACATCCATCTCGCCGTAATTATCAAAATCTCTTAGAGCAGGAATTCTTCCGAGTTTGTTCTTCAGGTTTGTATAATTTTCTTTAATAAGTTTTACATCACTGAAATTCGCATTATCAACAGATGCAAAAATCCTTTTTCTGCTTATCTCATCGAAGTGAATTGTTGAAGCACCGGGTATAACTCTTCCGCCCTCAAGAATGAATCTTCTGATATTGTCTTTGTTATATGTCCTGTCCCCCGAAAGTGCGATCGGGATCATGAAGTTGTTGTTATAGTTTCCGATGAAATCAAGTATTACCACATACTCTTTGTTGTTTGCTTTACGAAGTCCTCTTCCGAGCTGCTGGATAAAAACAATCGGAGACTGTGTGGGGCGAAGCATGACAACCTGATTAACTTCGACGATATCGACACCTTCGTTTAAGATTTCAACGGATAAAATATAATCAAGATGCGTTTCATTTTCTTTTTCATTATCCGTATCGTCTGCAGCAAGTCTTTCAAAAGCATCCATACGCTCGCTCTCGGAAGCGCTTCCGTTTAAAGCGATTGTTCTAAAGTATTCACCTGTAGCGGGATTAATTGTTTTGTTAAGTTTCTCTGACAAAGCTTCGGATTCTTTTATACTGCTGCAGAAAATCAGACCTTTTACCCTGTCTCCGCTAAAGCCGTAATAATCCGCCTGTTCAACTATGTGTTTTACTCTTTCATCACACGTCAGCACATTGAAATCCCTTTGCTTTTCATCACCGATTATTGAAAGATCGGTAATGCCAAAATAATGAAAAGGACAGAGAAGATTTTCTTCCATTGCCTGCTGAAGTCTTATCTCGTAGGCTATCTGATAATTGAACATTTCATAGACATTTCGTCCTTCGATATTGTCATCTCTTTTGTCGGGTGTAGCCGTCATTCCAAGCCAGAGTTTCGGCTTAAAATGTTTGAGGATTTTCCGGTATGTTTCCGCAGGAACATGGTGTGCCTCATCGATGCAGATGGCATCAAAATGTTCGGGATCAAACTGTAAAAGATGCTCGTCTCTGTTTAAAGTCTGGACCATCGCGAAAATAAAATCGGCATCGTAATCGTTGTAACCCGCACCGACTATACCCATCGACACTGACTTTCCGAAAACCGTTTCATACGACTTTTTCGTCTGTCTGGCAAGCTGTCCGCGGTGTACCAAAAACAGTACCCTCTTAAATCCGAGTTCTCTCATCGCAAATGCAGACGCATAAGTTTTTCCGGTACCTGTTGCGGATATTAAAAGTGCTCTTTCCTCACCTTCCGCAATGATCTTTCGAAGATTGGTTATAAAACCTGTCTGCATGACATTCGGTTTTAATCTGTACTTTTCAATGGAAACAACTTCATCCTGCTTTGCTATTTCCCTCTGATGCGAAATGATCTGATATTTTTCTCTGTACTCTTCTATGAACTCGTCATAGGCTTTTGAATACTCTGAATTCCAGAGGGATTCAAACTCGTTGATTATCTCTTTTGTCATCTCGCCCTGCGCTGTGGAAACAATCTTTGTGTTCCATTCATAATTTTGTTTGAGCGCATTGCCTGTCATGTTTGAACTGCCGATTATTATTCTGTATATTTCTTCTTTTTTGAAAATATATCCTTTGGTATGAAAGCCCTCGCCGGAACTTTCCGAGTCATACATTTTTAGCGTGATGTTTTTAAGCGAATTGATTTTTTCGAGAGCTTTCGGCTCACTGAACATAAGATAATTAGTTGTCAGTATTTCCCCGGGAATGTTCTTCTCTTCGAGTTCCTTTAATGTCTGAAGAAGAGGGGTGATTCCGCTTAATGTTATAAATGCAACACTTATTTTGAATTCATCGCATTTTAAAAGCTCATCCTCTATTGAAGAGAGGACCTTTTTGCCTTCTTTGTAGTTGTTGGATACAAACTGAGGTCGTAACGCTTCGTTTGAAGCCACAGAGCCGTCTATATATGCTGTTTCGTACCCTTTTCTTAATTCTTCAAAAGAAACTGAATTCATATTCATTTCCCCTGCGTATCAGTTTATGAAATATCTGCTACTCCTTCTCCGGAATCACATCAACGATATCTTTAAATTTTTTGATCTTATCTTCATCCTTCGTAAGCGCGTCAAGACTGTCAAAAAGGTCTTTCTGATTAACATTAGGATGAAGACTGCCGTAATAAAGCTTGCCTTCTTTTGATACGCCGTCTTTAAGAATATCAGCGGCTTCCTTCGTTACAAGAAGAAGGTAATCATCATGCGAATCGCTGCCTTTTTTGCCGAGGTAGAAGCAGTAGTCATTTAATAAATCTTTCTTCTTTTCTGCCGTAAAATTACCTTCATAATCCCTGAAGCATATTACCCCGTTTTTCTTGTAAGTTCCGTTTTCGATTACCTTGATGACCGGTCTCGCCTTGAAACGTTCACTGTCTTCGAAACTTGAAATCTCGCCTGCTTCTTTTTTCTTTCTGGACTTCTTTTCAACAGGTTTCTTTTCTCTTTCAGCGAGAGGAATTATTTCCTCTGATTCCGGTCCTTCATCTTTTGCCTTGGGATTCTCGGAAGCAGCACGCGCTTCTTCCTTTATTTCGGAAAGAAGGTCGGTTAAATTCTTGATTTCCTGTTCCTTGTTATCCCACCAGTCCATGGTCCAAATACGATGAAGTTTCCATCCGAGTCCGCCGAGAACTCCGGTCTGCGAAATCTCTCTGTCTCTCGTATTTTTGGAACGGTTATATGTAGCGCCGTCAAGCATGATGCCAAGAAGATATTCATTCTCGTCAAAAGGATTAATGACAGCGATATCAATCTTGAAATCGGAATGGCCGACATTCGTCTGAACGCTGTATCCTTCCTTTTCAAGCGCATCGCAGATCTGACCGGCAATACCAGTGATCTTTCTGTTTCCACCGTATGATTCGCCAATCAGCGTTCCTTTTTCCGCAAATGCAAGGAAGTCTTTCAATCCTTCAACGCCCCTTGATTTCGTACGGTTAAGGTCGATCATATCGGATGTCATCGATGAGAAAAGAATCATTTCCATTCTCGATCTTGATACCGCTACATTGAGTCTCTTCCAGCCGCCCTCTCTGTTAAGAGGACCGAAGTTGAGCGAAAGTTTTCCGTCCTCATCGGGACCGTATGTTACCGAGAAAAGAATGACGTCTCTTTCATCACCCTGGACGTTTTCAAGGTTTTTGACAAAGAGTCTGTCTTCGGTATCTCTTTCGAGTTCTGCCCATTTTTCGAGTTCGGGATCTTTCTTGTATTCCTCCTGCAAAAGGTCGAGAATAAGCGACTGCTGTTTTTCGTTAAATGTTACGATTCCGAGCGAATAGTCTCTGAGCAAAGGCGAATTGTATCTTCTCTTTACTTCTTTGATGATCGCTGCTGCCTCTTCCTCGTTTACCCTGCCTTTTTTACGGTTAAATGTTCCGTTGACGGTGCAGAGTTTAACTCTCTTCTCACGGTCGTTAACCGAAGGGAAGGTGAGCATTGAATTATCATAATATTCACGGTTGCTGAACGAGATCAGACTTTCGTGACGGCTTCTGTAATGCCACTGAAGATGAGCCGAAGGCATGCCGAGTGCAAGGCAGTCGTCAAGGATGCTTTCGAGATCTTCGATATCCAGATTGTCTTCGTCAACCATGTTTCCCGCGAAGAAACTTGTCGGAGGCATCTGGTTCGGATCGCCTACGATTACAGCATTGTGTCCTCTCGCAAGAACGCCTACGGCCTTACATGTAGGAAGCTGCGAAGCCTCATCGAAAATAACCACATCAAAAGGTGTGTTGTCAGCCGAGAGATACTGCGATACAGAAATCGGGCTCATAAGCAGGCATGGGCAGAGTCTCGTTAAGACGTGAGGGATCTGATCGAACAAAGATCTGATCGACTGTCCTCTTCCACCACTTGTTATTGCCTTTCTTAAAATACCCATTTCTTTTATCGAATCGGCATCGGAATATCCGACAGGAATGTTATGTGTAAGTTTGTAGTATATTTCCTGCTTTGTGGTGTCGACAAACTCTTCTTCCATCTTTCTGTATTCGCGGATGGTTTCGTTGAAGTTGGTACCCGTGAACTTGTTAAGCGAAGGCTCGTTTGTGATTACGTCCCAGATCAGAGCTCTTAACATTGATTTTCTGTATACAGGTATAACCGCATCGTGGTCGAGGCCGTCGGTATAAAGTTTGCAGATGTCCGAAAGACCTTCACTGATACACTCGGCTCTGATTTCACGGTATGTGATCCAGTCACGAAGCGCTGAATAATTGTCGCAGAGCATATCCGTTAATTCTTTTCTCTTTGCCATCCAGTCTGTTTCATCATTGGGAAGACTCATGGAAAGAATCTCTTCGAGTGCGCTGCAGCATTCGTTATATTGGCCCTTAATCTCATTAAACTTCTTTGTAAGATTAAGAGCTTCCTCAAATCTGCCGTTTGATTTAAGTTCAAAAATCTTTGCTTTGTCGCTTTCCTTAACGGCAGTTTTTTCCGTCCACTCTTTCTTTAACTCTGCTATATTTTCAGCTGTAAGGTCATCCGTCGCATACTCTTTAAGATGCTCGGGAACTGCCTGCAATGCAGTATTGTATTCTCCTAAAATGTTCTTATAGGTTGCGACATCCGATGACATCTTGGGAAGGAATTCCTGCTTTACTTCAAACTTCGTATACGCTTCAAGTTCCTTCGAAACGTTTTCGATTGCTTTTGCTTTTCCGAATATCTTCTTTTCGGCTTCGGCATATTTTGTTACGAAAATATTGAGGTCGATATCGAGTATGCTTTCGTCGAAACTCTTAAGGAATCCTTCTCTGTTGGAAAGATATACATCCTTCTTTGTCATAAAAGCTTTAAGCGCATTTTCAGCCTGCGAGATCGCATCTTTTTGCATAAGCCATTCGGGAACTTCGCTTAATTTGATAATCGAATCTGCAAGTTCGAAAAGTGCATTCCAGTCGCCAAATCCTACGGGGTTGTTTACACCCAGATATCCCGAATAATCTTCGCTGTATTCGCACAAAGTTCCTGCTGCCTTTTCGTATTCCGAGCATGCCTCTTCGAGATCGATACGAAGGCTCTTTGTATACTCGGTTCTCTTTATGTCGCCGAACATATGACCGTGAGGATGGCCCACTGCTTTTCCGGCAACAACGAGTCTTTCGAGAAGAAGAAGGTTTTTCTCGAAATCCTTAATGGTTATATTTTTAATCGTTTCTTCATCGGGGCGAAGAACCGTTTTCTGCTCGGGAATCGATTCGTATTCGTCAATCATATCCCTTACGGAAATTCCGAAGCTTCTCTTTTTGTGAAGCGCTCTTGCATAGCTGTCGAGTTTCACTCTTATTTCGTTTAACTCTGCAATCTTTTCTTCGTAATCGGATTTCATGCCGAGTACGCCGATATCAACGACTTTTTTAAGCTTCTCAAGTACGTTCTTTTTTACCGCCGTATGCGAATGAAGTTCAAGGCAGAAATCACCTATTCCGAGCGACTCAAGTCTTCTCTGAACGACTTCAAGAGCAGCCATTTTTTCCGCTACAAAAAGAACTGTTTTGCCCTTTGCCAAAGCATTGGCAATCATCGCCGTAATGGTCTGCGATTTGCCTGTTCCGGGCGGTCCGTGAAGTACGAAGCTTATATCGTTTGCAGCCATGTTGATGGCACGAAGCTGCGACTCGTCAACCGATACGGGAAGGTAAGGCATATCCTCTCCCCTGTCGACGTACTGATCCCATTCTTCGACACCGTTTATAAGGCCGCGAACGACCTTGCTTCTTTCGAGCATCTCGGGATGAGCCTTAAGATCGTTCCACATGACAAACTGAGTGAATGAGAAGTTTCCGAGATTGACGTTTTCGATCACATCCCAGCCTTCTCTGTTCTTAAGTTCATGTCTGATGATCGCGAATATCTGATCGATATCCACGCCGTGTTCGTCTCTCGGAATCGGACTTAATCCGGGGATATCAATTCCGTAATTCTGCTTAATGTATTCAAGTATTGTAACGTTTATCTGAACATCATCATCTCTTTCCCTGATGACATATCCTTTGGTCGCGGATTTTTTGATAATATCCACGGGGATAAGCACGACGGGTGCGTAGTAGGGATGTGATTTTGATTTTGCTGTATCGATCCATCTTAAAAGTCCGAGTGCAAGGTAAAGCGTGCTCGCACCGTTTTCTTCCATCGACTTCTTTGCGTTACGGTAAAGTTTTGTAAGTTCTTTTTCAAGATTATCGCCGATCCACGCATGAAGTCTGTGCTTCTTAGCTTCCTGTGCGATCAGTTCTTCATACGGCCCGAGGTTATTGAGTTCCTCAAAAGTCGCAGTCGTAATACTGTGAATATCCCACTCTTTCGGGCGCGGATATATTTCAAACTCAATGTTTTCGGAAAGTGAATCTTCCAGTGATGAAATGTCGAAACTGAGTAGCGAAATCACGCCTGAGGGACGCATGTTTATAAGCGAGTTTCTGGTACTTAGATCAAGAAGTTTTCTCTCCCACTGAACCTGCTTTGTTACCTCTTCCGTGTTCATGTTTGAGAAATCGTAAGTCCTTGTTTTCGCATCCGTTAAAGCCGTGACATCCCTGTCTTTTCTTTCGTTATGTTCAAGTACGTATTTTCCGTCTTTCAAAACCTTGGAAGGAAGCGGCAGAACTTCCGAAAGTCTTGTTCTGAAAACATCCGATACTCCCTGGAATTCATCATGTCTTGCAATATTTTCGTTTGCTGCTTTTACGGCATCGTCAAAACTTACGTTCCTTCCGGCGCACATTAAAGTACATTCCACGGGTACGATTTCACCGAGGCTGATTGCTTTTTCAAGGAGTGTAACGTCGGTAAAATAGGGCTCGGGAAAGTAGTTTTTGATAAGCCAGACAGCCGCGAAAATATGTCCCTCAACCCATACGAGAACAGGGTGAAGTCCCATTGCTTCAAGCACGCCTGCGTAAAGGAGTGTCAGGTCAAGACATGTTCCGAGCTTCGTTTCGATTATTTCGTCGGCAAGTCTTATTCTCTGACCTGCGATCGCAAAGTTTGCGGGCGGTTCGGCATAAATAATGTTCTTTTTCTGAATGGCTGCAAATGCGGCATTTGCCATCGCAAGCACTCTGTCAGGCTCTTCCGACTGATATGCATCAAGCGAAGGGTTGCTTGTATTCTTTTCAAGAAACTCAGCAACACCGTGAAGGATGCTTACCACTGCCGGATGATTGGGTGTGATGTATGCTGCAATAAGGTCCGGATCGTATTTAAGACCGGGCCACTGATTAAAGGCATGAATATTGATTTCCCTGCCTTCTCTTGCATATTCGTCCGTACTGTATGTTACACAGACATAAATGTTTCCTACCATTCTCTCTGTCAAAGAAGCGAGGAAACCGCCCTGCACAAAAAGTTCGGGACGTCTGAAGGTCTTTTCTTCTCCTGCGGAAAGATACTCGATCGGCATCTCATAATGCTCAATAAGGCTCACATCCGAATAAATGTGAACCACCAGATTCTTAAAGTCCTCATCGGAAACATTCTTGATTAAGAATTTTCTGATAAGGGGAACCTTGTTCTGATAGAGTGAATATGTAAATTCGGGACTGATGTCCGCTTTGATTTCAATCTTGCCTTCGTGAACGGGATTGTATGGCCAGTTGATAACCGGGGCAGGTATGTCATTTATGATTTCTTCGATATTGTCTGAGGATTCCGACGCGGCATTGGTATCAGCGGATGAATTTGCCGAAGTGCTGTCGGAGGAATCCGTCGCAGCATTGGTATCAGCGGATGAATTTGCAAACTGTGAGCCGGCAGTTTCGTTTTCGTCCAAAGTCTCGGATTTATACGCTTTTGCTGCTGCCTTTCCTGCCTCTGTAGCTTCTGCTGCAGTTGTCTTTGTTTCGGCTTCGAATTCAGAATCTTTTTCTCCGACACTGTCCGTATTTTCGGACATTACTCTTTCGGCTTTGGCTCCTTCAACGCTTACGTTTGAAACTTCTTCTGCGTCTTGGTTTATGGCATCGGCCGCAAGCAAAACTGCAGCCATATGCTTGCATCTTTGGCCTTCTTTGGCGAAAGGACAAGAACAGCGAAGGACTTTAATCTGTCCCGCTGAATATTCCACTTCGACATTGAATTCTTCCATGCCCTTAACTACGCCTTTTATCAAGCTTCCGTTGTCTGTAACGTCCGTTACCGAACCTTTTTCAATATACTGCTGACTGCTCTTGATAATGTTTTCAGGAAACAGTTCTTTCCATCGTATTAGTTTGCCCATTCCAAATCCCTCTGATCCTTCGTGTAATGATATATTTAAAGCGCAAAAAGCACAGGCCTTTTCTGCCCGTGCCGATTATTTTTCTTATGAATTTTTAAGTCCCCTGATCGTTACCTTTTTTCATTGCTTTGCACCCTTTGGTATTATAGCATAAAAACTTGGCATTTTACAGTTTTATTAATTCATAAATACGCATTTTTGCAGAACTCTGAAAAAAGATTAAGCCGTAATCTCATTGCATAAGCCCGATTTTGCAAAATTACGAATCATCCGCCTTCCCACTGTCTCGCTCATCTTCGGCTAAAATGTGAATCTTGCATATATATTTTCTTTCATAAGAAAACCCCGAATGCTTATTGCACCCGGGGTAATTAAGAGCATATTTATATCGAAATTTCACTGCCAGACATATGATCTTTCTGCCTTTTTACCGATCTCGAAGTTAATTTAACTTAACGAAACACCTGTGAACTTATTGTCATTTCTTCTCTTCCTGAAGATGATTACAGCAACCAGAACGATTATCAGGATAATTACCAGAAGAAGAACCGCAACACCGATGATAATATACGGAATAACATTGATATATGTAACCGTCATGTTTTTGGTAATGCTTTTTCCGTAATCGATATCGGCAACACTCCAGGATACTCTGTTTTTCTTGTTCTGATCGATCGTTCCGTCGGTCGAAGTTATCGTTCCGGGAACCTCAATGTAAAATGTATCATTTACCACGCTCGACAGATCTTCGTAGTCCATATCGGAATTGCTTCCTGACATATTGCCCATTGAAATCATCTGGATATTTATTGTTTTTGTCAAAAGGCCGGCTTTGCTGATTTTAAAAGTAATATTGTCATCACTGAAAAAATCTGCCGCCTCGGTAAAGTTTGAAACGTTCTTTTTAACCTGGTATCCGTACCATGTGGTTCCGTCGGCCGTAAATTCCGTCTTTACGGCATCGGGACCGTTAAGCGCATCCATCGAAGACATACCAAGGTTTTCAGACATGTCTTCGGTTTCTTCCGGCTCGGCTTCATAGAATTCTTCCTTGCTGCCATAGACCATATTCGTTAACTCCTGATTCATGTACCCTCCCATGGAAACCTCCATTTTTCCGCCGGATTTAATGACGAGTCCTCGCTCGATCCTCATACATCCCGTTAACGTCAAAAGCAGCGCTAAACCTGTCAGAAGTCTTAAATAATTCTTTTTCATAAATTGATTTTCTCCTAAATTCCGTGTGTTTTCACACATACCATTCTCTTTTTACAGTTTAATTATGCACTATGAGAAAAGATAATTCAAGAAATAAGTGTCCACACTCTGTCACTGTCATGCGAAGTGTTTATTTATAATGTTTTTAATCTTTTCAAAACGTGCAAAACAGTTAAGCATTTATCCCTGATAACAATATCTTTTTATCAATTTTTTACTTAATTTTTTCTCGTTTTTATAACTATTTATCTTAATGGTCCTCATTATATTTTGTTTTATGCATTTTTATTGTATACTTTACCGTAAATAAACGCCTGATCAGGCGATTATCGCTATTCGTTTTCAAAAAAGGAGCAAAAATGACAGATAAATTAAAAAGACTCATAAATTCAAATTTTATCGGGCATGAGGATGTTACGGAAAACGTGATCATATGTCTTTTGGCAGGAGGACATGTCCTTCTCGAAGACGTTCCCGGTGTCGGAAAAACAACTCTGGCAAAGACTCTCTCAAAAGCCGTTGATCTTGATTTCGGTCGTATTCAGTTTACTCCCGACACGCTCCCCTCAGATGTTCTGGGTGTTTCCGTTTTGAATATGAAAACAGGCGACTTCGAATACAGGGAAGGTGCTGTAATGCATCAGCTTCTTCTTGCGGATGAGATCAATCGTACATCGCCCAAAACTCAGTCGAGCCTTCTGGAAGCAATGGCTGAAGGCTTCGTGACGATTGACGGCGAACGCAAAAAACTTCCCGAACCTTTTATGGTAATCGCGACGCAAAACCCAATCGAATTTCTCGGAACATACCCTCTTCCCGAAGCGCAGATGGACCGTTTTATGATGAAATTATCAATAGGGTATCCCGAACAGGATAACGAAATAAAGATGACAAAGAATTTCCTTTCCGGAGAGACTTTCGAAAAGATTGAAAGCATTATCGATACCGCCAAACTTCTTGAGATGAAAAAAGAAGTCGAAAACATAAAAGTTGTCGATGATGTATTAAGATATGCAAACGACATTGTTTCCGCAACAAGAAACGAACCCTCATTTGTTATGGGCGCTTCATCCCGTGCAATGCTTCATCTTGTTCGTGCAGCCCAGGCAAAAGCTTACGTTTCCGGTCGTGATTTCGTTAAGCCCGATGATATCAAAGCCGTGGCTGTAAACACTTTGCATCACCGCCTTATGCTTACTTACGAAGCAAAAATAGCAAAGGAAGATGTTGACAAAGTTTTAAAGAATCTGATCATAAAAGCGAAAGTTCCGATGGTGTAATATGCTTAGAAACAGACTGATCGCAGTGGGGCTTTTCATCCTCTCTCTTATTGCCATATCATTTTACGGCGGACCTGTTTCATACGGGTTCTTTTTTCTCATGCTTTTAATTCCTGCGATCTCATTAATTTATACGATCGTTGTTTATTTCCGATTCAGGATCTATCAGAAGATCATAACCAAAAATGTCGTGGTCGGCACACCAACGGATTTTTATTTTACCTTGCAGAATGAAGACTTTTATTCCTTCTCCGGTGTAAAAGTCGAATTTTTCAGCAACTTCTCGTATATCAGCGAACTGACGGACAATTCCGAATACGAACTCGCACCTCACTCGGGTCTCAAAAAAGAAACAGTTCTTGTTTGCAAATACCGCGGCGAATATGATGTCGGGATCCGAAATGTCATTATCCAGGACTATCTTCGTCTCTTTCGCATTAACTTTCCAAACAAGGAAAGACTGAGGGCAATCGTAAGTCCGCGGCTTGAAATCCTCGACTCTCTTTCCCATTCCTATTCGCCAATCGTTTTTAAAGACTCCGCTGTTAATCCGACCGAACAGGATGTGCTGGTTCGTGAGTATATCCCCGGAGATGATATCAGAAACATCAACTGGAAAATGAGTGCACATCTCGGAAAGCCTTTTTTACGCACAAAAACAGGTTCCGAAACTCCGGGAATCGGCATCATTATGGATTCATGCAGATACAGCAATGAGCCCGCCGAATTCCTTCCTCTTGAAAACAAAATTCTCGAGACGGTCATCGCGCTTTCGCATTATTATCTGAAAAACGGTATTACCGTATCCGTGCAGACTTACGAAAACATACCGGGAAAATATCTTCTTCAGAACATCGATTCTTTTGAAGATTTTTATGCTTCAATGTCATCGTTTATATTCTCATTTGAAAGTACATCCGCTAAACTTTTTGAGTCGGTGTGGCACTCAAATGTTTCATCAAACAGCCTCGTTTATCTCGTTCTTCATGAAATAAGCGATGAAGCAAAATTTCAAATGGAAGAGCTTAACAAAAACGGAATTCCCGTTGTCATCTGTCATATAACCGAAGAAAATGCCGAAGGCAAAATCGACCTCGGAAAAAATACCGAATACATAAAAATCGGGTATGAAGATAAATTAAAGGAGGTGCTCTGATGGTCAGTCTCCTTTATGAACTTTTATACGTTTTACCCTTGGCAACCGCTCTTTTGTCCGTTCTCGCAAACCCTTTCGGGCTCGGCGAAACAAGCGCTCTGCTTTTCTTTGTTGAACTTACAATAGCCGCACTTTTGGTAATCATAAAAAACAGCGGTCTTACGGGAAGACTCATTTCCGTCGGGATTCTTTCTTCCTTTACGATCTTTGTCGTCCTTGTTTCACGATATGATGTTTTTGTCGGGAAAGCCATGGATAATATACGCTTTCTCTGGCTTCTTGTTTTTGCACTTTTCGCCTTTGCACTCGGCGAACTGGTTGCCTACATAAGGACCTTCGGAAATGTGGTGACGATTCTCTCGTTTTTATCTCTAATCCCGCTTATGATTTTGAAAGTCGAAGTCGGAAAACCTTTTGTTGCCGCAGTTTTCCTTTTAATGCTTCTCTTCTTATGCAAAGAGATTCAGATAAGATGGAAAAAAGAAGGAACTACTGATACCAAAAATCACATCGTTTACATTTCGCCTTTTATCATAGCGATCATAATACTTTTACTCGTTTCCCCCGCCCCGAAAGAGCGTTACAACTGGACTTTCGTAAAGAATGCTTATAGAAGCGTGAATCAATTTATTCAGGAAATCCGCATAAAAGCATCCATCAGAAAAGATGAAGATTATGCGGAATCCGTGATCGGTTTTTCAGATGAAGGAAACCTTGAGGGTAAAGTTAAAGACAGCAATGAAAGAGTTCTTGCGGTTTATGAAATCCCAAAAGAAACGGCCTATTTAAGACTTGTCGGAAAGAACTTCTCTTCTTTTACCGGGAGAAACTGGGAAGATGACGACGAAAGCAGCGCACCCGATTCCATGTTTGATACTCTCGGAATGATCTCATCAATTAACGATTATACAAATGAACCGGAAAAAATCGTCCGCTGGCAAAACATGTATATCACCTACATTCAGATGAATACCAACTATGTTTTTGCTCCCGGAAAATCAGCTGTAAGAAAGAGTCATTTCGACATATACAACAGTAAGATAAAGAATAAAGGTGCTGACATGATGTGGCCTGAAACGAAGAGTTTCCAGACCTCGTACAGCATGAATTATCT
>JAIKXN010000161.1 GCA_024684055.1 Lachnospiraceae bacterium | reverse complement strand
ATCTGATATACTCTTTCGAGTTCATCCGGGTTCTTTTCGGTACGCTTAATACCGAGAGATTTCGGCGGTCTTATGACAAAGATTTTACCTTCTTTTTCCATCTCTTTTATCGCACTTGTCTGAGCATTATACATGTTGTGTCTTGTGGTCATGATTTTTGCGATGTGAGGATATTTAAGAAGAGCCAGGCGATATATAAGTCCCGCCTTAGTTCTGTGCTTAACAAAATCATAAGGCTGTGTCAGGACCGCAACGTTTCTGTCATAGCCTTTTTCTTCCATGAATTCGTACGGAATCGAATCGGTAATTCCGCCGTCAAGAAGAGTATATCCGTCAATTTTGACAGGCTTTGAAACCGTCGGCATCGAAGCGGATGCTCTGATCCATTCTATGTCCGTCGCATCACATGTCAGGCACTGATGGAATACGATCTCACCCTTGTCCAGATCCGTTGCTCCGACATAAAATTCCATCGGATTGTTTTTAAATGTTTCCCAATCGAAAAGGTCGAGTTTCTCAGGTATTTCATGATAACAAAACTGCGCACCGTAAATGTCACCCGTTTTGATGAGTGAACGGATACTGCAGTATCTCGGGTCTCTCGAATATTTTTTGTTATATCTGATGCCTCTGCCTATCTGTTTTGATTTAAAATTCGTGCCGAAAATGCCGCCTGCCGATATCCCGACCATCCCGTCGAATTCGATGCCGTTTTCCATAAAAACATCCAAAACTCCGCTGGTAAACATACCGCGCATTGCGCCACCTTCCAATATAAGTCCTTTTTTCATGTCACCTCTTGCAAGTATTTATCTTATTTCAGGATAAACCTTTTATTCCAAAATCTTCAAACAATAAACATTATACAATATTATCCGGCAAAGCGCATGATTATACGCAAAATAAGCAATTTTTTTAATAAAAGAAATCTTAAAAAAGAGGCAACAGTTATTTCAACACAGAATACAGTTTTTTATTCATTTCAAAGCAGAAGCAATAGTTTTATTAAAAGCAAAACACATAAAAAAGCGCCGCATATTCGGATGGTTGATATACAGCGCTTAAAATGGGAATATAATGGTATTATTTAAAAATCAGAATACTCGAAATGATAAATCATCAACTATATTATTTCAGTGCCTCTTTAAGTACTTCGAGGTTACTCGTCATAATCGATAAGTAAGTTTTTCCTGCAGCAATATCGGCTGAAGTCGTTGTCTGCATGGAATCAAGTGTCAGAATCTGCTGGTCCTTTGCCTCTGTGTTGTCTCTTACAGTCTCAGCAATCTTGTGTTCAGTTCCTTCAATCGTCATTACTGATTTAAGGTTGAGTTCGTCTGCTTTCTCCGCAAGGAAAATTACTGTATTGAAACTTGCTTCAACTTCAGTTGAACAGCCCGCAAAAGCCGCATAATAATCAAGTCCGTAATCGTCAACCATATATCTGAAAGGGAATCTGTCACCGAAAAGAAGCGTCTTGCAGGAAGCAGTATCAACTGCGTCTTTATACTGCGCATCAAGATCAGACAATTTAGCCTTGTAAGCCTCAGCATTGGCTGCGTATGTATCCTTATTTTCCGGATCAATAGTCTCAAGTGCATTGGCAATCTCATCGCAGAGAACCGATGCATTTTTTAAAGAAAGCCATACATGTTCATCGCTCTCATGTTCTTCATGCTCGTGATCATGCTCTTCACCTTCTTCATGCTCATGTTCTTCTCCGTCTTCATGGTCCTCATCGCCGTCTTCATGATCATGTTCTTCTCCGTCTTCGTGTTCCTCATCGCCGTCTTCATGATCGTGTTCTTCACCTTCTTCATGCTCATGCTCGTGTTCCATGCCTTCAACGATTTCTTCTTCCTTAACACTGTCACCGAGCGCTTCAAGAAGATTGATCACGATCATGTCTTTGTTTTCACTTGTTTTAAGGACATCGTCAACCCATTCATCCGACTCGCCGCCGACATAAATGAAAAGATCACACTCTGATATTTTCGCCATATCGCTGAATGTGGGCGTGTAGTTATGAAGATCTACACCGTTATCAAGAAGCAATGTCATATCTGCGTTGGAAATCTTATCTCCGAGTATTTCCCTTGTCCAGTCATATTCAGGGAAAATTGTTGTAACTATTTTGATTTTATCTCCCGAACCCGATGCACTGTTTCCTTTCCCTGATGCACATCCCGTAAGTGCTACGACAGTCATCAGAGAAGCAATCATAAAAGATAAAAACTTTCTCATATTGTTTTTCATGCCACTTTTCCTCCGTATTTTATATCTTGTCTTTAATAAATTAACCGGTTAATTTTTCGTGTGTAATATCAGCTGTATTGTTATAAATTTTTTCAATTTTGATATCAGCTATATTGTCGCAATTTATTTTCCCAAAAATGTTTTGCAACACAGTTGCATATTATAGACACGTAAAAAAGGTTTGTCAATACCATTTGCAAATTTGTTGCAAATTCTAAAAACTTTTGCAAATCTTCATAACCATTCCGGTTAATCTCTGATTAAATCCAAGCCCAAACAGCTTATTTTGCTGCAAATTCACATCAGACCAATCGCTTTTATTCGTTTTGCAAATTAAAAGCGGTACCTCATTGAAGTACCGCAAAACAATTAACTTTAATCTTTCTGCCTGTAATTCCGGTTTTTCTTATTCGCCGGTTTCTTGATTTTCGGAGGTTTACTGCAATCATTGCATTTGCCTATAATCATGGTCTGAGACGAATTTACATCGAGACCGTAAATCGACTGCATCTTCTCTTCGAATTCATCCACGAAGTCACTCTCGAGATGGAAAATCTTTCCGCATTCGCTGCACTGCGCATGAAGATGTTTGTCGCAGTGATCATGTTCTTTTGAATACTGGTAATACCAGGCATCCTGATTTGGCTCTTTGTATCTTATGAGTTCTCCGAGTTCGCAAAGGCGATCGAGATTTCGATAGATCGTCGTTCTGTTTATACTTTCGATATCGTCTTTTACGCAATCATAAAGTTCTCTGGCCGTGAATCTTTTGTCGGAATGTTCTTTCAGATAATCAAGAATATATTCTCTGGCCTTGGTCTTATAAACATTCATGGGTTTGTGAAATCTCCTTTTCACTTTCGGAAACGTATTTTCCGAAAAAAGTGGATTCAAACATTTTTTATTTTAGAAACAAGAAATCAAATCCTATTCTGTTTATATTCAATTTACAAAGAATTGTCAAGGAATCGTCACGAATCTTATCAGGAATTCGGTTACCATGAATATTCCGAAAAATAAGAATCGATGTTTATAAAGAATTGTCAAGAAGCCCGTAAAGTATGCGATATAAATCCTTTGCATCCTTTTCGGACAGTTTTACGCAACTTCCGACCTCTGCGGGAATATTGACTGCCTGATCCTTGAACTTATCGCCTTCCTCCGTTATTTCAACAACGAGAACTCTCTCATCTTTTTCACTTCTTTTCCTTGTGATAAAACCGCGTTTTTCAAGCGTCTTAAGAAGCGGCGTAAGTGTTCCGCTGTCGAGATAAAGTTTCTTTCCAAGATCTTTCACAGTGATTTTTTTGACTTCCCAGAGAACCATCATCGTAATGTACTGCGTATATGTCAGATCAAGTTTTGAAAGATACGGATGATAGATTTTGATAATTTCCCTCGAAGCCGCATAAAGAGGAAAGCACAGCTGATTATCAAGTTTTAATGCATCATATTTACCCATTGTTTTGCTCCGTCATAATCGAATATTTCATCTGTCTTTTTACAGAAGCTCTGCTACCTTTGTGTCAAGGTCTTCCATGGAATATGTAGGCTCGAAACGTGCCACGATATTTCCATCACGGTCGATAATGAACTTTGTGAAATTCCACTTGATATCGCCGTTGTTCTTATAATCTTTGTCCATAGCCTTTACAACACCTGACATCATGAGAGCCTTAGGACCTTTTCCGAAGCCGTCGAATTTTGTATTCGTAGTGAGGTACTTCCAGAGAGGAAGTGCGTTCTCGCCGTTTACATCAATCTTAGCGAACTGAGGGAATGTAATTCCGAAACGTCCCTTGCAGAACTCGTGAATTTCCTCATTGCTTCCGGGTGCCTGATTAGCGAACTGATTGCAGGGGAAGTCAAGAATCTCAAGTCCTTTGTCTTTGTACTTGTCATATATCTTCTGAAGATCTTCATACTGGGGTGTAAAGCCGCAGCCTGTAGCTGTATTTACAATGATAAGGACTTTGCCCTTATACTGTTCCATTGACATTTCCTGACCTTTTCTGTCGTTGAATTTGAAATCATAAATGCTCATATTTTCTTCCTCCTTGTAATTTCTGTTTTTACTTTGTTCTGAACACGATTAAAACTCATTTATTGTTTCATCGTTTTTTGCTATCCCGCCTACAGTGTTTTAGTGTTTTTTATTTTGTATTTGATTGAGTACAATTAAATTATATCAAATCGTTTTTATTTTGCAAGTAATTTTTTAAAAAATTTTTTAATTTCTTTTTTTCATATGCTTCCATCCCTGACTTTTATTGCCATATATGCCGCCGTTATGCTAAAATATCTGTGCTTTTACAATGGAAAAACAAAGCCTCCTTTAGTGCATATCCGGTTTGAAAACTGAAAACGGATATACCTGAATTTATCGGGATTAAAGAAAGGGAAGGGAAAATGAAAAAAAAATTATTATCTTTAATTAATGTCTCTTTGTGCCTGGCATTATTCGCCTGCACTCCAAACACACCGCCTCTGGATTCGCC
>JAIKXN010000131.1 GCA_024684055.1 Lachnospiraceae bacterium | reverse complement strand
CCATATAATTCCAAGATAACTTCTCGCATACTTTCTCTTGATTTCTCTGGAAGTAAGCTGACTTATTACGAAAAGATACTGTTTTCTGTCAACAACACCGTCTTTTACATATACAAACTGTTCCTTGAGTTTGTTGGCAACGCCTCTTCGCTTAACAATCAGAAGGGTTATAAGTGCAATTACAGCAGAAGCACCGAGAATAATCAATATAACTTTCAGTACACTGATGAGCTCCTGCTTTTTCTCATTTTTAAGAGAATTTGCCCATGTCTCAAGTTTTCCATCCGCAGTATATCTGTAATAATCACCAATACCGTTTACATCAATACCATAAAAGATTGTATCAGATTCTCTTTCGGGAATTGTCATTTCTTCCGGAAGACTGCTGCATGCTTCCAGAGACATAATATAATATTTCTTTCCATCAATTCCGCCTTCAGTAGCTATCTGAATGGGATATACTTCGTTAGTTTGAGTATCAATTGCATAAATGGAATATGCTCCTTTGGCATTCATAACGGGAATAACCCTTACATTTCTTGCGCTGTCAGAAATGTAAGTCATGTTCTGACCCATGAAAAGATCCGTAACAAGTGTATAATTCCAGATCTGAAGATTGGGAGTATAATCCGTCATGTCAACTACATAGAGTCTCTCGGATCCCTTGCTTATGCTTCCGACTATGGGAGCATCTGTCTTTATTCCGTAAGTATCAAGCGTCGTCTGAATACGGTCGTCAATCTTAACCTGTTCAAAAAAAGGAAGGTAATCGTTATCATCACCGTTAATTTCTATATTGAGCTCGGGAAGGAATTCAGGTTCATAAAGACTGTTTTCCTCATCGTTATTGTATATCGAAGCCTCCATAACCTTCATGCCTGCACTTCCGCCGCTTATGGCTTTAAACTCGATATTTCCGTAGGAGATTTCTCCTCCCCATCCCTCGCCTCTAAGGGTAATGATTCCGTTATCTTCCGCATCTGCACCCGAAACATACTGCATTCTGTTTACATCGTATTTAATCTGCACTTCATAATATCCGATGTTTCCGTCTGCTTTAATGTTTACGGGCACTTTAAATGTTTCTTCCTGATTAACAGCTATGGCTTCTTCACCGAAAGTTATATTGACAATGGTTGCCGAAGCAGTAATCCTGTCGAACAGCAGCAAGATACCAAAAAAGAATGCCGAAAGCATCATTCCCAGCATCTTCACCTTTATATTGTTATCGTTGTTGTTACGCATTCTTTCCGACACCAATCATTCTCTCAAACTGCTTTTTACAATAAACGAACGTTTTGTAAATTCGAATATGTCCGAGTTCGCGGTTTGAGTTATTCGTATTTCCATACGCTTTAACGGCACTTCCTTCTATCCATGCACTTTCACGAATGGTTTTGTGTTTTATCCCCAATACAATAAGCAGCTTGTTTATTAACCTCTGATTTTTTAATTCTTCAACAGACAATTCCGCTGCCACTTTTTTAAGACTTTTATCCGTAACATCATCCGAGAAAATATAATCGCCGAATGTTTCCACTTCAAGTTTTGAAGGATTCGCCATAAGAAGATTAAAAATCTTCTCGCAAATGTCGGTACTGACCTCACCGAAACTCTTCCTGCCGATTCTTTCCAATAACATAAAAAGAACTTCAATGTTGCTTTCGATTCCAGTCTGATTAGGATTTACGGCATCATTGAAAACCGGATAATATCTTTCGTCTTCTTTTTTATATCTTAAAGTCATTCCTTCCGAAGAAGAAACGACCGCTTCAAACAATGAATTGCTGAATCTCGCTTTTCTTCTTATTGCGCCCGAAGGTGAGAAATAAAAAGAATTATAATTTCCGGTTTTGGGACTTTCGTACAAACCGAAATAGTAACCGGCCACATCCGCATTTGGATTTACACATTTAATGAGAGTTTCCAGTGACTGTTGAAGGGTTCCGATCCATCCGCTGTCAACAATAGCTATTTTCTCATCATCACACAGGCCTTCCTGTTTAAAATATCCTATCGCATCATCAAATGCATGATCCGAATATTTTACAATATATTCTTTGAGCAGATCGCACTTTTTTAATTCTTCTCTTATTTCAAGAACTTCCCTGTAATTAAGGATCTTATCTCGAATATCCGTAAGCGATGTCTCTTTAAGAATATTTTCGCACTCTTCTTCACTAAGACCCCCGCGCTTTAATATGCCAAAAGGCGTAACATCTATACCGCCGACGCATATAAGATCGATGCTTTTTTCGGGATCAAGCTTGTATGTCGGAATTCTTGCAGACAATCTTGAAACATTCAGATATCTGCATTCCGTCTCCAAATTAAGTGATTCCGAAATCTTCTTTGCGATCAAATAAGGCTGATAGCCGTCACGACTTAAAAAATAGACTTTTTTTCTTCCGTTTTTTGACGCCTCATTCAGTACCCAATAAGCAAATCCGATCAAAGGAACGCTTATTCCCAAAAGATAAAGCTTTGATTCCAAAGGCATTTCTTTTGATTCTGCGGTCCTGTAATCCGAAAAAACTTTTAAAATATCATTTTTTAACCCGGAATCCTTGCCAAGCGCCTCAAGATAATCATCAATTCTTGAATTTGGATCATACGTATCTTTACTCATTGCTTCCATCAGAAGGATTTGACTCCGGGACGTTCTCGCTCGCTATCGGAGAATCTCCCGCATCTGAATCGGGAGTAGGTGCATTGCCCGTATCCTCGTTGGGATTATCATCGGGAACGGGTGCATTGCCGGTGTCTCCGTTTCCGTCATCAGGAGAAGGTGCATTGCCCGTATCCCCGTTGTTATCATCGGGATTAGGTGCATTGCCTGTGTCCCCGCCATTACCGTCGGGATTGGGTGCGTCACCTGTATTTCCGTCCGGATTGGGTGCATCACCCGTACCGGGATTATTGTCAACAGAAGGCTGACCTGATGAGCCGCCGTTATCCTGTCCCGAGGAATTTCCGCCGCCATTATTGCCGTTTCCGCCGCCGTTATTTGAACCATTATTGTTATTCTGATTATTATTATCGGCAACACCATTATTGTCCGTTGTCGGATTATTTGCAGCAACGGTAACGTTGGGGTTATTGACTGCATTGGTTACAGCAGTCGTCTTTTTGTTCTGATCCTCTATCGCATCGATTTTAAGGAAAGCTATACGGCCGCCGTATACGACTTTAACCCATTTTTTGCCAAGATAATCTCCGATGATACTGATCTTGTCATCTTTTTTGACAGATCCGATTTTTGACGCCGAACCATCGGGTTCATTGAATACATCCGAATCCGCAATGATGGTCTTTTCGGTGATCTCTCCGGTTTCTTTGGATACTTTGATATCCTGCTCGATATCCTCCTGTTTGTATTCCTCTGCAGAAACGCAGACAGCCACGCCATTATTCAGATCACTCATTTCGAGATAATTCGAATTGTTCTCAGATATTTCATTTTTGTTGCATGCTGCAAGTATTACCAGCGAGACGGCTGCTCCCGCCAAGCTCCACAATTTTTTGTTGTTT
Source organism: Lachnospiraceae bacterium (assembly GCA_024684055.1). GTDB lineage: Bacteria > Bacillota > Clostridia > Lachnospirales > Lachnospiraceae > UBA3766. The sequence goes on along the minus strand of JAIKXN010000131.1, from coordinate 10,258 downwards.
AACATATGACTCTCCCTTTTTTGTTTCCTTATTGCGGCATTCGGACTCCTTGTGCTTAATAAAAGCAACGAGAAATCTCGGCACAAAAGCCGCAAAAACCGGCCTCAATACATACAACCACCCAAAAGGAAAAAGAATTCCCATATTCTTAAAGTTCTTATATCTGCATTTAGCCTCATTTATTCTGCATTTAAACGTTCTCTTTTTGAAAGAATCGTTGTTTTCTCTGTATTTAAGAAGCGTCTTCTGAAGGTTCGCTCCTTTAAGCCCCTTCTGTGTCAGCCTCATGAAGATTTCGTAATCTTCGCATCTTAATGTTTCTTCGCTTGAAAGATAGCCTTCTTCATTATCGAATATCGATGCTCTGAATACTATTGAAGGATGAATATAGGGCGAGAACCTGAGATAATCCTCTCTCGAAGGATACTCCGGCATTTTGCGTTCACCCCAAACTCCGTTTTCGTCGAAAATCTTGGCATTGCAGCCAACCCATGAACAGTCCTTATGTTCCTCAAGGAAAGAAATCTGTTTCTCGAGGCGTTCAGGAAACGAAATATCGTCCGCATCCATTCTGGCGATGTATTTTCCCTTTGCCAGTTTGATACACTCGTTAAGTGAGAAAGCAAGTCCTCTGTTCTCTTCTTTTCCGACAAGGATGATTCTTTGGTCAAGCTGTCTGAGAGATTCGAGATTCTCTTTCGCCTGCCCTTCAGAGCCGTCATCCCAGATTATGAATTCGAGATTTTTAACTGTTTGATTGAGAATGGAATTTACCGAATCGGTAAGAGCCGTCATATCATACTGGTTGTAGACACCCATGATGACCGACACCAACGGCTTTTCATGATCATTCATCATTCTTTCCCCTGTTTCTCTAAAACATAATTATTAGCGTCTTCGTAGACTTTACGCATCACCTTGCCTACTTCGCCCAGGCAGAACTCAGCGGCTGATTCCCTTGCGTATGAAGTCATTTTATCCCTAATATCTTTATTGTCAAGCATTTTAGTTATAGCTTCTTCAAAATCAGACACACTTCCGGCATCGCATACGAAGCCGTTCTTTCCGTCAATGGCATATTCCCTGGTTCCGCGATTGTCAGAGGCTATAAGAGGAACTCCGGTAAGAAGCGCTTCAACAGCGGCAATTCCGAGTCCTTCTCTTTTGGAAGGAAAAGCGAAACAGTCGGCAGACTGAAGTACATCCTCTATATCCGTCCTGTATCCCAAAAGCCTTACCCTGTCTGACAGACCGTATTTTTCAATAAGTTCTTTCAGTGAATTTTCATTGGGTCCCTCGCCGCAGAGACTGTAATATACATCATCTCTGGCTATATTCTTAATCGCCTCTATGACGACTGTCTGATTCTTGTTGTCGTTTAATTCGGCAGCGGTCACGATATGAAAAGCATCATCGGGAATATTCAGTTCCTTCCTCATGGCTTTTCTTTTTTCCGGATCTGCTTTAAATCTTTCGCTGTTTACGCCTACTCCGTGAATTCTGTAAACGCCGTTTTTCTTTCCGGTAGGGAATTTGAGTGCTCTTTCGTAATCTTCCTCATTGATCGTAATGATGGCATCCGTCCATCTCGAAAGAATTTTCTCTATCGGATAATATATAAGCCAGTTTTTAAGCGGTGCACCTTTGTAAAAATGAAATCCGTGTGCCGTATAAATAACAAAAGGTCTTTTTTTGCTCAATCTCGCAGCCACCCTGCCGTCCGCACCGCCCATGGGATTGTGGCAGTGTACTATGTCTATATTTTCTTCATCTATGATCTTTTTGATCTGTTTGATCGCTTTGTTGTTGTTTACTATCCCGAGAGGGCTTTTTACTATATCTGTCTGATGAAGAATGATCCCTTTCTTTTTGAGGCTTGACGCGTCAAAACTGTATACTGTCACGTCAAAATTTGATGCATAATGAACTTCGTATCCGAGACTCTGTAGTATTTCAACGTCGTTCATCTCAAACTGAGGCAGAAATCCCGCTATGGTGGTAACTATGAGTATTTTTTTCATCGTGTTATTCCGATAAGACACTCTCCATCAAACGAACAGCCTCCGAAACAGTTTCTTCATTCGGTATCATTACATAACAAGGCATGTCAGGCATGGAATATGTGGTCAAACTTTCCCCTTTTCCTGTTACTGTATAGTTGTTTATTTGCCACTCTTTTCCGGTGGTAAACTGGTAACTTGCAAGATTGTAGATCATATCCGCAGGCAAATCGGTGGAAACCGTATCCTCAAGTCCGTCGAGCACCTGATCCAGGTGGATAAGTACCGAAGGTGAAGTGAGCTTGTCTATAACCCCTCTTATTACCGCCATCTGGTTGTTGCCTCTCTGGATGTCTCCTGCTGCGAAAGCATATCTTTCTCTCGCAAAGGCAAGTGCTTCAAGTCCTGTCAGGTGGTTATAGCCGACTGTGTAGTGTTTGATAGGTTCCACTGTAAAGTCATAATCCGAATAAACATCTATTCCGCCGACCGAGTCAATGATTTTCTCGAATCCGCTGAAGTTCATTCGAACATAATAATCGATTTTAACTCCGTAGAGCTGCTCAAGCGCCGCCTTGGAACTGTCAATTCCGTAAAGTCCGGCATGCGTGAGTTTGTCGTAAGCTCCCTGCACGGGAAGATATACGTAATAATCTCTCGGTGTATTTATAAGCTGAATCTTTCCGTTCTTCGCATTTACTACAGCGATAATGTTTACATCGCTTCTGCTTCTGGTATAAATGGAGCCCCATTTGTCTATACCGCTGATGTAAACAGTGAAGATGTCTTCGTCTTCGGAAAGCGAATAAACTTCTTTAAGCTCAATGGTCGGTATGTCTTCGGCTTCGGAATCTCCCTCGCCTGTCTGACCGGTCGAACCTGTACCGGGATTTGCGGCTGCAGGCTGCTGTTCACGTTCAACTTCTATATTCTTAGTATAAATGCTCTTTATATCATCCTTGAGCGTCTCGTATCCGGGCTGCTCGCAAAGGATATCCGGGAAGGACTCGTTTAATATGATCGCACTGTACTCTCCGTTAAGAAGCGAATCAACCAGTGCCACTCTTCCGGTCGCTTCGACGTAAGAAGGAGCCGTAACGTTCACTGCATCGATCTCTTCCATCATTTTGGAAGAATACTCGTCTCCCGAGAAGTATCCGACATTTAATCCGCTCAGTTCGGAAATGCCGTTTATCGATGAATCCGACTTGACATATACCGAAACATCCAGATATTCCTTCTCCGTCGATTCCGTAACCTTGCTTATTGTATTAAGCGATTTGCTCAGAGCACCGTATCCGATAATGAGTACCGCACCCAGTATCACCGAAATAAATATCGAAATGATCGCCGTCAGCTTCTTCCTCGATAAGAAGAAAACAATCGCTCCGTAAAATATTACTGCAAGTACGAACCCTCCGAAGATAATATTCGGTACAAATACCGGGCTCGTAAGTTTCAAACCAAATAAAACAAGAACAAACGAAACGGCAATGGCTACAATTCCGCTTGCTATTTGTAACGTAACCGAAGCTTCCTTCAGTGTACGTTTCACTTTTCTTTCTGCCATAATTCTACTCCGAACAGTCTGTTGTCCACAAACCAATTCATTTTATTATATAATTATTTAGTGTTTATTTCAATCTTTATTACGCTATTTATGTATATTTAACCTGTTTTTGCATTTAATATAGGAAATTACTGTCATAAAAATCTGAATTTGAAGGACAATTCACGGACATTTTGTCCCTTCTGACCTCCTGTCCAAGCCCTCAAAAAATCAGGCTGCAGGCATGCTTTTTTCTTACTTGTCTGCCACGAGATTCGACATCCAGATGCCCTTTTTGATCATTATATAACCTACTATAACTTTAATAATGTCGAGACACTGAATCGTGATATAAATCCCGAGAATATTAAGGTTTGTATAATGCGAAAGGATAAAAGCGCAACTTCCGCATACGGTCCATGAAAAGATCGAATCAAAAATAAAGGTAATAACCGTCTTTCCGCCCGAACGAAGCGTGAAATACAGGGAATTTAAGAATCCCTGCAAAGGGAAAAACATTGCGGTTATTATGATAAACATCGTTCCCATCCGCCTTGAGGATTCCGTCATGTCGTAAAGAGTCGGAAACCACTTCGAAAGTGCTATAAGTACTATTGTAAGCGGCATGCACATAAGAGCGGTAAACCACATAAGCGACACGGAACTGTCCTTGGCTTTTTTGAACTCTCCCGCCCCGAGCATCTGTCCGATTACGATTCCTACGGCATTACCGAGTGCGATAAATACAACATTTAAGAGGTTGCAGATTGCATTCGAAATGTTGAGTCCTGCGAGAACATCAAGTCCCCTCTTCGAGTAACACTGCGTCATAAAAGCAATGGCGCCCGCCCAGAGAAATTCGTTAAGCATGATCGGAAGGCTCTTCTTGAAAACAGGCCATAAAAGTTCTTTGTTGATCCGCAAAGTTTTGTATATTCCCTGCAGAAATTCATGCTTTCTGCTTCTTAAATGCGACCATATCACGAGCACGAAAAATTCAGCTATTCTCGCAAGAACAGTTGCATAAGCTGCACCGGCCACACCGAGTTTTGGGAATCCGAAATGTCCGAAGATCAGGAAGTAATTGAATACAATATCCACCGCTACCGATATTACGCCGGCCATCATGGGCTTAAAACTTTCATCCGTCTCGCGAAGGCTCGTCGCATAAACCTGAGTGATCACAATGAACGGAATGCCTATGATCATTATCCTTAAGTAGTCCTTGGCGAGCTTCAGTGTCAGAACCGGATCTATATCCTCATTAGCCTGACCGCTCATATAAAGCCCTATCAGAAAATCATCCATGAAAAAGAAGACAAGCATTCCCAGAATTCCGCAAAGGATCGCCGCCCAGAATTTTATCCTGAAAATATCCCGAACGCCTTCATTGTCTCCGTTTCCATAATACTGGGCACCGAATATTCCCGGTCCGCTCATCGCTCCGAAAAGAGCAAGCCAGAAAACGAACATAAGCTGTCCCGAAACCGAAACAGCCACTATCGCTTCAGTCCCCTGGCTTCCGACCATCAGGTTATCAACCAGACCGACGGCATTGCTGATGCCGTTCTGGATCATAATGGGCACGGCCAGAAGGAAAGTCTTTTTGTATATTGATTTGTCTGCATTCTTAAAAAGTGTCATCGTTAAACTTTTCCTGTAAATGATAAACAAAAACAGTCACTCATTATATCGGGATTTAATTAATATTTTTTTCCTATATGATTTCGAAAATATAATAATTATTTTGTCCCCGATCTATTTCGGAATAAAATAATATTTTTGTCCCTGATCAATTTCGGAATAAAAAAACAAATATTAATCCCCGGAATAAAAAAATAACAGTCTGCCATATTCTAGCAGACTATTGAGATTTTACACTAAAAACAGATTAACTACAAGTTATTTTAATATTCCGGTCAGGAAGATCTCCAAACCTATCGCAATAAGAATGATCCCACCGAAAATCTGGGCTTTGCCGGAAAACTTATTGCCAATCTTTTGGCCTATCAGGATACCCGCAAGGCTTATAAAAAATGTCAAAACCGCGATTATCGCCACGCTGACCAGAACCTGTAAAAGCGTATATTCGGCAAAGGTAAATCCAACCGAAAGTGCGTCGATAGACACGGCTATTCCCTGAAGAATAATGGTTTTGAAAGTAAGTTCCTTAATTTTGTTTTCTTCCGAAGAATCGCTCTTTCTTCCTTCCAGAATCATTTTTATCCCAAGGTAAACCAGCAAAACAAGGGCTATCCAGGGAACCGCCTTTTCAAACATCTTAAAAACGGTAATTATGGTATGAACAAAGACATATCCGGCAAGCGGCATAAGCGCCTGAAATCCGCCGAATGAAACACCTATCGCCAGCGATTTCGACTTCGGCATCCTGCTTTCCTTAAGTCCGTCAGCCACGGAGACGGAAAAAGCATCCATCGCGAGTCCCACACCAAGCATTATGCTGTTTATAAAAAATATCAAATTCCATTCCATTTTTGTATTCCTGTCCACCCGATCAGCATGAAGATTTTTCTTATGATCCTCCTGCGCTGTATCGTATAACGGCATGCCGTTGCATGTTTATTTGTAAATTTTAAAGAACGCGGAAGAAATCTTCCGCGTTCCGATTGTATTTAATATTACATTCCTGATGAATAGTTGGGCGCTTCTTTTGTAATGTGAATGTCGTGAGGATGGCTTTCCTTTAAGGACGCAGCCGAGATCTTCACGAAACGTCCGTTGGTCTTGAGTTCCTCAATTGAAGGAGTTCCGCAGTATCCCATACCGCTTCTCAAACCGCCGATAAGCTGGAAGATCGTATCTTCAAGACTGCCTTTGTATGCAACTCTTCCTTCAACGCCTTCGGGAACAAGTTTCTTTGCGTCTGTCTGGAAGTATCTGTCTTTTGAACCGTTCTCCATGGCTGCGATCGATCCCATGCCGCGATATACTTTGAACTTTCTTCCCTGGAAGATTTCAAATTCGCCGGGAGCTTCGTCACATCCTGCGAACATTGAACCCATCATACATACGTTTGCACCTGCTGCGATAGCCTTCGTCATATCGCCCGAATACTTGATACCGCCATCTGCGATAATGGGAATTCCGTATCCTTTGGCAACATCATAACAGTCCATGATTGCAGTGATCTGAGGTACACCGATACCGGATACCACACGTGTTGTACAGATGGAACCGGGTCCGATACCAACCTTTACGCAGTCTGCACCGGCTTCGATAAGAGCCTTGCACGCTTCTCCGGTTGCCACGTTACCTGCGATAACCTGAAGATCGGGATAGTTTTCTTTTATCATTCTTAAGCACTTGAGTACGTTCTCTGAATGACCGTGAGCCGAATCGAGAACAACAGCATCAACCTTTGCGCTGACAAGTTCTTTTACTCTGTCGAGTACATTAGCGGTAATTCCCACACCTGCTCCGCAAAGAAGTCTTCCCTGTGCATCCTTGGCAGAAAGGGGATATTTGATCGTTTTTTCAATATCTTTGATAGTAATGAGTCCGACAAGATTGTAGTTGTCATCTACAATGGGAAGTTTTTCCTTACGTGCTGCAGCAAGAATCTTCTTTGCTTCTTCAAGAGTAATGCCCTCTTTTGCTGTAACAAGACCTTCACTTGTCATGGATTCTTTGATTTTCTTTGTCATGTCGGTTTCGAATTTAAGATCACGGTTTGTGATGATACCGACAAGTTTTTTATTCTCGGTAACGGGTACTCCGGAAATTTTGAACTTACTCATCAGCGCATCCGCATCTGCAAGAGTGTGTTCGGGCGAAAGTGAGAACGGATCCGTAATAACACCATTTTCAGATCTCTTAACCTTGTCTACTTCTTCAGCCTGCTGTTCAATGGACATATTCTTGTGAATGATACCTATACCGCCCTGACGAGCCATGGCAATTGCCATACGGCTTTCAGTAACGGTATCCATTCCCGCACTCATCATGGGAATGTTGAGTTTAATAGTCTTTGTCAGATATGTGGAAATATCGACCTGATTCGGAATAACCTGCGAATATCCCGGAATCAGTAAGACATCATCAAAAGTAATTCCTTCCTTGATAATTGTACCCATTACTTATCCTCCTTAAATCTATTGTTTTTTTACCTTGTTTGGCCAAAATCTTACGATCGGCTGGATGAAATCATCGTTTAAGGACAAAAGGATTTTTCTGTGTCCGTCATACCAGAGTTCGTAAACTTTGGTCTCTTCATTGTCCTCTCCCGCCGAATAGTCGCTGACTGCTGCCTTTCTGTGAGAAAATCCTCCAAGTGCAGAGCTGCTCTTTACTGCAAGTATTTCCATCTTGTTTAAATCAAGCGTATCAACCTGTTTTCTGTTGTTAAGATTGTAAATTCTGTCTACACGGATTTCCTTGTCGAGATATGTATATTCATACTCAACGGACATTCTTCTGAAATAAACAAGAAACGATCCTATTCCCAAACCGATTGTACCTATAATAAAAAAGGGACTCACTATGACTGCACCCACTAACAGCAGGAAAGCAACAACCAAAAATGAATACCCCAACACTTTATTTGTCTTGTTATCAGGCTGCTTGATAAGCAGCTCCTTCATTGTATCGCTCATTTTTACCTCTTGTTATTAAGCTAAGACCTTAGACCATCTTTTAAAGACTTAAAAATGACTGTTTCGAACTTAGAAATGACCTCTTTTAGTCCTCAAAATGAAAATATTGAAACTATAATATAATATTTGAGATTTTCTTTCAAGCCCCATATTGCTTTTTATCTTTAACTTTTTTAAAATAGTATTCGGATAGCCTGAAAATACCATTTTTAAGGCTAATTGCCAGTTTTGAGACACCGGCAAAAAGTTTTCGGAGACAGAAATGCTTTTTAATTCATATATATTTATACTTATTTTCATACCGCTGTGTCTGATTGGCTATTTTCTTTTCAATCATATCAAGCAGTATACCGTGGCTCAGTGTTTTCTTCTCGGAATGTCACTGTGGTTTTACGGTTATTTTAATATAAAATATCTTGCCATCATCGTGGCGAGCATCCTCATTAACTACATTCTTTACATTTTAATAGGGCGCTTCAGGGAAACTTCAAAGGGAAAGATATTCACCTTTCTCGGTATCGCCGTCAATCTCGGTATCCTCGGTTTCTTTAAATATACCGATTTCTTCCTCGACAGCATCAATCATGTTTTCAAAACGAATATTCCGCTTTTGCATATCCTGCTTCCGCTCGGAATCAGTTTCTTCACATTCCAGCAGATTTCCTTTATTGCGGACACTTATAAAGGAGAAGTAAAAAAATACAGTTTTATACACTACGCATCTTTCGTTGCGTTTTTCCCACAGCTTATAGCAGGTCCCATTGTTACTCACGATGAACTTATCACGCAGTTCCTTGATGAAAGCAAAAAGAAATTCGATCCTTTCAATTTCAGTAAAGGCCTTTTCATGTTTACCATAGGTCTTTCCAAAAAGGTTCTGATCGCCGACGTTTTCGGAAGCGTTGTCAATTACGGATACGTTGCACCCGAAAGACTCAATACTCTTTCGGCATGGATAGTCATCCTTTCTTATACTTTCCAGATTTATTTTGACTTTTCGGGATACTGCGACATGGCTGTCGGCCTTGCAAAAATGTTTAATCTGGATCTCCCCATAAACTTCAACTCGCCCTATAAGTCTGCGACAATCGAGGATTTCTGGGACAGATGGCATATGACTCTGACACGTTTCTTCACAAGATATGTCTATATCCCTCTCGGCGGAAACAGAAAAGGAAAAGCAAGAACTTTGCTTAATGTTTTCATCGTTTTTCTCCTAAGCGGTTTCTGGCACGGCGCGGGCTGGACCTTTGTTATCTGGGGAATGATGCACGGAATTCTGGTCATTCTGACAAAGCTTATCAGAAAGCCTCTCGATAAATTTAATGGTATATTCAGCGGTTTTTCTTATGCCGAGCTTCCTAAAAGGATTCCGGATTTATTTGCAGAGTTTCTCAAAAAAATCCCGGGCATGATCACATGGATTCCAACCTTCTTCCTCGTGAATATGACATGGGTTTTCTTCAGAGCCGAAAGCGTAAAAGATGCTTTGTTCATGTTGAAAAAAGCTTTTACTTTAAACACTACGCCTTTGGATACAATACTTATAAACGCCTTTAAAACAAAAGAAATAACGCAGCTTATGAATTTTACCGGTCTGGAATATAAATTCCCGAATCTGCCGGCGTATGCATTTATTCTCCTTGCTTTTGTTATTGCGGTTGCGCTTCCGAACTCAAAGAAAATGTTTGATAAATTCAAACCGAATGTACTTACGCTTATCTTTACGATCGTTTTCTTCACCTGGAGTTTCTTATCATTAAGCGGAGTAAGCACATTCCTTTATTTTAACTTTTAGATTATTTTGATGAATTTGTTTTTTTTGACGTAAAAGTTTTTATAAGTATTAAAATTTGATATTATTTCATTTAATTTATTGTTTAAACGGAACTGTTTCTTTTCAAGCTTAAATTTTTGGATTTATATACAGACAGTGTTCGGACTTTTTGTTTTAATAAATTTATTATTTGCTTTGGTTTAAATTGTTCTTAAGGGAAGATACTTCACATGAATAAGAGTTCAAAGAAAAGTATAATATTCATAATCGTTTTCATGATATGCGCTGCTGCCGTAAGCATCGCATGCGCTTCTCTGGT
>JAIKXN010000076.1 GCA_024684055.1 Lachnospiraceae bacterium | reverse complement strand
CTTATCTCAATGTTAGATTACTATACCGAAAGGTGTGCTACTTGTTAAGTTGATTGAACCGCCGTGTACGGAACCGTACGCACGGTGGTGTGAGAGGTCGAAAATGTCTCTATAATGAGACATTTTCTCCTACTCGATTATCTTACGACCATCTAATGTATACTATTATTGACAAATTTACTACTATGTTAATAATAGTAAACATAGTTTATGAGGATTTTAACATGAAGAAAGCATCGTATAACATTTTACCTCCTACAGAAGAGATATTGACTACTATGGGAGAACAGATTAAACTAGCCAGGCTTAGAAGGAATCTTTCAACTGAACTTGTGGCAGAGCGCGCCGGAATAAGCAGGGCTTCGTTATGGAAGGTTGAAAAAGGAGACCCTTCTGTAGCTATGGGTATTTATGCAGCTGTTTTGCATGCCCTCAATAATATGGACAGAGATTTATTAATGGTTGCAAAGGATGATGTACTGGGAAGAGAGCTTCAGGATATAAATCTTTTGCCCAAAAAAAGAGCTTCTGCCAGAAAAGGATAAAATATGGCCGGTGATAAAAATATTTTGGTTTATGACGATTTAGTTTTAGATAGCCCAATTTCCTTCCAAGCATGATGAGAATGATTCGGGAGCTTGGGAAAAGGTTGTATATGATCTTGCCAAATTGTGCGGACTAGACGTTTCGGAAGCGAAACTTGAGAAATTTTCAAAGGATGGAAGTACTTTTTTAGTTAAAAGATTTGACAGAAAAGGCAGAAGAAGAATACATTATGCTTCGGCAATGACGCTTTTAGGAAAAAAGGACGGAATGTCGGCAGTTGACGGAATAAGTTATCTTGATATAGCGGCATTCATCAGATCTAACGGTGCAAAACCTAAATCGGATTTGATTGAATTATGGAAACGCATAGTTTTCAATATGATGGTTTCGAATACGGATGATCATTTACGGAATCATGGTTTTCTTTTACAAGAAAAAGGATGGGCTTTATCACCGCTTTTTGATGTTAATCCTTTTCCTTACGGGAACGAATTATCACTGAATATAAATGAATTTGATAATCGAATTGACTTAGAATTGGCGATAGGAATCAGCAATCTTTTTGGAATATCAATGAAAGAAGCGAAAACCATATCCGAGGAAATGCAGGAAACAATAAATAAGAATTGGATGGTATTAGCTGAAAAATACTGCCTTTCCAGGGGTCAAATTCAAAATATGAGTCCGGCTTTTGAGGTGAAAAAGTAATTTGTACTTTTTTTGTTGGTATAAACATATGAAAGCTTAAAAAATCATGTTTTGAAAGCAACACTTTTATTGCATAACAAAATAAATATATCGAAAAACGATAAAAATATATTGACAATTAAAATTCAGAGTGGTATATTTCAAAATGTATACAACAGTTATTATATTTTTGTAACTAACGGAGGCTCCCATGAAACAAAAAGAACTTGCATTCTGGCTTAAATTTGTGATAATCGGTACCGCTTTATGCGGCCTTGTAATATATGCGTTGTTTTTCCCTCACATTACCGGATATCTGATTGAGCAGAATGCGATATTGGAAAAGAACGAATTACCGTGGCTTATTATTCTCTGGATCTCGGCAATTCCCTGCTATCTGGTACTGATGTTCGGATGGTTTATTGCAAACAATATTGGAAAAGACAATTCATTTTCGGTGGCTAATGCAAATCATCTTAAGTGGGTATCGTATCTGGCATTGATCGATGTGGCATATTTTTTCACAGTAAATGTGATTATGCTTATTATCGACAAATCACACCCGTTCATCATGGCGGTCGGGTTGGTGGTCTGCTTTGCGGGAACTGCGTTTTCCGTATGTGCCGCAGCGCTTTCTCATCTGGTAAAGAAAGCTTCCGAAATCAAGGAAGAAAATGATTTTACGATTTGACGGGTGGTGCAGCTTATGGGAAGAAATAAAAACGATCTTGAAAATATAGAAGAAGTCGAAGTTAACGGTTACCTGTTATTTAACATAGATGTCATGCTCGCAAAAAGAAAAATGAGTGTGGGCGAACTTGCCGCAAAGGTGGGCATTACGCAGGCAAATATGTCAATTTTGAAAACAGGAAAAGCCAAAGCGATAAAAGTAAGCACTATCGTGAAAATGTGCGAAATACTTGACTGTCAGCCGGGGGATTTGTTCGAATACGTCAAGGAGAAATGAGATGGAAATCGCGAACGAAACACCGATGAATAATGTATCCGGTCCGGAAATTTTAAAGAACGATACAGTATTCGAAACTACTCAGGCTTTTAAACTGGATGTAGAATTCAGTGATAACAAAAATGATTTTATAAAGAGAATGGTATTATGCGTTATTTATGCCGTATTTTTTACATTCTGCCTTTATAAAAATCCTGAAGGAATCACATATCCGTTATTTTCCGCAGCAACAATAGCGGCTTACATATTATTTACGAAATCGGTAAAAGAAAAAATAAAACCTTTTTCTTATGCACTTATGGGAATAATAATGCTTTTGTCGGTAAATGTCTGCATGACCAAAAGCGTTCCGCTTATTGTTTTTGACAAAATATTTGTTTTCGGACTTTTCTTTGTAATGTTTTTGAACAATCTTTACGATGACGTAACCTGGGATGTTTCAAGATATTTTCTTGCAATAATTTCCGTTATCGGAAGTTCAGTCGCATATTTGCTCGATCCGATGATCGATTTCGTAAGATTAAGAAGAAACACCGATTCCGAAACTTCGGACAAAGGGAAAAACAGGGGTACGATACTTTACATCCTTTTGGGATTTGGAATATCACTGCCGCTTCTTGGAGTAGTGCTTCCGCTTCTTTCATCATCGGATGCGGTATTTTCTGACATGCTTTCGAGCGTGTTTGAGATAAAGTTCAACGGTGACATAATCGGAGTCGTGATGCTGACTTTGCTTATATTCTTTGTCGGATACGCTCTTATCAAAAGGCTTTACAATAAATTCGCCTGGCTTAAACAGCCAGTCGGTGATATGAGAAAAGTCAACCCGACGGTTGCGATAACGGTCAGCTCCGTATTGCTTGTGTTTTATGCACTTTATTCGGGAATTCAGATTATTTTCCTTTTCCTCGGATTCGGAACGCTTCCCGAAGGATATACTTATGCGGATTACGCACATGAAGGCTTTTTCCAGCTTGTATTCGTATGTTTGATAAACCTTGTTCTCGTGCTTGTCTGCAGGAAGTATTCAAAAGACAATGTGATCCTTAAAGTAATGCTTACTTTAATATGCACCTGTACTTATATAATGCTTTTTTCAAGCGCATACCGAATGATCCTTTATATAAGCGTTTACGGCCTGACGTTCTTAAGAGTGTACGTTCTCTGGGCGCTTTTGGTGATTGCGCTTGCCATGGCAGGAACAATAATACTGGTTTATAAAAATGAATTTCCTTTTTTCAAATATTCGCTTTGCGTATTGACAATAACCTGGGCGGCTTTCACTTTCAGCCATCCCGACAGAATAATTGCCGATTACAATCTCACAAACGAAATGGGCGTGAATTACGTTATTTCGAGTTTGTCAGACGACGCAACTCCGGTTATTATCGAACATGGATACGGACTGTCTGAAAGCGGATACGTTTCACACGAAATGCCAAAGGATTTCAGAAAATTCAATTTCGCACAGTATGAAGCCTGCAAAGCAATTTACGGGAAATAAACTCCAAATTCTACATTTTTCTGACACAAAAAAAGTTGTGACTTAAATGTCGCAGCTTTTTTCGTTGTTCCGCAGTTTTCGGAAATTGGCGGAAACGTACGTTTTCGGTTGAAATGAGCATAAAACCATATTAAAATAATTTGGGGGAATAACGGAGAATAACAATCTCTGTTTTCAACACGTGTGAAAGGGAAATTTAAATTTTGAAAAGCAGCTTGGTTGAATCAATACGAATGATTATAAAATTGACCGGAAATGACCTGAAAGCAAGATATTCGGGATCTGCTCTCGGATTGTTCTGGGCATACGTTCAGCCGCTTGTTACCATGCTTGTTTTCTGGTTCGTATTTCAGGTGGGATTCAGAAATCCGCCGGTAAGCAACGTGGAATACATTCTCTGGTTTGCGGCAGGTTTTGTTCCCTGGACGTTCTTCAGTGACGGAATCATGTCGTCGTCTTTTGTCTTTTACGAATACTCATATCTTGTTAAAAAAATGAAATTTAATGTCTGGCTGTTGCCTATGATTAAGGTGACGTCTTCTTTTTGCATACATTTCTTTTTGCTTCTTTTCCTTATAGGATTGTATCTGTTTTACGGACACAAACCGAGTTTTACGTGGTTTGGAGTTTTGTATTATTCGTTTTGCGTTTTTGCGCTTTTGATAGGCAACGCTTATCTTGTTGGTGCGCTGTCGGTGTTTTTCAAAGACGCAACGCAGATGGTAAACGTGATCATGCAGATAGGTTTCTGGGTTACCCCGGTTTTCTGGTCGGACGAAGCGATTGGAGAGGGTGTTTTGAACATATTGAAATTAAACCCCATGCACTACGTTTTGACGGGATACAGAAACACGCTGATTTACTCCGACCCTTTTAAAGCGGGAACTTTGGGCGAGACGATATACTTTTGGTGCTTCGTTCTCGTGATGACGTTTGTCGGAACTTTTGTTTACAGGAAACTCAGAAAGCATTTTTCGGATTTGCTTTAGAAATGGAGACCGGTTGAATGGCTGTTTATGCGGTTCGCGTTAAAAATCTTACAAAAGAATACAATCTTTACGAATCCGAAATGGACAGACTCAAAGAGTCGTTTCATCCTTTGAAAAAAAGCTACCACAAAGTTTTTTACGCACTGAAGGATTTGGATCTGAACATAAAAAAGGGTGAAAAAGTCGGAATAATCGGTGCAAACGGAGCCGGCAAATCCACGCTTTTGAAGATTATTACGGGCGTCTTAAATCCTACAAGCGGACAGGTAAAAATCAAAGGAAGGGTTGCGGCGCTTCTCGAACTCGGAGCGGGCTTCAATCCCGATTATACCGGAGCGGAAAACATCAGGCTGAACGGAATGCTTCAGGGACTTTCCCCTCGCGAAATGGTAGAGCGCAGGGAGAAGATAATCGAGTTCGCGGATATAGGCGAATTTATCAATCAGCCCGTTAAGAATTATTCGAGCGGAATGTTTGTAAGACTTGCTTTTGCAACGCAGATTTTCTCGGATCCTGACATTCTTATCGTTGATGAAGCGTTGTCGGTCGGCGACATCAGATTTCAGCAGAAGTGTTATCGAGCGATGGATTCGCTTATGAAAGACAAAACCGTCGTCATGGTTACGCACGACACCTCGGCCGTAATGAGATTCTGCGAAAGGGTTGTATGGCTCAATCACGGCCAGGTCGCTTTTGACGGAGCGGTGGACGAAGGCCTCAACAAATACAAGGAATTCCTTATCAACGAGGCAATTGCGGCGAATGAAAAAATCGGCAAAGACGATTTTGGTTACGTGAAAAGTGAAACTGAGACCGATGAGATAAATGAAGATCGCCCCGAAATAACGGTGCCTCCGATCAATCAATCGATTAAGTTCAAAGGAAACGGAAAAGCGAAGATTCTCGAGTGCGGATTGTTCGACGAACAATACCAATTGACGGATATGATTTCGCCTTTTCAAAAAGTAAAATGCATAGTACGCGCACGTTTTTACGAAATGGCTTCGCATCCGATACTCGGACTCGCGATAAGGGACAGACTTGGAAACGACGTAATTGCAATCAACACGCAGACGCTTAAAATAGAACTTCCCATCGGAGAGGGTTTGCAGGAATATGAAATGAATTTCGTCATGCCCGAACTCAATCACGGACAGTACACGGTAACGATTGCAATAGCCAACGGATTTCAGGACGATCACGTTCAGCTTTGCTGGGCGGACGACGCACTTTTGTTTCAGATTCCGAGAAGGGATTTTGACGTTCCCGGAACGATTTACATTGAACGCGGCGAAGTTGAAGTTTTCCAACTTGAAAAATAAATTTGCAAGACTTTGAAGCGCAAAGAAGGAATAAATTTGCAAGACTTTGAAATGCAAAGAGGGAATAAATTTGGTATGAAAGAGTTCATAAAATCAGCACTGAGATATGAACAAAAAATAAATATTAATCCGAATCTCGTATACGGCAAGATATTGACCAGAATCCAAGATAATTCTGATGTTTTGGAATTCGGTTCGGGAGCCGGAGTCATGACGAAAAGCATGGCTCGGGAAAAGAATTGTCGCGTAAACGTCGTGGAGATTGACGCCGATTGTTTTAAGGCGGCAATGGAATTCGCTTCGGACGGATTTTGCGGCGATATCGAACAATACGAGTGGAAAAAGAAGCTTGCCAAAAAACGTTTTGATTACGTTTTGTTCGTTGACGTTCTTGAACATATGAGGGAACCGTGGAAGGTTTTAAAAGAAGCTTCCAAGTATCTCAAAGAGGACGGTGCGATTCTTATTTCGGTTCCAAACGTTTCTCACAATTCCGTCATCATCCAGCTTCTGAACAATCGCTTCATTTACGGTGATACGGGCATCCTTGACTATACGCATTTGCATCATTTCACTTTTACCGAAATTCAGGAACTGGTTTCGGAATGCGGCCTCAAATCGGTCTATTTGGATGCGACATATATCGCCGTCGGCAAGAACGAATTTGACGTCACCTACGGAAGCGTGGATCCCTATATCGAAGAGATTTTGAGGAAGCGTCCTTTTGGTGAAGTTTATCAGTATATTCTTGAAGTAAGAAAAAGCAAATACGTTGAGAAGAACAATATCGGCGTTGACAATCGCCTCGGTTCTCCTGCTTCTTTTGTCGAGTTCAACGGTAAAAGAATCGAAGGCGCAGACACAATTCTCAAAGATGAAACGGAAGCGATACTGAGTCGTTATCCCAACTTTTTCTTTGGAACAAATGAAGAGATTGCAAAACTTCGACTCGAACTTAACGATCTGTACAATTTAAGCGACGAAGAAGAAGCGTACAAAGGGGCGATGGACAGGATTGCCTCGCTTCAGCACGATTTGGACCGCAAGAATTCCTTGCTTTCGAAGATAAATGAAGAGACCGCGACGAAAGACGCGAGAATCGTAGATCTTCAAAACGAGCAGGAAGAAAGAAACGCTCACATAAAAGTTCTCGACAAAGAGATAGAAGGATATATTGAGGAAATCAAAGATCTTCGCAAGGAGAGCGAAGTTCTCAACGACAGAAACGAAAGCATTTCGCAGGAGCTTAAAAACAAAGAAGGCCATATTGAACTCTTGCTTGAAACCGAAAGAAAACACCTTGCTCTTTTGGATTGCAACAGACTTGAAATTGACAGATTAAACGAGAGCGAAAGAAACGCAAGAAATCATCTCGAACAGGAAAGGATCGAAAAAGAAACTCTTAAAGAAAACGACAGAAACAGACTTTTGATTCTTGAAGAAAAAACGGCGCAAATCAACAGATTGTCCGAGGCGGAGAACGAGTATCGCACAATCATCAATCAAAACCGGGAAGAGATAGCCGGCCTCAAGCAAATTGAAAGCACACAGAAAACTCTCATCGAGCAAAACGAATTGAAAATTGACGGTCTCAACTCTCTTTTGGAACAAAACAAAACCGAACTTGAAAACTGTCGTTCTTTAAATGCTCAAAAAGATGAAGAAATCGAAAAACTCAAAGAGAGTGACGAAACAAATCGCAACCTTGCAGAACAGAGAAATTCCGAAATTGCTAGGCTTAAAGAAAATGAGGAGAATAATAGAAGACTTCTTGAACAAAGCAATTCCGTGATTGAAAGACTCAAAGAGAGAGACGAATTCAATCGCGAAATAATAGGACTTAAAGAAGGTGAGATCAAACGTCTCGCCGAGCTTGAAAACAACAATCAAAAAATCATTGAACGAAACAATGAGGAAATAAACGCTCTTAAAGAGAACGCAATTCAAAAGAACGAAGAGTTGATTGTTTTAAAAGAAAGAGCGAAACAAAAGGACGTAGAACTTGCGACTCTTAAAGAAAGCGCCAAGAAAAGCAATGAAGAGGCAATTGTTCTTAGAGAAAAAATCGAAGAGAACAACAAGGAAATTGCTGAACTTAACGACAGGGTAAAACAAAGTGACGAGCAATTCGCTGCTTTTAATGAGAGAGCAAAACAGAGTGACGAGGAAATCGCAACTCTAAATGAGAGAGCAAAACAGAGTGACGAGCATGTTGCAGTTCTTAATGAGAGAGTAAAACAAAGTGACGATGAAATTGTCCGTCTCAAAGGAGAAGTTGAAAAAAGCCAAGAAGAATTGATTGCTTTAAACGAAACGGCTGCACAAAGAGACGAAGAAATCAATTCGCTCAAGGAAAACGAAAGAAATCTCAGGGAAACAATTGAACGCGCAAACGAAGATACTCAAAGATTAAACGAAGAACTTGAAAATCTTCGTCAAAAAGAAAAAGAATACGTCGGTATAATTGCGGCCGACAGAGAAAAGGAAGCCGAGTACAAGCAGACCATATTGAACAAAGAAGGGCATATAGAGCTTCTTCTGGAAGTTGAAAGAGAGTACGAGAGAGAAAAGAAATCGCGTACTTACCGTGTTGCACTCATTTTCCGCAAAATCAGTTCTTTCTTCTTCCCCGAAAAGAGCAAAAGAAGATTTATCGCCGGCATTTTGGTGAAAGGTCTTAAAAATCCCAAACTCTTCTTCAAAATGGTAAATGCAAGAAGAATCAAAAACTTCTTCGAGATGGCGAAGACCGAAGGAATGGACAGCGTTCGCGAGCATTACCGTCTGGTCGAGGAAGTTGAAAAATCAAGAATGAATCCTTTCGATTCCGACAAATACGTTGTGACCGAAGTCGAAGGCGAAGGAGCGGAGAACAAAAAAATCGAGGATTACGAGAAGCTTGCTTTTGCGGAAATCAAAAAGCCTGAAGTTTCGATCGTAATTCCCGTTTACAATCAGTTCGAATACACCTATCAATGTTTGAAATCCATTAAGGAACAAAGTGGCGACGCATTATACGAGATTATAATCGCCGACGACTGCTCGACCGATATTACGGCGCAAATCAAAAAGATTGTAACCGGCATCAAGGTCGTCAGAAACAAAGACAATCTCAGATTTTTGAAAAACTGCAACAATGCGGCGAAACAGGCAAAAGGTAAATTTATTCTCTTTTTGAACAACGACACGCAGGTTCAGGAAAACTGGCTTAATCCACTTATCAGGGTTATGCATGACGACGAAAAAGCGGGTATGGTCGGCTCCAAATTGATATATCCAGACGGCTGGCTTCAGGAAGCGGGCGGAATAGTTTGGAACGACGCTTCGGCTTGGAACTACGGAAACAGGAAAAATCCCGACGATCCCGAGTTCAATTACCTGAGAGAAACGGATTACGTTTCGGGTGCGTCGATAATGATCAGAACTTCGCTCTGGAAAGAAATCGGCGGTTTTGACGAAAGATTCGCACCCGCATATTACGAGGATACCGATCTTGCTTTTGAAGTAAGAAAACACGGATACAAGGTTATATATCAGCCACTTTCCGCAGTGGTTCATTTTGAGGGCGTATCGAACGGAACCGACGTAAACGAAGGCCAAAAAGCTTATCAAGTCGAGAACTGCAAAAAGTTCTATGAAAAGTGGAAAGACGTTTTGGAAAAAGAACATTTCCCGAATGCCGAGAACGTATTCCTCGCAAAAGACAGAAGCAGATTCAAAAAGCAGATGCTTGTAGTCGATCATTACGTTCCTCATTACGATCAGGATGCGGGCGGCAAGTGCACTTACATGTACCTTCTTCTCATGGTGAAGATGGGATTCAAGGTAACTTTTATCGGTGACAATTTCTTCAAGCACGAACCGTATACTACCGAATTGAATCAAAAAGGAATTGAAGTTCTTTACGGCAATTACTATTACAACAACTGGGAAGAATGGCTAAAGGACAATCTTCACTATTTTGATTATGTTTATCTTCAGAGACCTCACATTTCGATAAAATACATGGATCTTGTCAAACAATACGGAAGGGCTAAAGTATTTTATTTTGCACATGACCTTCATCACGTCAGGGAAATGAGAGAGTACGAACTGACACACGATCCGGAGAAACTTGAATCGGCGAACAAGTGGAAAGAAATCGAATACGATCTTTTCCGAAAAGCCGACGTGGGACACGTTGTCGGAAGTTACGAACAGGGCGTTATGCAAAAGGTCTTTCCCGACAAGCCCATAAGAAACATACCTTTGTACATATATGACGATATTCCCGACGACATAGACAAAGACTTCGACAAGAGGAAGGATATGCTGTTTGTCGGAGGCTTCGGCCACCCGCCGAATGCGGATGCAGTTTTGTGGTTTGCCGAAAACGTATTTCCGAAGATTCTCAAGAAAATCCCCGATATTAAATGGCACGTCGTAGGCGGAAAAGTTCCCGACAAAGTACAGGAATTGAACGACGAACATATTTTGATAGAAGGATTTTTGTCCGACGAAGAACTTCACAAACTTTACAGGACTTGCAAACTTGCGGTCGTACCGTTAAGATACGGTGCGGGAGTAAAGGGCAAAGTTGTGGAAGCCGCATATTTCCAGATTCCCATGGTAACGACGCCAATCGGTGCGGAAGGCATAGATTCCGAAATGGGAAGTATGATAGTTACGGACGATCCCGATTTGATGGCCGAGAAAATTTGCAGTCTTTACAACGACGGCGCCAAGCTTAGGGAAATGTCCGATTGCGGACGAAAACTTATTGAAAAGTATTACACGCTTGATGAAGCTGAAAGAGTATTGAGACAGGATTTGTAAGATTCTGTCCGGGAGTTTTGACAACATGAATTCTGAAAGGAATCGCAAGAGAAAAGAAAAGAATAAAGACGGCAAAGAAATATACGCCATGGCGATATTGTTTGTGCTGATGATTTTCATCTTCCGTGAACTTCTTTTGGGAGAAAAGACTTTCCTTTGGCACGGGGATGCGGTGATGCAGACTTATTCGTGGCTTGCCAAAATTTCCCATGCAATTCACAACGGCGAATTCGCATTGTGGGATTTCAATCAATATGCGGGAATTTCTTTTGCCGGAGAAATACAGACGGCTCCTTTCTATTTTGGAAATTTGCTGTTTGGACTGCTTGTGCCAAACGTCACGCAGCATGCAATCGACGTATATCTTTGGATTCACTCTTTGGCAGCAGCGTATTTCATGTACGGATTCTTAAGATACAACAAACAGAACCGAGTGGGAAGCATTGTCGGTGCTTTGATTTTCTCGTGCATCGGTTCGGTTGCGGCAAGAGTTCAGGAGCAGCCAAACATATATTGTGCGCTCGTATTTCTTCCCATCGTGATTTGGACTTATCAGATTTCGATTCACGAAAAGAGTGGAAGATTCAAAAGAATATTGTTTCAGATTATTTCGGGTGCGTTTCTTGGCAACATGATACTTGCAGGCCACATGCAGCCGTATCTTCATGCGGTGATCGCACTTGGAATATTTGCTTTGTGTTTTTCCAAATCTTTTAAAAACTGTGCGATCAATCTCGCAAGACTTTTCCATGTGGGAGTGGTATCCGTTGCAACTTGTTTCGGACAGATTGTCTGCGGAGTGGAATATATAAGACTCTCTTACAGATGGGTTGGCTTGGAACATCCCGTAAAAGGATTTGATAAACTTCCGGCTTCGGCTTACGATTTCGTAAGACTCAAGTGGTCGGACGTCGAGGATTTTATTCGTTTTACCGGAAATATCGGGGACGGCTGTACGCTTTATTTGTCGGTAACGGGCGTGGTTCTTGCGATTTTTGGAATCCTCGGATGGATTGTATTTTTCAAAAAAGAAAAATTCACTTTCAGAAGAATTGGGTTGTACGCGCTGGTTTTGACGATCGTTTGCATTGATATAGCGTTTGGCAAACATTCGCTTTTGGGAAGGCTTGTAACCGTTTTGCCAGGCTTTGGAAGCGTCAGGGAACCTGCAAGAATTTTATACGTATACAATTTTTCGGCAGCGACACTTGCCGCCATCGGAACGGCAACGGTTGTAAGATTTTTCATTGCGATATTCAGAATTAAAAACAAAAAGATTTTCAGAATAGTCAACGCGGGTTTTAAAGTTGTCTTTTATACTTCCATACTCGTTCTTTTGACGAAGACGGCACTCGATTACAACCGCAACTGGTATCAAAATTCCGATTGCGAAGAATCGGCGCAAACGGCTTACGAAGAAAACGAACTCATCGATTATCTCGTATCAAGCAGCAGGGAGGATATGCAAAACGGATATCTTTACCGATTCGGTGCCGAAGACAAAATGACGATCACTCCGAATATAGGAAGCGTATACGGCGAAATGCTCGGCGTATATGCGCATCGTGCAACCATGCCCGCAACGTATTTTGATTTCCTTAACAAATACGCGTGGGACTGGAACGGAAAAATGGGGAATTTGCTTTCGGTCAAATATTACGTATCAGACAGCGAGCTTGACCCCGAAGTTTTTGGCAACTTTGATTACGTTACCACGTTAAACGAAAAGAAAGTTTACGTCAGAAACTCCGCGAACAGCATTTTTACAATGATAAACGAAGACGGAAGTTTGACCGACGTTAAAGCGTACAATCTTAAAATGAAAACCAACGGAATTTCTTTTGATTTTGAAGCAGCCGATTCGGGCATGCTTAGAATGGGAATGCTTGATTTCCCCGGCTGGGTTGTAAAAGTCGATGGGCGCCGTCACGACAAAGCGAACGACGAAGAAGGATTTATAGCAGTCTACGTACCCAAAGGGCATCATACGGTAAGCTTCGCGTACAGACCTTGGTGGCTTTACGTCTGGGGAGTAATATTGGCGGCGTACCTTGCATTCTTTGTTTATTGCATTATGGTTGTGAGAAAAAGAAATTCCAACGTTAAGCCGCCGGTGGCGCAGTAATACGGAATTGATTTACAAGGAAAGAAAATGAAAGTCTCGATATGCATGTGTACTTATCAGGGCGAGGATTATTTGCAACAGCAGCTGCAATCGATTCTTGAACAAAGCAAAAAGCCTGATGAAGTAGTTATTTGCGATGACGGATCGACCGATTCGACAATAACGATTATCAACAATTTCATAGAAGAGAACAATCTCAAGGACAGCTGGAAACTGTACTGCAATTCCGAAAACATTGGCTTTGTCACCAACTTTTATTCCGCGTGCAGACTGTGCAGCGGCGATATTATTTTCTTCGCAGATCAGGATGACATATGGTATCCCGATAAAGTTGAAGAGATGTGCAAAGTTTTCGAAGAAGTACCCGAGGCAAAAGTCGTTTGCTGCAAGTTTGGAATTATTGACGCAGAGAACAAAAAAATCAAAAGCGTCACCAACCCCGTCCGCTCCAAAGAAACAGGAAAAGTCAGGAATCTTTCCGTGAAGGATTTGTTCTTCAAATGCGAATGGCCTTCAATGGTACTTGCTTTCAGTAGTGAGTGGTATCTTTCGTGGGAAAGCATTTCGGATTCAACGGAAATTCCCAACGATTATCTTTTCTGCGCCAAGGCGTCGGAGGAAAACGGATTCTATCAGCTTGACAAAGAACTTGCTCTTCACCGCATACACGACAACAATACGGGAAAAGAAGAATACAAGCTTTTCAAGATTTTGAACAAGCAAAGGAAAATAGAAGAAATAAACGAATACTTAAGAATTCTCGATGCATTCAAAAACGAAAAGATTTTCAATTGTGACAACAGCGTTGAAGAACTTGAAGCGAAAAAAGCCATTATGCAAAGCAGAAAAAAGGTGCTTGAATCGGGAAAAATTTCAAGCGTCATTAAAAACTGGATGAAAAACAGAAAAAGCATAAGGACCAAAACTTTTCTTTGCGATCTCTGGATAATCAAACAGAAATTGAAACAGTAAATAATTCAAGTTGACAAACCAAATTTGTTTGACTATATTTATAAGTAATTAAAAAAACAAAGGCTGTGAAAAAGAGAGTAGTATCAGGGAAAGCGTTCAGAGAGGATGTCGAATGGTGTGAGATATCCCGCGGACTGATGTGAAGACCACTTTGGAGCCGTGCGCTGAAATCAGTAGGCGTCACCGCGTTGTTGCGTTAAAGACGAATGAAGTGAAAA
>JAIKXN010000047.1 GCA_024684055.1 Lachnospiraceae bacterium | reverse complement strand
AGAATTCAACCAAATCGTCAGCGTTAATCGTTGAGGAAATTATAGCATACTTCTTTGAAATTTCATTCGTCTTTTTATGAATTTATTCGCATAAAAAACAATTTCTTTCTGAAAGGAGGGCGAATTGCCACCATAACGGTGACAACATCGAAACCTGTTAACAATTAGAATTAAACGAGGTAAAAGATGAATACAGCGAATAAGACGGAGGAAATTTTAACAAAAGTCCATATGAACAACATTAATAAATATCTGGAAGAGAATAAAGACGAAATGGTAAATGATGAGCACGCTTTCGCAGAATACATGCGACTCAAATTCAAAGAAAAAGGAGTGCTTCAACAGGATGTTTTTCTTTATGCCGACATCCCAGAACGATATGGTTATAAACTCATATCGCAGGAAAAGCATACCAGACAGCGGGACATTATTCTTCGGATATGCTATTCCGCAAATTTCACACTCGAAGAGACTCAGAAAGCACTGCGATTATACGGTATGCCGGAACTCTACACCGAATTTCCCAGAGACGTAATGATAATGGTCATATTCAACGACAGACCGGGGGATATTATAGAGGTTAATTCGATATTAAGAGGGAATGGGATGAAGCCGTTAAGATCGAGCGGGACGGTGGATTGAATAAATTAGTAAATTACTAGAGTGTTTATTTATAAATATGGGAGAAAGAATAATTAATGAATACAGTTAGGTATTGTGGTTGATTGTAAAATCAAATTGAACAACTGAATATAAAAATGACACATGACGGTTCTTCTGTAAACAGATTTGATGACATTATTGAATTCATAAATCATCGGTCAACAAAAACGCGGTCATAAGACCGCGTTTTTGTTGACTGTATTCTTTTCACAGTATAAAATATGAATCATAGGAGGTCGTAAATGAGCGGTCATGCAAATAAATCAGACATATCAGCTTATTTAACCGAAGTAAAAGAATTGGTGTCCAACAGAAAGTATGATTTTGTTCCGCGAAGGAAGAATATGATTTCACTTGCTCATCATGGTCTTACGCTGATTGATGCAAAAAACGAGATTTTAGGACTCACTGTCAGTGATTATTATAAGGGGCCGAAGGAAGATCTTGATTCCGGCTGACCCGGCGATATTTGGGAGTTTAAAAAGAATGTAGATGGAACCCAATTTTATATTAAGTTAAAGATAATAGAGGAATCCGGAAAAAAAGTTTTGAAATGTCTGGGCTTTCATGAAGATGATTTTTCGTAACAAGGAGTGGACGTTTATGAAAAAATATTGCGAAAAATGCGGAAAAGAAGTTAATACAAAGATAATAACTCAAAAAGAAATATACGATGTATGCGGAGAGCCAATTGAGGTTGAAGCAAAAATACTGGTATGTGAAAAGTGTGGAGAAGAGTTTTTCTGCGAAGAACTGGATAATGCAACTTTGGTTGAGGCTTACAACGAGTACAGAAGAAGACATAAATTGCTTTTTCCTGAAGAGATCAAAGAAATACGAGAAAAATACGGTCTTAGTCAGCGAAGCTTTGCGAAGTTGTTGAACTGGGGAGACAAAACGATTTTCAGATATGAGAATGGATCGATTCAGGATAAAGCACACAATAGCCTTTTGCTCTTTTTACGTGATCCTGAAAACATGAAAACATATCTTACTTTGAATGAGATTTCGATAGAAGATAAACGAAAGAAAAGACTTCTTTCATATGTTGAAAAATTGGAAGAAAATTTTGAAGTCAGTGCAGAAAAGAGATTATTGAATAAATTATTATTCAAAGAACCCTGTGAAGAGAACGGATTTCGCTCTTTTGACTATGACAAAGCATGCGCAATGGTATTGTTTTTTGCAAATAAAAATCCGGAATTGCTAAAGACGAAACTGATGAAATTATTGAATTATTCAGATATGATTTTCTATAAAGAAAATGGGAAATCTATATCAGGATTGCAATATTCACACCTTCCGTACGGACCGGTGCCTGTTAAATTCGATATTCTTCTCGGAACAATGGAAGCGGATAAAGTGGCTCATATTGAGGTTATATATGATAACGAATTTGAAAAGCATCAGATAGTTCCGGACAAAGATATTCCCAAAGACATATTATCCAAAGAAGAATTAAAAGTGCTTAACAGAATAAATAAAAAATTCAAAAACTTCGGCTCTGTAGAAATATCCAATTATTCTCACAAGGAAAAAGGTTACATTGAAACCAAAAAGGGCGAGATAATATCATATGCTTACGCCAAGGATATAACCCTCGATTAGAAACACTTCTTCTCATGTGCCTGATTGCAGTTTGCGAGATTCGCGCATTTATAACATATTTCATTTGAGCAGGTATCTCTTTCGAAAAACTCTCTTATGTTGTCGAAAGTGGTATCTGCTATATTTTTAAGGGCTTCGTTGGTTAAAAATGCCTGATGCGAGGTTACGATCACATTGGGCATTGAGATAAGTCTTGCAAGAGTATCATCGTTTACGATGTGATTCGAGTAATCGTGGAAGAATACATTTGATTCTTCTTCGTATACATCCAGGCAGGCTGCACCGATCTTACGGGCTTTTATGCCTTCTACCAACGCTTCGGAATCGATAAGAGCGCCTCTTGAGGTGTTGATTATCACTACGCCTTTTTTCATTTTTTCCATTGTTTCGGCATTGATCATATGCTTGTTTTCGGCAGTTAAAGGGCAGTGAAGTGAAATAATATCACTTCTTTCCCATATTTCATCCAGAGAAACATATTCTATACCTGAGTCAGCGGCAGGGAACTTATCATAAGCGATTATTTTCATTCCGAATCCGCGGCAGATATCGATAAAGATCCTTCCGATTTTTCCTGTTCCGATAACACCGACGGTTTTTCCGTGAAGATCAAAACCGGTGAGACCGTTCAGGCTGAAATTAAAGTCCTTTGTTCTTATGTATGCTTTGTGGATTCTTCTGATCGAAGTAAGTAACAAGGCCATGGCATGCTCGGCTACTGCATAGGGAGAATATGCGGGAACACGTACCACATGGATCTTTTCGTAAGCGTACTCGATATCAACATTATTATATCCAGCGCAGCGAAGTGCAATCAGTTTAACACCCATGTCCTTGAGTTTATCTATTACAGCTTTGTTGACATCGTCATTTACGAAAACGCAGACAACATCAAAACCTTCTGCAAGAGGACATGTATCTTCCGAAAGTCTTGTTTCGTAAAATTTTATTTTGAATTCACCGTTTGAGTTGGAATTTATAAAAGAACTTCTGTCATATTCTTTTGCATCAAAAAATGCGATTTTTATCGTCTCCATATGCCGCTCCTTTGGTATAATAGATGTTGTTGCTGTTCATATACTAATGTATCGCGATATCCGGACATTTGCAAGGAGATAAGATCATAAATGTACAAGATTGGTGAAAACTATAAGTATATATTCGATTCGAACGGCTTAAATGGCGCAAGTCAGAGACGACCGGAATCGGACCCGTCCAAATATGCGGACATTGTCAGAAAATATCACAAGGATTTTACCGATGATGAGGTGAAAAAGTGCCTCCATATGTTAAGGACCGAGGGATGCGGGTATGCGGCGTTGGTAAACACGGTCTTTTTGAGGTTTTTCGGTGAAGAGGAACAATTTCAAAAAATATTCGGCTATCCGATGTATACGTCTGACGGGAAGCTTAATTTTGACGATCTACTGGTTGATTTTTATTGCGCAACAGATAACCACTACGGATTGTTTGGATTTGACCTTGTGGATAAAAAAGAAGATGAAAAATATGAAAAAGGCTACGGTACTACATTGGAAAGTTCCGAGTGGCGTTTTGAAACATACATGAAAAAGCATGGAGTTTCCGTTGATGTCAGGCAG
>JAIKXN010000228.1 GCA_024684055.1 Lachnospiraceae bacterium | reverse complement strand
CACTTGTTACAAATAAACTCAAGATTATCGGACTTATCGTTTATTTCGCTGTTCTCTTTGCGGAGAGACTTTCGGCCGTAATTCTTTCACCAGCACACTGCAACTGGAATCTGGATCCGAAGTATTATGAAGCTTATCTTTTTACGAACGGCAATCTGTTTAATTATGTTACATTTGCGGTTACGATCTTAAGTCTCGCTGCAGGTCTGATCCTTTCCGTCAAACCGCTTATCGGAATGGTTTCGAAACTTTTTTCTTCGAAAGAATATCCATTTAAAGATAATTACAGATCGATCGTTATCGCAGCCATGGTTATGCTGTACGGCGGTATGATGCATACAAGTTTTACGCTCGCTCCGCTTCAGTTCGTTGCATACGGATTTCTTATTGCGGCGATGATAGTAAGGACCATGGAAAAATGCATCTCGGATAAGGATAAAAGATTTTCATCCATAGTGTCTGTTGTTTATCTCACGCTTTTCTCGATGACGATTCCCGTTTGTTATATTTCGGTTGAACTTGGCGGCGTAACGATGTTTTTCTATATTGTCGAATTTGCCGCAGCATTCATTCTTATTCCCTTATTCGGAATAATGCTTTACAGATTTTTTACCGAAGGTGTTACGACATTTTCGTTTGTATATCCCCTCATTATGCTCGTTTTATCGGGCCTTGCGGTGGCGCTTAAGTGGAGCGAGGAGATCAATTTCTTCGTTCTGATCTTTGTATGCCTCACCGTTGTTTTCTATCTTGCGCTTGGCATTCTTGCGGGAAAGAAAGCTGCTTAAAAAGAATAATCGCGGAAAACCGCCGGTTAATCCGATTATTATATAACTCAGAATATTTACAGGAGGTGTAAAATGGGTACAGACAACAAAAATCCCTACGCAGGGACACAGACAGAAAAGAATCTTTGGACTGCTTTTGCAGGAGAATCACAGGCCAGAAACAAATATACTTACTTTGCTTCCAAGGCCAAAAAGGAAGGTTACGAGCAGATTTCCGCATTGTTCTTAAAGACGGCAGATAATGAAAAAGAGCATGCAAAACTCTGGTTCAAGGAATTAAACGGAATCGGAAGCACTGCAGAAAACCTTGCTGCTGCAGCAGACGGCGAGAACTATGAGTGGACTGACATGTATGATGAGTTCGCAAAGACAGCCGATGAAGAAGGCTTTCATGAACTTGCAGAGAAATTCCGCGGTGTGGCTGCAATCGAAAAGGCACACGAAGAAAGATACAGAGCGCTTCTTAAGAATGTTGAAGCACAGGAAGTATTCAAAAAGAGCGAAGTTAAGGTTTGGGAATGCCGTAACTGCGGACATATCGTAGTCGGAACAAATGCTCCCGATGTTTGCCCCGTTTGCAACCATCCTCAGGCTTACTTCGAAGTTCACGAAGCAAACTATTAAAATTGTTTATTTTCAATATAAAAACGTCGCGTTTTCACGTGACGTTTTTCTTTTATGCACATGTGTGCGCAATGTTATTTTGAAATTTACAGAAAACTCGCAGGATATGTTTTTACTTATCCGGATACCGCTTGATTCGTCCCGAGGTTTCACCATACAAGATTTCTTTACTGTGCTTTCCAGGGATTGGCGGGATCTGTATCCGTGGGGTCCCAGCCGCATCTGGGATCGTTTCCGTCAATCTTAATGGGCTCCGGTTTGCCGAGAGGTCCGGGATTGGCGGGATCGTCGTAGATTTCGATGACTGTTCCCGTTTCGCAGTTATCGTGAATCCACTGTGCATCTTCTTCGCAGAGTCTTACGCAGCCGTGAGAGCAGACGGTACCGAGTTTGTTGTACTCGCCCCAGAGAAGTGTATCCGGGGAACGCCTGTAATACATTACGGAATGGAACCAGATGTGTCCGGTGATACGGCTTGCATACTGACCTACGGTACCCTCTTCAAAGAGGAGCCATCTTGCATGCTGTCCCATGGTGTATGTTCCGAGGGGCGTTGCATTGCCTGTCGAACAAACCATTGCCTTGTAAGGAACGGTATAATTTCCGCTTTCGTCCTTTGTGTACACGGTAACGGTACATGCACTCTTGTTTATCTTGAGGCAGTATGCGGAATTGCCTGTAAGAGTTTTGGGCGGTGCCGTTGCATTTACAACCTGGCCTTCGAATGCCATTCTGCCTTCTTTTTTGCCGTATCTTGTGTAATGGGCGTAAAGTTTGTTGTCATCGAGTCCGAAAACAGCAACTACGTCGGGATAAGTATTTGCATAAAAAGTCGGATCGAAAAGAGTCTTGTCTTTCATTACTTTTACGGTGCCGACAGTTTCTTCGGAACCGGTGCATGTACGTCCTTCGTTTCGGCCGTATTTTACGTAATGAGCCCACAGATCTTTTTCGTTGTATCCGAATGCTGCCTTAAGATCCGCATAGGTATCCGCATAGTAGATCGGATCGAAGATCGTGCCGTCGGGCATGTTAAGTGGTGCGGCTTTAGCATCCGTTTTAAAGGCGAAGAAAAGACCTGCAAACAGAATGAAAAAAGCCAGAAGCTTTGATAATCGTTTGAACATAGAAACACTCCTTTTATTCGTTGTTTTTCATTTTCTTTTTACGTTCATACATTTTTACATCGGCTTCGCGAAGCGCTTCTTTGATGCTTCCGTTGGCTACGCAGTAGTCGGCATATCCGACCGCAACGGAAAGAGGAATGCTTCTTTTTGAAGAGGAATTGAATTTATCAAGTTCGCTGTAAAGCCTGTCGAGACTTTCGAGGAAAGAGATGTCGACGCTGTTTAGCGAGGATATAACGAGGAATTCGTCACCGCCCATGCGGTAACAGTTTCCGTTTTTTTCAAAAGCTGTATTGATTGCCTCGGCGAGTTTCTTTATATATTCGTCGCCGACTTCGTGTCCGAAGGTATCATTTACTTCTTTCAGATTGTTCATGTCGAGCATCACGAGTGTCCAGCTGTCTTCTTTCTGGATTTCGCCGTCAACGTATCTGTTATATGCTTCACGATTGTAAAGGCCGGTAAGAGCGTCCGTATACGCGATCTTTTCCATTATCTCCGCATACTGACCTTTACGGCTTAATTCGGAAATGCTGATAAATTCATATATGCAGCAGAAAAGAATGAAAGCAAAAAGAACATAACGAAACGAAGCGGCGCCGCTGTAATTTTCGGGACTCATACGATAACGTATCATTTCGAAGGTTCCCATCAGAAGCGCGATCGAGAATGTTCCGGTTAAGATCAGGGCGATTTCTTTTTTGAGTTTCTTTTTGACAAGTGAGATTATGAAAAGTGCCAGAACGATAACAACCGTGATTCCCAGAATAATATGACTTATAAAAAGCATCTGATGATAATCTTTTATTTTGAAGGAAGTGAGCAGGATCTGAACGAGAAGATTGCCTGCAGACAAAAAAGCGATGATCATCGAAACTTTTGAGTCCCTGTTTTCCGTAACAAATGCAGCAAAAAGAATCGTCGGAAGCGGAAGGAGCGCAAGCATTGTATAGTCTACAAAATGTATTGCGACAGGTGCAGAGAAAAGAAGTCCGAGAAACGGAGTTTCACAGGCTATCCAGACGGATGCGACCATTGCGAAAGCGCCCATGCTTATGATCTCATATCTCTTGTCGCCGAAATACTTTCCTGCGACACCGATCACGAAGGCTACGATTCCGAGAGCAAAAATAATGGAACAGAGTATAAATTCGGGAACGGTTTTCTGGAGTTCGTGAATGGTGAAGAAACTGCCGTTTCCGAGGGTAAATCCCTTGATATAACCCGTTGTTTCGGGATAAATATTTTCGACTGATATTGAAAGAGTGCTTTTTTCATATAGGTTTGGAAGCGAAACCGAGTGAGGAAAAATACCGTATGATTTTCCGAGAAGTCTGGAAGGAACCGGATGAAAAGAATATATTGCTTTGTCATCAACAAAGACGGTAAAGTATACATTCTTGCTGTAAAAACAAAGCGATCTGTTGTTGGCGGTGTTTTTTTCGACGGCGTGCGAAATGGAGTATGTCATATCCGATTTCATATTATTGAAGTCTACTTTGCTGCCGTCAGCATAATACCATTCGTAATCATACTGCTTGGAAGTCGTATCAGACAAAGTGAGATTCTTATGTGAAAAAGCGTAAAAAAGGGCAAAGAAAAGAAAAGCCACGATAACGAGGCAGTAATAAAATCGTGAATCAAGATATACCTTTTTTCCTATGTTGTTATTTTCCACAAGAATTTCCCGTTAATTTAGATGAATTCGCCCTATGGACCGATTTTAACACACTTTATTTTACATAGCAATCCGATTAATACCGAAAAATAAGGGATTACACGTGACAAAAATGATAGAATTCTTCGGTTTTGACAAATGCCGAAATAACAGGAGTGATCGTGACAAAAATGATAAAATAATTCAGTTTTGAATAATACCCAAAAAACAGGAGCAATCGTGACAAAAAATGATTTATTTTTTCATTTTGATAAATAGACTCAGAAAATAGGTTATGATATTATAATACAATGATTTTTATATGCACCGACTCAAAATCATAACCGATGGTTTTTGACGGTCGAAAACAGTCAATGGCTTGTGACGATCTGAAATATCCAATGTTTTGTGCCGGTCAAAAAAATATAAAATGATTTGCGAAATCTGAAAATGGTTTTGCAGATGATCGAAAAGAGATAAAGCAATGACTCAGGAAGAAAAATTTCAAAAAATGACGACTGAGCCGGTAAGTTCTCTTGTCGGGAGGCTTGCAGTTCCCACCATACTCAGCATGCTGGTAACGTCGTTTTACAATATGGTTGATACCTACTTTGTAGGAAAAATAAGCACATCGGCTTCGGGTGCCGTCGGGGTTGTATTTTCGCTGATGGCGATAATCCAGGCATTCGGATTTATGTTCGGGCACGGCTCCGGCAATTTCCTTGCCAGGAAACTCGGAGAGAAAAAGGAAGAGGAAGCGGAGATAATAGCAAATGCCGGTTTCTTCTTTGCATTTTCCTTTGGTGTTATCTTTTCCGTAGCAGGACTTCTTAATCTCGACAGACTCGCATACCTTCTCGGTTCGACGGATACGATCCTTCCGTATGCGCGCTCGTACATGGGACCGATCCTCGTCGGAGCACCGTGGATGATGGCATCCATAGTTTTGAACAACGAGATAAGATATCAGGGCAACGCAAAGACTGCGATGTTCGGCATCATGGCGGGAGCTGTTATAAATATCGGCCTCGATCCGCTTCTTATGTTTGTCTTTAAACTCGGAATAATGGGCGCCGCTCTTGCAACGATCAGCGGACAGCTTGTAAGTTTCTTTATTCTTCTCTGGACGACGGGAAGAGCCGGAAACATCAAGATTACTCTTAAAAGAAATCCCTTTGCTTTCAGGTATCTCTGGGAAATAGTTTCCGGAGGACTTCCCTCGCTTTTCAGACAGGGACTTGCCAGCGTATCGGGAATTCTTCTTAACGTTGTCGCAAAGAAAGTTGCGGGACCTTTGTATGCAGATGCGACGATCGCCGGAATGGCAATCGTTTCGAAGATAAGCATGTCTTTAAACTCAACCGTTATCGGTTTCGGTCAGGGCTTCCAGCCAGTCTGCAGTTTCAACTTCGGCGCAGCCAGGTACAAACGTGTAAAAGAAGCATTTCTTTTCTCCGTAAAAGTATGTGCGGCGCTTATGCTCGTTGTTACCGTGGTATGTTTCCTTTTCGCACCTTTTATCGTGGAAATATTCAGAAAAGGCGATGCGAAGGTTCTTGAAGTCGGAGCATTTGCGTTAAGAGCGCAGAGCATAACCTACGTTTTCGGCGTTTGGATAATTCTTACGAACATGCTTTTGCAGGCATCGGGAAGAGCATTCGGTGCGACGGTTATTTCCTCATGCCGTTCGGGACTCTGCTTTATTCCGATCATCCTCATCATTCCGCATTTCCTCGGCATCACGGGCGTTCAGATTTCACAGGCGCTTGCCGACATGCTCGCATTCTGCATTTCATTATTCGGCGGTCTTTATTTCCTGAGGAAACTCGACCGGATGGAAGCGGAAGGGAAAGCAGTAAAAGAGGAAGCAGCGGAAAACGCGAATTCAAAGCAGTAAACAAAGCGATCTTTATAAAACTTTCTTTACCGTAAATCCGGCGGAGAAGGTTTTCTTTTTTTAGATCTGTATTTTGGAAAAAACAGAAAAAATGTCCTCTGATTTTATTAAAGCGTAAAGACCTTATCAGAGTTTTATGATATAATAATACAGATTATGACAAAACAAGGGAGGTATTTATGAAAGTTACTCAGGATATAAAATATGTGGGAGTTAACGACCACATTCTCGACCTTTTCGAAGGACAGTATACGGTACCCAACGGAATGGCTTACAATTCTTATCTTATATTGGATGAAAAGATAGCAGTTATGGACAGCGTCGATATCAAATTCGGCGATGAATGGCTTCAAAACATTAAAGAGGCAGCAGGCGGCAGAAAGCCTGATTTCCTGGTTGTTCAGCATATGGAACCCGATCACTCGGCCAATATCGTAAGTTTCCTTAACGCATATCCCGATGCGAAGGTTGTTGCTTCGGCAAAAGCTTTCGTGATGATGAAGAATTTCTTCAAAAAAGAATTCGAAGACAGAGGAATCGTTGTTGCTGAAGGTGACAAACTCGAACTCGGAAAACATACGCTCAATTTCATAACCGCAGCGATGGTTCACTGGCCCGAAGTCATCATGACTTACGATTCGACCGACAAGGTATTTTTCACCGCAGATGCATTCGGAAAATTCGGTGCAAACGACGTTGAAGAAGACTGGGCATGCGAAGCAAGAAGATATTACTTCGGCATCGTCGGAAAATACGGCGCGATGGTTCAGGCGGTCCTAAAAAAAGCAGCCGCTTTCGACATTCAGACCATCTGTTCTCTTCACGGACCTGTATTAAGCGAAAATCTTGATTATTATCTTAATCTTTACAATATCTGGTCGTCATACGGCGTTGAAAGCGAGGGCGTGGCTATTGCCTATACATCCGTATACGGACACACAAAGGAAGCAGTTGAACTTCTTGCAAAGAAGCTTGAAGAAAACGGCTGTCCAAAAGTTGCGGTTACGGATCTTGCACGCGACGACATGGCTGAGGCTGTTGAAGACGCTTTCAGATACGGAAAGATCGTTCTTGCAACAACTACCTACAATGGCGAAATATTCCCTTTCATGAGAGAGTTTATCGGACATCTTACGGAAAGAGGATTTAAGAACAAAACAGTTGCGCTTATCGAAAACGGAAGCTGGGCACCTACTGCGGCAAGAATCATGACCGGCATGTTCGAGGGATGCAAGAATATTACATTTACCGAAAACAGCGTAAAGATCCTCTCGGCTTTAAGCGACGAGAATAAAACACAGATCGAAGCTTTGGCAAAAGAACTTTGTAAATAGGAAAACGGGGCCCGGACATTGAAAAAGACAGCGGTTAAAAATCTGATAATTCTTTTAGCTATGCCGTTTATCGGTCTTTTTCTCATGCTCATGGTTCATTTTCTCCCGACGGAAAAAATGGCGGATAACGTCTATTCGTCGAAGTCTTCCATCATATCGGAATACAGTAACGAGCTTGTTATCGACGAATACAATGCCACGCTCAAAGGCAGTTTTACGGATGCGCTCATGCTTCAGTATGCGATTTACGACAGGGGCTCGCATTCTGTTTTGCAGCAGGTGATGGCAATGTATCGAAGGGAGTCGGCAAATGACGGCAGCTGGTGGCCCGGGATTTCTCTCATCGATTATTTAAACGGAAAGCAGGGACAGACGGAAATATCATATTCGAGATACTGGCACGGTTATCTCGTGATCTTAAAGCCCCTCCTGCTTTTCTTTTCCTACAATTCGATCAGACTTTTAAACACTGCTCTTCAGAGTACGCTTTTCGCACTCGCAGCGGCAGGACTGGCTAAGAGAGGCCGATTCAGACTTGCTTCGGCATTCTGTGTTTCGGTTCCCTTCATGTTCTTTTTCAGTTCGTTTGCATCACTTTCGTTAAGTGTCTGCATGTACATCATGCTTGCGGAAATGGTTATCGTTGCTCTTTTCCACGACAGGCTCGTGAAGGACGAAAACTATCTTTCGTTTTTTATCGTTTTCGGAGCCGTAACTTCCTTCGCGGATTTTCTCACATATCCGCTTGTGACGCTGGCATTTCCACTGATCGCACTTCTTTGCTTAAAGAACGAAAAGGATACAAAGAAATTCATCGACATCTTAAAATATTCGCTTTCCTGGGGAATCGGCTACGGTTTCATGTGGGCATCCAAATGGGTGATGGCAGCACTTTTTATCGGAAAAGGTGCATTTTCGGATGCGCTCTCGACAGTGGCCGCACGTTCCGCATCATCGGGAAACGGAAGAATTTCAGGCTACCTTTCGGTACTTAAAAATAATTTCAAACCTTACTTAAACAGAGCTTTTGCTCTTTTCACATTTCTGATTGTCATTTACGTGATAATCATGTTTGTTAAATCCGACAAGAAGAAATATCTTGATTCGGTGAGCAGGTCATATTCGCTTTTTGCCGTGGCTGCGTTCCCTTTCGTATGGTGGTTCGTTGCCGCAAATCATTCGGCTGAGCATTGGATGTTTACCTGCAGGATTATTTCGATTTCGGTATTTGCCATTCTGGCATTTGCATTGGGTCAGGAAACCGCAGAATGAAAAAAAGAAGATTTTCCGCACGAAATTTAATACTTGTTTATTCTGTCATGATTCTCTTTGTCATCGCTATTTCGACGGTGGTGTCAATTTATTTTTTCAATTCCGTAAAAAACAGAAGTGAAGATACCGGCAAAAAATACGACCGCTATTACGTTATGATCGCCTCCGATTCGCAGGAAGATTTCTGGCAGTCCATCTACAAAGGTGCGGCAGATGCCGGAAGCGAAGAGGGGATCTACGTTGAATATTTAGGCGATAATCTCTCGAAAAAATATGACGGGAAAGAACTCATGGAGATCGCCATAGCAAGCGAAGTTGACGGTATAATCCTCTATGCTGACGAGAGCGAGGAAATGACCGAACTCATTAACTCTGCGACGGGACTTGGTATTCCCGTGGTCACGGTTTACGGCGACAATCCCATTTCGACGAGATGCTGTTATGTCGGCGTCGGAAGTTATAATCTCGGAAGAGAATACGGAAAGCAGCTGGTCAAACTTGCCAGAGAATACGAGCTTTCGCATACCACTGCTTCGACTTACATGAATAAGCAGTTAAACGTTACCGTTCTTGTCGATTCATATACCGACAATTCGAACCAGAATCTGGTATGGTCGGGCATTCAGAATGCCGTGGACACCGAAAACGGAACGAATACAAAGATAAATCTTTCTTTAAAATATCTAGACAACAGAAGTGCTTTCTCGGTCGAAGAATCCATCAGAGACATTTTCCGTTCCGAAGAGCTTTCGGACGTTATCGTATGCTTGAGCGAAACCAATACGAACTGCGTTTACCAGTCGATGGTAGACTACAACAGAGTGGGTGATTCAATCATTCTGGGATATGATTCTTCCGAGTCGATCCTCAGAGGAATTCTTCGAAACAACATTTATTTTACGATGTCCGTCGATACTTACAGAATGGGACAGGACTGCGTTTCGGCACTTAACGAATATAATGATACCGGCAATACCAGCCAGTATATTCTTGCCGATATCACGCCCATCGACAAAAGCAATATAAACGGATACATGAATGAAATGGGGGAGGTGCTGGATGGAAAATAAACTCAGACTCAAAGTAGTGCCTCTTCAGCTTAAATTAAGCGCCGTATTCATCATGGCGAGCATGCTTATTTTCATTGTTAACGTCTTCCTTATTTTCGGTATCAACAGAATGATCGAGAACATGGATGCGGTTTACCGGGACAACATGAAATTAAACGAACTGACCGTTTCGATAGGAAATGTTCAGGACAACATGACCGACTATCTTAACACGAAGACGACAGATTCGCTGGAACTTTACTATAAGAGCGCGCAGCAGTATTCACGCGAAATAGAAGATTTAAACGGCAGCATTACGGCTGACAATTACGAGATGCTTGAGAGAAACATCCGCAACATGTCAGAAGAATACCTTCGCACCGCGGAAAATGCGATCGAGGCGAAGCGAGGACGTAATGTGGAACGTTACAGTTTCGAATACGACAAAGCTACAAAACTTTACGATTATATAAATACGTACATAAACTCTCTTAACAACGCAAGATTCAAGAGCAATTCCGTAAGCTTTACGAATCTGATCGCGAATTTCAGGATTTTCGAATTGATAAGTTTGTGCGTTATGCTCGCGGCGGTATTAAGCAGCTCGTTATTCGTTATCGGATTTACGGGAAACATTATCGACCCCGTCAAAAAACTTGCGAAATCCGCGGATGAGATCGCAAAAGGTAATTTCGAAATCGAAACGATGGAAATCACATCGCGTGATGAAATCGGTGTCGTTACAGGCGCGTTCAACAAGATGGTTGTCAGCATCAGGCAGTACATCGATCAGATAAAGGAAAACATGGAACACGAGAGGCAGATGCAGGAGAAGGAACTTCGTATCGAAGCCACTCTTAAGGATGCGCAGCTTAAATATCTTCAGACGCAGATTAACCCGCATTTCCTTTTTAACACTCTTAATGCGGGCGCGCAGCTTGCGATGATGGAAGATGCTGAGCGAACCTATGATTATATCCAGAACACGGCGGAATTTTTCAGATACAACGTTCGTGAGGGAAACACGACGGTTCTTCTCGAAGACGAAATAACTCTTATCGATCATTACATTTATATTTTAAATGTACGTTTTTCGGGAGACATTAAATACGAGAAAAGCATCGAAACGGACATAAGCGGTGTTTACATGCCCAGCATGATACTTCAGCCGATAGTTGAAAACTCGGTTAATCACGGTATCAAGGAAATGGAAGGAAGGGGCAGGATCAAACTGAGAGTCTATCATGACGGCGAAAAAGTCTGCGTCAGTATAAAGGACAACGGCATAGGAATGTCGCAGGAAATGATAGACAAGGTTTTAAGCGGGGAACTTACCGATGAAGAAAAGCCGGCACCCGCAGGCGCTCACGGAATCGGTATGGACAATGTCATAAAGAGAATCAGACTCTTTACAGACAACGAAGACAGCGTGGCCATTTACAGCGAAGGTGAAGACAAGGGAACGGAAGTGATTATCAGACTCGGAATAACCGGAGGTGAAGCGGATGTATAAGATTATGCTCGCTGATGACGAAGGAATCGTTATCGATTCGCTCAGATTCATAATTGAAAAAGAATTCGGCAAAGAGTGCGTGATAGAACATGCAAAGACCGGAAGAAGCGTTATAGAACTTGCGGAAAATTTCCGCCCCGATATTGCCATAATGGATATTCAGATGCCCGGCATTAACGGTATCGACGCGATGAAGGAAATCCGTTTAAACAACAAGGACGTAATCTTTATTGTAATGAGTGCGTACGATAAATTCGATTATGCGACGGAAGCCATCAAACTCGGAGTTCTCGACTACATTACAAAACCCATGGAAAAGAAAAAAATCTTAAGCGTAGTAAAACACGCCATGGAAATAGTAGATCGCGAAAGAACCAAGAGAAGCAATGACCTTATGGTTATGGAAAAACTCGAGATGGTCATTCCCATGCTTGAAAGCGGACTTATTTACAGTATTTTCCTTCAGAACAAATTCTCCGATGAAGCGTTAAACTACAAAACCATTCTCGATATCAAGGAAGAATACGGATACATGATGAGCGTTGTCTGCGGTGACAGGGATGCGGAATCGAATCTTACGAACGCAGTCGGAACCGGTGTGAGACTTCAGAATCACTATTCGGAATTAAGATCCTATCTTAAGGATTTCTGCGGAGGTATAGTCGGAAACATCATGTCCAACAAAGTGGCGGTGCTTGTTCCTTACGAAACGGCCGAAATGGATTATTCCGAAAGAAACGCGCTTATTGAAAAGACCAGAGAATTCACGAGAATGCTTGCAAGAAAACTCGGAGTTGATTTTAAAATAGGTATCGGCGGCGTCAAGGAATTCGGCAAAATGAACGAATCCTACGATGAAGCACTTGTCGCGTTGGTTAACGGAAACGGAAGAGTAGCGCATGCGGACGACCTTGATATTCGATGCGGATACGAAGAAAACTATCCCGTTGCGATTGAGAATTCTCTTTTTGAACTGGTTGAAAAAGGTGATTATGTCGGAGCCGGAAACGCAGCCGGACAGTTCTTCGGATGGATGGCCGAAAACTTCCCCGACAGCTTAATGGATATAAGACTTAAGATTCTCGAATTCGTTCTTCATGCCGAAAGAATCCTTTATGTAAAGGGTGGTATCGTTTACGAATTCAAGAGCCGTTCC
>JAIKXN010000226.1 GCA_024684055.1 Lachnospiraceae bacterium | reverse complement strand
AGTACGAGAGAAGCGAGTTTATCGAGAACTGCTATCTTCAGATTCTCGGAAGAAAACCGAGTGCAAACGAAATACAGATCTACTGCGGTGCAATGGATTCTTATTCGATGACCAAAGAGCAGGTTGTCAGATTCATCAAGGATTCGACCGAAGGAAAGTCAAAAAATATACAGATAATCGGCATGGCAGAAAACAGCAGAAAATATCAGATCAAACAGTCGCTGTTTTCCGTACCCGTTCTTGGCAATCTTTGCCTTACATTCTGGAATCTTCTTCATTTCAACAGAATAATCAAAGATGTCAATTCACGTCTTTATATTCTTCAGGAAACAGAAAAACGCGATGACGAGAAGATGACTCTTTTTGTCGAAGGAAAAATACAGTCCCTCGCAGCAAAAGAAGAGAAAAAATATGCTCAGATTTCCGCTGAGAGAGAAAAGAAGTATAAGGAACTTTGCGATGAAATAGCAAAGCTTAAGGAAGCGACCGAAGAAGTAAAAAAACTCAGAAAACTGGCTTCGGACGAAATGGAGAATTTTGAAAGATCCAGAGAAAAACTGGATAAGGTCGATGAAAAGACAGAAGAATTAAGAGCCGGTTACAACAGTCTTGTCAATCCCGAATCCGAAACCGAATATCTTGAAAGACTGAACAGACTCTTAAGCGGAAGGAAAACGCTCTGGGGGACTGAGGACAGACTTAAGATATCTCCGAGAGCTTCTGTTTATACATGTTTCTTTAATACCAATTCAGGTACGATCACAATTGGCGATTATACTTTTGCCGGTTCAAACGTGAGCATTCTCGCGGGAAGTCATGATAAGAATCTGACAGGTCTGATAAGAAGAGATGCTCCGGAAATTGAAGGATACGATATCACAATTGGAAAAGGAGTATGGCTCGGATCGGGATGTACCGTTCTAGGACCTGCAACGATTGGCGACAATGCTGTAATTGCAGCCGGCGCAGTGGTTGTTCCCGGAACTGTTGTACTCGCAAATACCGTATTCGGCGGAATTCCCGCAAAGCAGATAGGCAGTGAAATCGAAACTGCAAACGATTATTCCGAAAGCGTTTTGAAAGCGTTGAAACGTAAAAGCGGAATCCTGTTTACGGACGGATGGTCTGAAGAGACGTTCATTGGTTGTGACGGCGATAATACAATCGGACATTACCTGCTTGATAATATCGGAAAAGTGCTTGTTGAACCGGGTTCGTATAAGATTATTTATTCATACGATGAAGGCGAAGGCGTTTGTTTAACGATAGATATTGACGGAAAAAAAGAAGAACATCTTCTTTCAAAAAAATGCGGAGTGCTTGATTTAAATATTTCAAATGATAAATGCATATATATATCTTTGACGGTTGCACCCGAAAAAAATATCTGCATTGGTATCATAAGATCCGAATAGTTTCAAATCGTGAACAAAAAAATTCAGGAGAAAAGAGTATATGATTTTCATTCAGTTTCATCAGACTGTTACAAATCATGATGCGATAGGCAATGACATAGAAATCATTCACAGAATTTTGAGTGCGAAACATGATTCTTATGTATATGCCGATAATCAGTTTAACAAAAAAGTCAATTACATAGAAAAAGAGGAACTCGAATCTCTTATCGCAAAAAAAGATACTGTAATTCTTTATCATCACAGCGGTTACTGGAAGGAAGGTTATGATATTCTGAAAAAAGCAAAATGCAGGATTATTTTCAGATATCACAATATCACTCCTCCGGAATTCTTTGAAAAGTACAATGAAGGCTATTTTAATGTCTGCATGGAAGGCAGAAAACAGACCGAAATCTTATGCAAAGAATTTCCGGATGCTTACTGGTTCTGCGATTCCGTTTACAATTCAAAAGACATTGTCGGAGTGAGCGAAGACAGGATAAGCATCTGTGCACCTTTTAACAAGATGGAAGAATGGGGCAGGGCAGTTCCCGATGAAGATATACTTGAAGCACTTGTTGAAAGCAGGGAAAAGAATATTCTTTTTGTCGGAAGAGTCGTTCCGAACAAAGGGCATCTTATGCTTCTTGATATCATAAGGACTTACATCAGTTACTACGGCCCGGAGATCAAGCTTCGCGTTATCGGAAAGTTTATTGAAGAAATTGAAGGTTACAACGATATAGTCAGACAGAAAATCGCGGAATACGGCATAGAGGACAACATTGAATTCATCGGTGAAATAAACGATTCCACACTTATGTCATATTATCTCGGAAGTGATGTAATGTTAGTCTGCAGCGAGCATGAAGGCTTCTGCGTGCCCGTTGTGGAAGCACAGTTTTTCGGACTTCCCGTTGTGGCATTAAGCAAATGTGCGGTACCCGAAACCATCGGAAAAAATCAGGTGCTTCTGGACAGTGATGTTTACCGTTATGCTGCAGCCATAAAAGTTATTACAGAAAACGAAAAATACGCGAACTGCCTCGAGCAGAACGGAATAAAGAATTATAAAGACAGATTTTCTTTTGAAAAAATAAGCGAATGCTTTACAAAAGAGTTACACAGAATGATAGGAGTTGAATTATGAGAATAGCCATTGCAACGGTACAGGTGCCTTTCATAAAAGGCGGCGCGGAAATACTCTGCGACATGCTTAAAGACGAACTCATCAAAAGAGGGCATAAGGCGGAAATAATATCGATTCCGTTCAAGTGGTATCCTCCCGAACAGCTTGAAAACTGCATGATGATGGGAAGAATGATGGATCTGTCCGAAACCAACGGAGAGAAGATTGATCTCGTTATCGCAACGAAATTCCCCGCATATTACGTTAAGCATGACAACAAGGTTATGTGGCTTATGCATCAGCACAGACAGGCTTACGATCTCTGGGGAACACAATACGGCGATCTTCAGAATTTTGAAAACGGCGAGGAAATAAGAGACCTTATCAGAGAGTGCGACAACAAATATATCAAAGAATACAAAAAGGTATTTACGATTGCCGGACAGACAACGAAAAGATTAAAAGAGTTTAACGGAATCGATTCGATAACTCTTTATCATCCGCCTCTCAATTACGAAAAGCTTCACTGCGAATCATACGGAGATTATGTTTTCTATGCGAGCAGAATCGATCCCATCAAGAGACAGATTCTTCTTGTTGAAGCTGCCAAATATCTTAAGACGGATGCAAAGATCGTCATAGCCGGAAGCGGAAGCAAATCCGAGCTTGAACTGATCGACAAAACGATAAAAGAAAATCATCTCGAGAAAAAAGTCACGATGGCGGGCTTTATTTCCGAAGAGGAAAAAATAAATTATTACGCCAACTGCCTCGGCATTTATTTCGGCGCTTACAACGAGGATTACGGTTACATTA
The DNA here is from genome assembly GCA_024684055.1 of Lachnospiraceae bacterium. Classification (GTDB taxonomy): domain Bacteria; phylum Bacillota; class Clostridia; order Lachnospirales; family Lachnospiraceae; genus UBA3766. Next base: position 9,656 of record JAIKXN010000226.1, on the reverse strand, counting down.
CCCTCGAAGGTTTCTTTGCCGAAAAGCCGGTAATCGTTCACAAAGATGCAGGCGGACCGCTCGAATTTGTTGAAGACGGTTTTAACGGATATGTAATCGACAGCGATCCGAAACTGATCGCAGAGAAGATCGATCATCTCTATGAGAACAGGAAAGAGGCAGAAAAACTCGGAAAGAACGGAAGACAGTCTTTGATTGAAAAACACATGGATTGGGATTACGTTATCGATCAGCTTTTAAACTGATAAAAAGGAGCATTCAGGATGAGTAAAAAAAGTTTGTTATATGCGAGTCCGTTTCCGCCTCAGAAGAGCGGTATTTCGGATTATTCCGTCGAACTGGCACATGCTCTTGAAAAGCATTTCGACGTAACTCTTTTTACGGAAAATTATAAAGTTAAACACAGTCTCATTGCGAATCTTCCGGTTGTAAGATACGGCGTGGATGAAATCGATTTTGACAAATACGATTATCTCGTTTACAACGTGGGCAATAATCCCGATTTTCATTCATATATTTACGAAGCGGCACTTGCTCATCCCGGAATGATAATCCTGCATGATTATATGCTTTATTATCTTTTTGTGGGATATTATCAGAGAAAGAGACAGCTTTATTCCAAGCTTTACAATGCCACCGGAACCGAGACTTTTCTTAAGATGAAACACATCATCAAAAAGAACGGTTCTAACCTTCTTGAACAGAAGGGAAATGCGGGCATTGCACCCTTCAATGATGAACTGCTTGCATCCGGAAACAAGATAATGGTTCACTCGGAATATGCAAGAAAAAGGATCCTTGATACAGGTCTTGTAAGCGAAGACAAAGTCAGAAAAATAAACCAGTTATATTACAGCGAATACGAAGGCAAAAAATCGATTAACAAAGATCTTTTGTATGCCAAATTCAATATCCCGAAAGACGCCGTTATCATTGCTTCTTTCGGATTTATCGCCGAGACGAAATTAAACAAAGAAGTCTGCAGAGTTGTAAAAGAACTTTCGAAAGACAGCGATAAGAAACTCTGTTACGTCATGGTGGGCGAAGGCAATTATGCCGATTCCGAACTCGAAGAGGGCAAGGTGATCAAAACCGGATATACCAATATTGATGAGTTTAACAGCTTCATCGATCACGCCGATATCATCGTAAGCTTAAGAGGTGTTTCGATGGGTGAAACATCCGGTGCGATGATAAGGATTTTCCAGTACGGAAAATGCTGTATCACAAACGGCGGCGGATGGTTCTCGGAACTGCCCGATGACAGTGTGATAAAGATAGAACTTGACGATGTGGAGAAGAATCTCAAAGAAGCACTTTCCGATCTTCTTTTAAATGATGACAAAAAGAGAAGTTATGAAAAGAATGCCCGTGCATTCATCGAAAGAGACAACGCACCCGATGTTGTTAGCGAACATATAAAAGCTTTTCTTGAAGAATCTTAAAATATTTAATGTGTTAATATGAGAGACGGCTGGCTGATTTTATTGTTTGCGATATCCATTATCTGCAATACATATTTTTTCATATCTGCAATTCCGGTATTTCGTGATAATGTGTCGGTTATAAAGGCAACGGTATTCGGAACGATCGGGTATTTTTTCGTGTATACGGCAGTCTCGGCCATACTGATTACCGCAGGCTTTTTTTCGGTTGAAAAAACCGTTCTGATCACGCTTGCGGTTTCTTTATTGTCTGTAATTTTTTCTGTTATAAAATTTAAACTTTCCCCGTTTAAGAAAATAAAATTCGATAAAAAGGAACTGATCTTTTTTCTTTCGATAATTCTTGTTTCTCTTGTTCTTGGCAAAGATAAATTCGGCTTCTACGGAATGGGACAGGACCAGGGTGTTTATCAGACAAAGGCAGCGGAATTTGTTTTTGACAACAATTCGAATGAATATAATTTCGATTATGCGTTTGCGGCTTTTGAGGACAGAGAGGATTTCACGAATTTCAGAAATCAGATAAAGAAACTTCAGGGCTATTATCTTCTCGGACAGAATACTCCGACATACGCAGATCCCGAAGACGGCGGAATGACAGGCCTTGAAGGTGTTTATCACGGCCTTCCCACGTGGGCCTCGATAATGGCTCTTTTCGGAAAGATGTTTGGCCTTTCCCACATGCAGGATGTTCAGACGGTATTTTTCATTTGCTTTATTATGATGGCATTTTACATTCTCGAGAACTTTAAGATAAAGACAGTGTGCGAAATCGCTTCCGTCACGGTTCTGGCATTTTCGCCGATAGTCGTATGGGTTTCGAAATCCGCACTTACCGAGATGTTTCTTGCAGTGATTGTTGCAACGTACATTTATCTTTTATGCCATGAAAATAAGAATGCCAGACTCTTTATGTGGATTCCGGTCGCAGTCTTTTCCGTTTACCATGTTTCGGCTTATACGATGATGCCGCTTTTTGTTTTCACGGGCTGGATGAATCTGTTTGCCGACAAAAGAAAAAGAGCAGTTCTTCCGGCATTGTTAATTCCGGTTTCTTTCCAGGCAGGATTTCTTTTTTCGCTGGAGAATTCCGAACTTTATACAGTCATAAATTTTCTTAAACCCTTAAGCAAATTCATAACGGCTTTTAAGACCGAAGATTATTCGGATGACACACTCGCGTTTACCGCAGTATCTGCGGCGGTTCTTGCATGCATAATAATAACTCTGATTCTTTATATAATCCTTCGATACAAAAAGATCAGCGGGACTTTCGAAAAGGCCGGCCCAAAGAACGGTCTTATCGTTAAAATTTCATCACTTCTTGTTTTTGCATTTGTGATCTTTGAATATGTAAAATCCAACGGAAGCTTCACCCTCGACCCCTTAAGAAATATTGTTTCGATTTCAGTGGCAAGCGGATTTGTAAGCCTTCTTTTAATCCTTATCGGTCTGCTTCTTGTTAAGAGCGAAAAGATAAAAGACACTCCGGTACTCTTTATGTTTCCCGCATTCTGGTACCTTCTTGTCTGGTGCGTGATGTTCAAGCCGTATATCAATTATTTCTTTTACTACGGAAGATATGACGTTCCCTATGTGATCATTCCGATCGTTTTCCTCTGCGTTCTTTACAGGGATTTCGAGAGGACGGACTGGATTCCTGCGGTATGCGCGGCTTCGGTATTTGTATATCTTAATTACGATGTGTACCTTGTGAAAAATCAGGATGATACAAAGGTTGCGTGGGACGTGATTGAAATTGAACTTGAAGATGAGAGACTTCAAAACAGTGCCGTTGTAATTAATGACGACTTCGAGACGATGCTTGAATGGTTCTTCCTTGTAAAGGCTTCCGGGGCTGAAGTTTTTCCGATGGAAAAGGATTTTGATGCACAGACCGAAAGGCTTCTTCAAACATACGATAATGTGTATTTCATGTACGAATACAACGCTGAAGCAGGTTCCCGCGAAGAAACGCAATTTTCAGATGATACTTTTTCGGATGATTTCTATGTCCTGCAGGATACATCGGATCTGATCGATGCTTCGGATATAAGCGAGATCGGAGAAGAGGAAACAAGAGGAATAGAGAGCATTACGGATAAGGATTTCGAGCTGATCAAAAAATATCTTTTCACACGCAGTGAGGATACCTCTTTCGAGGCGGATTCGTGGACCGGATATCCCGAAAGCTTCGAAACCGCTCAGAGGATACTGGAGATACATCTTTTACGGGGCGGAAATTAGATTCTCTGTATGTTTACAATAGGCGCTTACTGATGATATAATTAAGTGCTGATTTTTCAAAAAGGATTCATTTATGAAACTTATAATTCAAATTCCCTGTTACAACGAGGCCGAGACACTTGAAATTGCTTTAAACGATCTGCCTAAACATATTGACGGGATAGATGAAATAGAATATCTCATTATCAATGACGGAAGTAAGGACAATACTGTTGAAGTCGCAAAGAAATGGGGCGTTCATTACGTAGTCAATTTCAAGAAGAACAAAGGTCTTGCGAAAGGCTTTATGGCGGGAATTGACGCATGCCTTCGAAACGGCGCTGATATTATCGTAAATACCGATGCTGACAACCAGTACTGCGGCGATGACATTGAAACCATTGTACGTCCTATCCTTGATGGTAAAGCGGACATCGTTATTGGCGCCCGTCCCATCGATCAGACTGAACATTTCTCCTGGCTTAAGAAGAAACTTCAGCATTTGGGAAGCTGGGTGGTAAGAAAAGCTTCGCATACCAATATCCCCGATGCGCCTTCGGGCTTCAGAGCTTACAGCAGGGATGCGGCGCTCCAGCTTAATGTTGTCAACGAATACACATATACGCTTGAACAGATAGTACAGGCCGGAAGAACCAATATTCCGATAATGTCCGTGCCGATCAGAACAAACGGAGAACTCAGACCTTCGAGACTTTTCCACAGCATGTTCGGATACATCAAGAAATCCATGGTTACGATTTTGCGTGCTTATCTTATGTATAAGCCCATGAGATTTTTTACATTCCTCGGAATCTTCCCCTTTATTGCGGGATTTGCACTCGGTGTCAGATATATAGTTCGTATATTCTTGGGAACCGCGCAGGGACACGTTCAGTCGCTTATCCTTTGCAGCCTGCTTATAATGATCGCGGTGATGATATGGGTTCTCGGCATGATGGCAGATGTTATTTCCGCCAACAGAAAGATTTCGCAGGAAATCCAGAAAAGAACCAGAGACATCGATTACAGACTTGCCTGGATTGAAAACAACATGAAAAAAGAAATGCAGAAAAATAAAGACAACCGGGAACAGTAAAGACAACGCGGAAAAAAACAGACAATAAAAAAACAACAAAAAGTCGAAAAAAAGAGTTTTTAGTGTCTGAATAATATGAATTACAGGCGTCTCCAAGTTAAATACGCGGGGACGTTTTTTAATGCAGGTTGTCTGAAATGTTTTTTCAGAAATTTGCAATCCGAAACCTTGGAAAAAGGCGATATTATTTCAGCGTCTCCATCCGATTGTTTGTAATATTTGTATATTTCAAGCGTAATGCGGATTATGGTATAATTGTGATGTTTAAGGAAAAATGTAAGAAGAGAGAATTTATTTATGAAAAAAATAGTGGTTTTTGGCGGAGGTACGGGACTTTCATGCCTCCTTTCGGGATTAAAACTTTTCCCGCTTGATGTTACTACGGTAATTGCAGTAAGCGATAACGGCAGCAGTACAGGTGTCTTAAAAGAAGAATTAAACATCCCTGCGGTAGGAGATATCGGAAAGGTACTTTTATCGATGGCAAATGTGGATTCCGATTTTGTGGATCTTCTCGGATACCGTTTTTCCAAAGAAGGTTCGCTTCACAATCATCCAATCAGAAATATCATGCTTGCGGCGCTCATTGACATCAAGGGAAATCTTACGGATGCCACAAAGTATATGTCCGAACTCTTAAAGGTCAAGGGTACGGTCCTGCCTCTTACGGAGGAAAAAGTCGAACTTGTCGGAGAAGGAAAAGGAGAGGAATTCTTCGGCGAGGAATGTGTCAGCATGAACATCAAAAACATCAGACGTTTAAGATACGATCACGATGTTCATGTTGCAAGAGAAGTCAAGGAAAAGATAATGGATGCGGATCTTATTATCTTCAGCCCGGGAAGTCTTTATACGAGTGTCCTTCCCCACCTTCTTGCCAAGGAAGTGATCAGTTCATTAAAGACCGCAAAGGCTCCGATAATGTATATCTGCAATCTTGTTACGCAGCCCGGAGAAACCGACGGATACAGTGTCGGCGACCATGTTAATACGCTCAATTCATATCTTAAAGACAGAAAAATAGATGTTGTTATTGCAAATAACGGCGAAGTGGACAAACGGATAAGACGCAAATATCTGGATACGGAAAACAAGGAAATTGTCGAAATCGCGGGACTTGATGATTCAACAGATGTCATCGCCAGCGACATATTCTCCATCGAGGATGAAAAGATAAGACATGATGCCCTTAAAACAGCCTATCTGGTATTTTCATACCTTATGAACAAATAATGTTTTGGAATGCCCCGAACAGGCGTGTCGGGTTGAAAAAAAGCCTTAAATAGTGTAAAATTTTAAGGTACGCTTAGCGGGGATGAAAAAATGTTTCTGTACTTTTTGATATTCCTGAACATCTGTATGCTTTTTTACGGATTCAGGCATATTCTTGACAGTAAGAAAATACTTGTTAATCTGGCTGAATCAATTTCGGTTTTTTTGTGCTTGTATATGGTTACTTCAGGCGTAATGTGGATTCTGGAAATGTTTACGGCAGAATTCTGTATGCTTGCGGTAACTTTTATTATTGCAGTCTTTTTTGTGATCGTATACATCAAGAGCCCGGTCAAAGGCAAAGAATTCTTCGTGCTTTCCGGAGTTCAGTATGATCACAGGACACTTATAAACAGAGCTGCGATCATTCTTGCAACAGTCCTTTCCGTCGGTGCGTATTCCACAATGGGAATCGGACACAATGACGGTAATGCGCAGATCAGGGCGTTATCGATCTTAAACGAAAACAACAAGCGTACTTTCGCTGTTGAGGAATTTGATAATATAGCTTCGAAGAGCATTTACGAGACGTTTTTTTACAAAACCGTAAGCGAAATAGACAAAGAGAAATTTACCGCGAAGTACACGATAGAAAAAGATCCGTCCGGTGAAGAGAAGAATCTTATGATCGGTGATTACGGATGCAATCCCGTTTATCCTTCGGTACTCGCACTTGGCGCCAAAATATTCGGCATACGAAGAATGGCATTTATTCAGGCGTTGTTTGCATTCTGCCTTTTTGTATTTACGGATGAAATACTGCTTGCGTTAAAATGCGACTGGAAGCTTCGGTCGATCCTTGTCTCGCTGCTTGGATTATCGCCCGTAATTATTTACAGCAATCATACAACCTTGGTTGAACCCGTTATAGGATTCTGCCTTGTAATGTTTTTATACATGCTTGTCTGCAAGGACGAAAAGAGACAGCTCCTTTCAATCCTTGCCGTTTTTGCACTCAGCGTGCTTAATGCGGTTGTTTATATCCTGATACCGCTGATCTTTGTTTTGTATGCGCTTTATTACGCTCATACAAGAAAAAAGATTTATCTTGTTTCCGCAGGCGTTTCTCTGATCGGTTATGTGCTCGGATTTGTATATATGAGCATGATCGCATACGAAAACACCATGATAAATTATCAGATCGGAATTCCTTTTTTCGGCGACAAGGTTTTTATTTTTGTGATCATTCTTTCGATTGTTGCTTTTGTTTCCGGAAGCATTCTTCTCGTTTCTTTAAATGATGTGAAAGAAGAGGATATCCGCAGGTTTGAAACGGGCATCGGAAAGAAGATTTTTAAGATTCTCGTAACGGTTTCTGCTGCGGCATTTCTTATTCTCGTGATCGTTCAGGGAATAATGAACTGTCACTCGTTCAAGGAAGTTACAAGACTTACTTTATCTGCGTTTACGATATGTTCCGGAGTAAGCGTCATCCCGGTAATACTGGTAAGATTATTAAGTACGAAATACGATCCCGACGAAAAAGAAGCCGCAGTTATCGTAACTTTTATATATACCATAATGCTTTATTCGGCTGTTATGAAAGTAAGCATTGAAAGGTATTATTACGATGCAAGGTTTCTTGCTTCGTTTCTTCCGTTTGCGATTATTGCCGGCGGACTCGCACTTAATTATCTTAAAAACGAAATGAAATATTATCTGCCGCTGGTCGGAATGTTTATTCTTCTTGTTCCGTATTCGGCTACGCTTATTGCGAATGACTGCGAGAAGAGAATGGACAGTGAAGTATTCTTTGATGTGATCGATTACGTTGAAGAAAATGCGGATGAAAATACGGTCGTTTTCGTCGAGAAGAATCTCATGAAATATTTTTACTATCCGCTCTGCGAACTGACGGATGTCAGAATATATCCGATGACGGCAGACCTTATAGAAGACTTTGTAAGGGATACCGGAGATAATTCGTCAAACGTACTCTACATTACGAATAAGGACGAAATATCGAAATATAAACATACGGTTGAATATTATAAAAAGTTTTATTCGCGAAGATTTTCGGAAACGGATCTTTCGATGGCACTCGGTCTTCCGAACTCGCTTAAGACAAGACTTGCAGGCACCGTGGAAATACTTAAGGTTGAAAAATTAAGCGACCTTTTGAGCAGATTTTCGTATTCGAAAATGGACGATTCCGATTTTAACTTAAAGGTCGAAAACGTCGAAGTGGATGAGAATAATATAGCACATGTTACATTATCGGTTACCGATTCGGATGAGATACTTTATAACGACGTATATCTTCTTTCGTATCATCTTGATTACGAATTAAGTGAGGATTTATACGATCTTCCGAGAGTTCTGATCGGACCGTTCACAGTTGAAAAATATACGTATGATTTCAGTCTGTCAGGCATGAATGAAGATCTGACGGTTATGTTTGATGTTCTTGAGGAAGGTGTTGCGTGGTACTCATGGGACAATGATGTTCCGGTGGTATCATTCAGCAAGGATGATGAAGGAAACTGGACATACAAAACGGGAACACAAAGGGGAGAAAGACAATGAAAATAGCTGTAGCAGGAACCGGATATGTCGGAATGTCCATTGCCACACTTCTTTCACAGAGAAATGAAGTTGTTGCGATCGATATCGTAAAAGAAAAAGTAGATAAGATCAACAATAAGATCTCTCCCATTCAGGATGAGGAGATAGAGGATTATCTTAAAAACAAAAATCTTAATCTTCGTGCGACAACCGATCCCGAAGAAGCATATAAAGATGCGGATTATGTAGTCATCGCCGCACCCACTAATTATGACAGCGATGCGGACAGATTCGATACGTCTGCCGTTGAAAAAGTCATTGATACTGTCATGAGTATAAACCCCGATGCGATCATGGTTATCAAGTCCACGATTCCCGTTGGTTATACAAAGAAGATTCGTAAGATAAAGAATTCCGACAATATTATTTTTTCGCCTGAATTTTTAAGAGAATCAAGAGCGCTTTATGACAATCTTTATCCGAGCAGAATAATTGTCGGAACGGTTCTTGAAGACGAGAGACTTTGCGCAAGGGCCGAAGAGTTTGCAAAGCTTATTAAAGACGGTGCGCTCAAAGAGGATGTCGAAGTTAAGATTATGGGACTTTCCGAGGCAGAGGCCGTTAAACTTTTTGCCAATACTTACCTTGCGCTCAGAGTAAGTTTCTTCAACGAACTCGACACATATGCCGAAGTTAAGGGACTTGATGCGTCTTCCGTTATCGAAGGCGTATGCCTCGATCCGAGAATCCAGGGATTTTACAACAATCCTTCTTTCGGATACGGCGGATACTGCCTGCCCAAAGACACAAAGCAGCTTCTCGCAAACTATAAGGACGTTCCCGAAAACCTGATTGAAGCAATCGTAAAGAGTAATTCAACCAGAAAAGATTTTATTGCCGAGCAGATATTAAAGAAAGCGGGATTTTACGAGAAATATAACCGCATGGATAATCCTGCCGGAAATAACATGGTCTGTGTAATCGGAGTATACAGACTTACCATGAAATCGAATTCCGACAATTTCCGTCAGAGTTCGATTCAGGGCATAATGAAAAGACTCAAGGCCAAGGGCGTTGAGGTAATTGTTTACGAGCCCATGCTTGAAGACGGA
>JAIKXN010000224.1 GCA_024684055.1 Lachnospiraceae bacterium | reverse complement strand
AACTGGCAGCTTGTTCGATATAAAGGGAACCAAAAGGCTTTCCTTTGGACATACGAGAAGGACGGGTACATAAATATTAATGTTAAAGTCGATCCCGAGAAAGCATTTTTCTGGCGTGGGATATATGAATCGGTGAAACCGGGATATCATCAGAATAAGGACCATTGGAATACGATAATTCTTGATGGAACAATACCCAATAAAGATGTTAAAATAATGATAGCCGAAAGCTACGACTTAATTAGTGATTGCCCGTCAAAGAGGATATACGAAGCGGTAAAGAAAATCCCTTACGGCAAAGTAGCCACATATGCTCAGGTAGCAGAGGCAGCAGGCGATAAAAAGATGGCACGTGCCGTCGGAAACGCTCTTCACAAAAACCCTGATCCCGATAACATTCCTTGTTTTCGAGTGGTGAATGCCAAAGGAGAACTTGCCGGAGAATTTGCGTTCGGCGGAAGCGGTGCGCAGGCAAAGTTACTTAGGGCAGAAGGTGTTGAAGTAACAGACGGACGTGTCGATTTGTCTAAATATCAATGGAAGAATTAAAAGATCTCGGAAAAAATCCGTATAAGCATGAGGACGGTACTTTCGACAGCGGCTTTGCCCGAAGATGAGGAACATTAAACATATCAATCATTATTTCGTATGCGAAGTGATCGAGGATACCGGAAAATGCAAAGAATAATTCGCCCTTTAAAATAATGCATAAAATAGTGTATAATTGAACAGTAGCAAATCAAGGGAGAATTGGGCAATGAAGAAAATATGTAGTAAGTTTCTCCATTACATAAAAAAAGATTCCGAAATTGATATCAAACTGTTTAAAATACTTGGTATTGCAGGTATTCTGGTAAGCGTTATTTCAGGCATTCAGAGCATTATTTCCGGCATTTCGATAACCGGCGGACTTATAGATTTTTTTGCAGCGTTTTTGAGTGTGCTGCTTTTATGGTTTGTAGATAAAACACGCAAATATGTTGTAGGATACATTATCACGGATGTGGTGGTTTTCATGGGACTGTTCACGCTTTTGTTCTTTGAAATGGGCGGACTGAACGGTTCGATGACTTATTTTTTTGCATTCGGTCTTGTATTTTCTTTCCTTATGTTCAAAGGAAAACTTCTCATTATCATGGAAACGCTGAAGGTTCTTCTTTATTCATGCGTTTGTTATTTCTCTTACATTCATCCCGAATTAGTCACAGAACTTGAAACAGAAAAAGATATGTTTATCGACCGTGTTGCGGGAATACTTATTTCCGGTGTCGGCATAGGACTTATCTTTCTTGCATATATCGCGGAGTACAAAAAACAAAAAGAACTGGCCGAGGAAGCCAGCAAGGCAAAGAGTCAGTTCCTTGCCAACATGAGCCATGAAATCAGAACCCCCATTAACATGATGATGGGCATGAATGAAATGATCATGCGTGATGCCGAAAGCGATACCGTCAAAGAATATGCGACTAATGCGGAGGCAGCCGGCAAACAGCTTCTTTTCGAGGTCAATCAGGTGCTTCAGTTCACGAAACTGGATGCGGGCAAGGAAGACCTTGTCAACGAACCGTATGATTTCATGAAGATGATCAGCAATATCAATGCGTATTTCGAAAAAGAAGCCACTAACAAAAACATAGACTTTCTTATGAAAACGCAGGGCGATATTCCGAATGTCCTGATTGGCGATGCAAGGAAACTTTCGCAGATACTTATGAACCTTCTTTCAAACGGTGTCAAATATACGCGTGAAGGAAATGTAACTTTTACGATCAGAAACGAAGGCATTGAAGACGGAAAAGCGAAACTTTATTTTGAAATCGCTGACACGGGCGCGGGTATTGAAGAAAGCAAACTTAAAGATATTTTCCAAAGTTTTGAGAGAGCGGATCTTGCAAAGAATCGAAACATTGAAGGAACGGGACTCGGACTTGCAATAGCATATGACACTGCCCGCATGTTTAATACGGACATAAAGGTGGAGAGTGAATACGGCAAAGGAAGTAAGTTTTATCTGACCGTATACCAGACTGTCGGAGACACATCGGATCTTCCGAACGAGAATCCCAACATGGGTTCGTTCCTGGCGCCTGAAGCCAAGATTCTTGTGGTAGATGACAACAAGATGAATTTAAGCGTTGTCAAATCGCTCTTAAAGAAGACCATGGTCCGCGTGCTTACCGCAGACAGCGCAGTTGAAAGCTACGCAGTATTCGCCAGGGAAAAACCCAATATTGTCCTCATGGATTATATGATGCCTGATATCGACGGAATCGAGGCACTCAAACACATTCGTGAAATGAAGGACGGCGGCGAGGTTCCGATAGTCGTGCTTACAGCAGACGTATCCCCAGGGAAGAAAGAGATGTTCCTTTCCGAAGGATTCGACGGATATCTTACCAAACCGGTTGACTGGAGAGAACTTGAACACTGCATCATGATGCGTCTTCCCAAGAAACTGGTTACTGAAGTAAAAGAAAACGCGATAGAAAAATACTCGAGAGAACAGATAAATCTTTTTGAAAAACTTTTAAACGAATACGATATAGACCTCTCCGAAGGAATGAGATTCGTGGGCGGCGACCTTGGCCAGTACGCACGAATCGCCAGGTATTTCACGGGTAATACCGAAAGCGGAATGGGCGAACTCAAGGATTATCTCGAAGAAGGAAATCTTGAGATACTGACTCAGAAGTTCCATTCGCTTAAGGGAAATGCCAGAAATGTCGGCGCAGTCGAGCTTTACTACTTATCCAAGAGACTCGAAAAAAGATGCAGACAGCACGACGTGGATTATGTAAGGACTTCCGGACCGCTTGCTGAGTTTGAATGGAGAAGAGTCAAAGAAGGTATCGACGAATTTCTGGCAAGATTTGAAAAGATTGAAAAGATTGAGGAAAACGAAACTTCAAAAGAAAATGCCATAGTAAAAGAAGAGGCCATTGATGAGGTGCTTTCTTATATAGAGAGCAACTCTCAGGCGCCGGCGGTAAGATTAATTGAGGAACTTATCAAAGCGGAAAGCGATGATGGAATCCTTGAAAAACTCAAACTTGCCAAAAGCAAGATAGGACAGATTGAATTCGAAGAAGCGGAAGAAATAATCAGAGGATTAAAGGAACAGTGATGAACAGAAAAACCATTCTTTATGTTGATGATGATATCAATATGTTAAATACCGGCGAAGATATTCTGATAAATGCGGGATATGAAGTCAGTCTTGCAAAATCAGGTGTCCAGGCGATCAAACTCTTAAATAAAGGAAACAGATACGGACTTATCCTTCTGGATGTGGATATGCCTGAAATGGACGGCTACGAAACATTTGAGGAAATAAGAAAGATATCCGGCTGCGAGGATGTTCCGATAATATTCCTGACCGGAATGGATGCACCCGATTTTGAAATAAAAGGTCTTAAGATGGGTGCGGCGGATTATATTACGAAGCCTTTCATAAAAGATGTTTTCCTTGTAAGGATCGCAAGCAGGATAAATACCGCTCCCGCCGCAACGGCTGAGACGATGTTTGATGAGCAGAAACTGAAAGAAATCGAAAAGGTATTAAGTCCCGCAGAAGTGGCCGTTGCGAAACTTGTGGCGGAAGGATGCTCGAATCAGGAGATCGCGGACAGGACCAATTATTCCTACGGATACATAAAGAAAATGGTATCCGGAATACTCGACAAACTGTATCTAAAAAACAGAAGTGAAATAAGACATATGCTAAAAAAGTAACATTAAGGTCGCTAAAAGGTAACTTTTAGTGACCTGTTTTTTTGTAAAAGGTAACTTTTCTACACTGTTTTAAAATACCTTTCTCCGATACAATCTTATTGTAACCTGGGTTTAGGGGATTAAAGGTATGACAATTGCAGAGATAATATTGCTGGTTGCAGGATTGATTGCATCGGTTATCTGCGGTATTAAGAAAAAATACACAGCGATGTTGGTTAGTTTAATAATATGTACGGTAGTTTTTCTTCTGCTGGTTGCCACAATAATTCTTGGATGGGGATAAAATAAGGTCCAAGATCTGGAAAGGATATGACATGAAAAAATTTGTTTTGACAGCTTCGCTGCTGGCAGGCTCCGTGCTTTTAAGTACAGGATGTGCCTTAGCAAAAAAGCCAACCAAAACGGACTGGAAAGAAGGGCTTGAACTTGTAACGAAAACCTGGACTAATCCCAATGCAACAGAGGTAGTTTACATTCAGATACCCGATGCCAATGACTCGATTATTATTTACAAAGATTCGGATGAGATGAAGGTATTCGGAGATCTGGCACTCGTGGAAGGAATCTACAACAGAGATCTGGCATACATGACAATGGATATGTACGATTTCGATGAAGACGGATACGATGATTTCTTCTATACCGATTCAGATGGCGAACGTAAATTTGAAATGGTCTATCTTTATGATCCTTCAATTGACACATTCGGATATTCGGAAGCGTATTCACTTGCTCAGGAGGTAATAGAAGAAGCGCCTGTCACAGCAAGATTTGACGGTGACTACTACATCGACGGAAACGTGAACAAAGCTCACATGCAGTTAACTCCCGCAGGTACGGTAACGTACTACAATGCAGAGGGTTCGATAATACTGGAAGGCTACATCGAAGCAACCGTGGAAGATCAGTATGCACGTTTCAATTTATATGACAACGACGGATCATACTTCGGTGAAATCCTCGGAATTCCGGAAGAACCTGTGGTAAGCCAGTTCTTCCTGGACGACGGAAACAGAACGGAACAGTTCGTGGAATCCGGAAACCTCGCGATCAACATACGTCACGGAAATACATTTTATGAGACGCTTTATGCAGATCTTTGTCTCGCTGAGTATAAAGAGAATCCGTACAATTTCTATTATCTTTATGATATAGACGGAAACGGAATAATGGAACTTATCCTTGAATCAACTTCAAGCAAAGAGATCTTCGTTTATACCGGTGATGACTCGGACGGATACTACAGACCTTACAATTCAGGCTGGATACATCCTTATAATCCCGGAACGGTCACGGTAAATCAGGACGGCATTCTCTTATTCGAAGAGTATGATGATAATGTTCATACGGTACATATGCTCGGAATGAACGGACTTGAACTTGTAGATGACAATTACTCATATGTGGATGATTCATATGGATTTGAAGGTGAACCGGTCGGCGGTGCAAGTCTTGACGACTTACAGGTACTGATCAATCACGACAGGTAGATGCATTAAATAGATAGGAAAAAGGAGGGCCGGATGTTGGGGAAAAAGGCATTCGGTCCGCGAAGTAAAAAGGTAAAGGTAAAAATAAAATCCGAAAGGATTTTGAAAAGAAGGCATAAATATATAGTGAAAGATCCTGCCAAATGGAGAGGGAAACGGCAGGAAAGTCTGCAGGTGAGTGGGAAACCGGCAGAAAGAAAGGTTTTGAAAGGTTTACAAAAATATATAAGATTTGGTTTGTGAGTATTCCGATGTTTCGGATGGCAAAAGAAAAGGGTGGCTGTCCAAACAGAATGGTTTATGAAGGGGGAGGAATACCTGCTTACGGATCTGTCCGGAAACCCGAAAGGGAAACCGGATGGGCTGTCTGTCAAACTCTACGCAGACAGGCAGCGAAAGATTGCTAAGCGCAAAAGCAGTATTGAGTGAACTGAATGAAGAATAGAGAAGCGTTTTATATGTAGGTCAAAAATTGAAAGGGACGGTTTACGAAAATGCTGCAGGAAACTGAGACGGGTTATCCCGTCTCAGTTTTTTTGGTTTAAGAATACCCCACTGGGCCGGTGGATGTTTATTCTTGGCTTGAATACTGGAAGGATTACACTTGATATGGTATTATATAATATTATGGGTCAGTTCATCTAATAAGCGATTATATTACAGGATAATGCACGAAAGGAAAGAAAAAAATGGGTATTGTTTATAAAAAAATGTCAGAGAACGAATTAAGCAGAATTATAAAAATGAGAATAGACCAATTGACGGAGGAATACACATCAGTAGGAAAAACAGTTCCACAGGATGTAAACCTTGAAGCATCACTTATGGATTTTTATAAAAGAAATCTTGCTGCCGGCACCTATGTTTCGTGGCTCGCATTTGATGGGGATAAAATAGTCGGAACAAGTGGTATGTCTTTTGTAGAAAAGCCGCCTTACTTCACATGCCCTTCAGGAAAATTAGGTATCTTATCCAGTATGTATACAGATCCGAACTATAGACGCCTTGGAATCGCCACTCAGTTACTTGACAGAGTAGTAAAAGAGGCCAAAGAATACGGCTGCGGAACAATCTATATCACAGCGTCGGATATGGGTGTAAAGTTATATGAATCATATGGATTTAAGCATAATGAGAATTTTATGCAGTACAATTTTTAATCAGTGAATTAAATTGATGAGGCTTAAATTCAACATAATAAATCAAGGGGAATGTAAAAACGGCATCGAGCAAAGATTATTTGGATTTCATATTAGATCAGCTTTCAGAGCTGGATGATATAACTTACAGGGCGATGTATGAAGAGCTACCTGCGCCTAAGAAAAAGAAGTGAGCTATAGTAAGAAAATCGGAAGTTAAAGCGGGAAAGCCACTGCATCTTTGTACAGTTTCTGAAGTGTTAGTATAAATTCAGCAAGGCTCTCTCGGCTATCCGTCTTATGAGTGCAGAGAACGCAGTGAAAGCATTCCCTGCAGTCATAAGGGATCCATGCAAACTGTCCGCTATGGTCGTTTAAGAATCCGGGAGCA
>JAIKXN010000121.1 GCA_024684055.1 Lachnospiraceae bacterium | reverse complement strand
CATTTGAAATTGGGAATGATCCCAAGATGGCAAGGAAAGCCGGAGTAGAATACTATAATTCGGATCAGTTTAACGAAGCGGCACTGGCATATGCTGCGGCATTGGAAGCCGGGTATGACGGAGTGGACAATCTTGCTGAATTTATAAAGGATCTGGCTGATGCGGGCAGAATTGATGATGAAACCCTTGCAAAAGTTTCACCTTATATGGCATCGGAATCAAACAACGAATAATACTCCCGATAATACAGGAATAAAAACATGATAGCAGTTTTTGATTTGGATAAGATAAACATAATCGATAAAAACTGGAAAGAAAGCATTGAAAAGAATGCTCTTTTTATCGATGAAATGGATACTGAAAGAGTATTGTCGGGATTCAGACGCACCTGCAAATTAATGACCGAAGCAAAACCTTACGAAGGCTGGGAAAACAGCCTTATAGCAGGGCATGCTTTAGGTCATTATTTTTCTGCGCTTGCCATGCGGATCGCTTCAACGCACGATGAAAGATATGTAAAAAAAGCGAAGACAATTATCGCCGGATTAAAAGAATGTCAGGACAAAATCGGAAGCGGTTTTTTGAGTGCTGCTTCCGTTCAGGATGAAGACAATCCATATATACAGTTTGACATTCTTGAAGGGAAAGAAGAAGGGAAACAATGGGTTCCGTGGTATGCGCTGCATAAGGTCTTGCAGGGACTTACGGACTTTTGGATTAAAGGTAAGCTTGACGAGGCTGGGGAAGTCACTCTTTCCCTGGCAGACTGGGTGACGGGGCGTGCACTTTCCTGGGATGAAGAGACAAGAAAAAAAGTTCTTTCCGTTGAATACGGTGGAATGAATGACACCCTTTATCAACTGTATATTCATACGGGCAAAAAAGATTACCTAAAGGCAGCCAAAGTTTTCGATGAACCGGATCTTTATGAGAGACTCCTGGGCTTCGGAAACAGAATGAAGGGCGTTCATGCCAATGCAACGATTCCAAAGATTTTAGGATATCTGACCGGGGCGATTGCTATTGATAAAAAGGATGATGCAGAGAATGAAAAAAGCATTGAAATAGCGAAGCGAATTGATATCGCCAAGAGATTCTGGGAAGCGGTTATAAATAATCAGACTTATGCAACCGGCGGAATAGGCGATATGGAGCATTTCTTTGAAGACAGACTTCTGGATGGCTCTCGCACGCAGTGTAATGCCGAAAGCTGCTGCTGTTACAACATGATGAAACTGTCACAGCTTCTTTTCAGGATGACGGGTGAAGTCAGGTATCTCGAATACATAGAGAAGACACTGTGGAATGCTAAGTTAGGCTCGATCGGACCTCAGGGGGGATATACATATTTTAATCCGATGGGAACCGGTTATTACAGACTGTATTCTTCCGATAAACCTGAAAATAACCCATTCTGGTGCTGTGTCGGAACAGGCATGGAAGATTTTGCTTCAGCAGCAGATAAGATTTATTACATCGATAAAAAAACCCTGCTTATTACACAGTGGATTTCATCGGATCTCGCTGCAGGTCAAGACCTGTATGAACTGAGAGCAGATTATGACAAAGGAAGAGTATCTTTAAAGAAAAAGACGGAGAATAAAAACAACTGTGATATTTCCGATGATATAAAAATATTAAGTATCAAACTGCGAATTCCCCGGTGGATTAAAAACAGAGATTCCATCCTTTCCGAAAGAGAGGAATATCTTGAAATATCTCTTGATGAAAACAAAGAATTCATTATTGATTTTGAGATGGAAATCAATCTTTTATCCTTACCGGATGAGCCGAGTGTAAAAGGTTTTTCGTATGGTCCTTTTGTGCTATGTGTTCTGCTTGGAAACGAAAAATGGGGTATAACCCAAAATGCGGGAATTGACGTATATGCTCCTGCATGGAAAGTGGTATTTGATGAATCGTATAAAGGAAGTATTACCTATGCAAAGACCACACGTAAGGTATTGGATAGCGAGTACCTGACACTTCCCAAGGGAGAGAGCGTAAAATCGTTTTCGAAGAACTATGGGGATTATTTTATCAAAGAAAAAGACTGCCTGATATTAAAGGGATTGTCGAATAAAAAATCCG
>JAIKXN010000106.1 GCA_024684055.1 Lachnospiraceae bacterium | reverse complement strand
CGAAATATATTTATCCAGCCTCAGCAAACTCATTTCATATCCTTATTGCAAATCCTTCTTGCTTTTTCTTGTCAGCAAATCTTTTTTTGTTCGACTGATTATCTTATCAGCTGAATATTTTTCATTTTGTTCGTCTTTTTTATCAAACAATCAGTTTCATTATGTCCAGCCACTTTTCCGATAAGCCAATAAATTAAACTTTTTACTTTGCCGTCGTTATCTCTTCTGCAATCTCTTCCGGTATTTTTTCAAGCGGATCGGGATTGGGCTTTGCGGTATAGAATCCCTGAATATAATCCACGCCGTATCTTGCAACCGCACTCAGTTCTTCTTTCGTTTCAACACCTTCACCGACTACTCTCATATCATTGAGTTTGGCGAATTCGATGATATTGCTGATAAAGAGCTGCTTATTCGAATCTTTGTAAATATCCTTGATAAGGAATCTGTCGATCTTAACGATGTTCGGAGTATATCTTAAAAGATTCTGAATATTGCTCTGTCCCGAACCGTAATCGTCTACAGCAAGCTGTCCCTGCATTTCATCGACGGTCAAAGTCTTGATTCTGAAAAGTTCACCGTCGGTAATCGAATTCTGTTCCGTGATTTCAAATACACAGTACTTGATGTAATCCTTGTACTTCTTCGTGAATTTTTTGAAATCCGTTTCATTTAAGAAATGTCCCGGGATGCTGTTTATGAAAAGTCGTCTTCCCTTGAAACTGTCAAAATGTTCAACGTAATAATCCATAATTCCAAAGAGAGTCATCTTTTCAAGTTCGTAAAGCTTTTTGTATTTTGCAGCCGTCTGTAAAAGTACAAGCGGTGAAATATCAACGCCTCCCGTGGTTCGCATCAGTGCTTCGTATGCGTAGATTTCGCCTGATGCGACATCAACTATAGGCTGGAAATAATATGTCAGAAGTTTCTTGTCAAGAACAAGCATAAGATCTTCGTAATGATCCTTCGTATCTTCCCTTAAAGCATCCTCCATGGTACTTTTTCTCTTGTTTCGAAGGATGTTTAAATAGAGTTCACCATATGCAAGTCTCATCATTGCTCTTAAATCCGACTGCCAGCCTTTATTTGAAATATTATATCCGACATTAAGCTCTATATTGTAATCTTTAAATTTGACGGAATTAAAGTTTTCCACGGCACTTACTATCGTGTCGATCTCTTCTTTGATGATCGCTTCCGTCGATTCAGCGCTGTCAAGATCACCCGTGTAATCGATAAGAGCGAATTCATCATCCGAAATCCTGGCCGTATATTTTTTTCTTCCGTTTGTTTTTCTGTCAAATACTCCGGCAACAAGATTGAGCACTTCTTCAATCTCACTAACGCCGAAATTCTCATATATGTATTTGTATTTATCAAGTTTGAAAATGGCAACCGCGATCGATAAATCGTGATTTTCTTTTTTGGATGCAAACTCGTCAAACCACTTTTCCATTCCCTTAAGGTTGGGAATCTGTGTCATCGGGTCAAGGAAAGCAGCCTGCTCAAGTTCCATCTGCATGCCTTTTTGGATCATTCTTGTGTAAACCGTTCCGAATGAAAGATTCAGTGCCCTTGACATTCTGTTGACACGGTTCGCCATGAAACCGATATCCCTGGTCTTGTAGAAATACAAACCGTACTGATAATCTTCAACGTATAAAGCATTCGCTATGAAAACAGTCTCATCTCTTAACCATTCAAGCGCATTCGGAACAATGTATTCGAGCTTATCGTCGAGAAGCCCGAATTCTTCTTCGCTTTCGGAAGAAAGGATTACATATTCGTTGTTAAAGCCGATATCAAGATTGCTCTTATACATGATATTAAGCGATTCAAAGAGCATCGACCTTATGCACATGTACGAATTATCACCCAGGTTGTAATCAACAAGCGCTTCAATCATTTCCGGAAGATTGTCACACATAAGGAATTTGTCCACGCCCGCAAATACATCGGATTCGTGCGTTGAGAAATCCCTGTTGATCCTCATGCACTCGGCCATTCTTTCGCGGTAATCGCTGAAGTCTTCTTCGCTGGGACACCCGCATGATTCATTGCAAACGACTTTGTACGGAATCTTTATGATCTTCTTGTCAGCTTTTCCCTCGAAAATGTCACGGATGAGATTTGCGCATGCCAAAGCCTCGCCTTCGATATTTCTTCTTACCGTGGTAAGATTCGGGATAAAATATTTGCCTTCTTCTATACCGTCATAACCCGTAACAATGACATCCTTGGGGACGTTATATCCCATCTTCGCAAGTTTTCTGCAAACAGCCATCGCCATGATGTCATTCGCGCAAAAAACCGCCTGCGGAGCTTTGTGTCTTTCCCTGATAACTCTCTCGATTTCCTCTGCCGCAAGTGTATCTTTGAATTCTCCGTATCCTACCATGGAATCGTTAAAGTTGATATTCTCATCACCGAGGGCCTTCTTGTAGCACGCAAGTCTGTCGAGCGTATCGGGGTCCCATCTGTAGCCGCCGATAAAATATGTTTCTCTGGCGTTATGATCCCTGATAACGTGTCTTATAAGATTTTTGTATGATGTTTTGTAATCGTCGCTCACGCAAAAACATCCCTCGTCTTCCGAATTGACGAGGATAACAGGTATATTGTTTTCTTTTGCCTTTGAAATAATTTCTGATCCGGACTGTTTATTAACAAGTCCTTTGTCGAAAATAATGAGACAGTCGATTATATTAAAATCGATACAATTATATACTGAACTCGCTCCGGCGTCGTATATGCTGCCGTCATATACGCTCAAAAGAGAATTGAATACAATGATCTTAAAATTTTCCTTAACGATCTCATTGTTAAGCATCTCCACAAAATCCGACTTGTAGCCGGTATGAACAGCGGATATACAGATTCCTATGATTCTTTTTTTACCTATCATTTAACGTAACCCCGATGAAACTAATACGTAACCGTTTCGCTGACTGTTTAAGAACGAAATATCATTCTTAAGTCATTCAAATAAAGTGAGAAAATATTTTAACAGTTCAAAATTGCCGGTCCAAAATATCCTGATTTTATAATATCATATCCGAGCGCAATAAAAAACCGCAAAATAATACTAATACATTCTGTATTCGCCATACTCGCAGCCGACATTTTCAGCCTCAAGAACGTCTGTAAGTTTGAGTCCTTCTCTTCTCTTATCATATACTTTGATAATGGCTTTTCCCGTACCGCCGTTCCAGAGTCTGTTGTGCTTCTTGCTTCCGTCCGGTGCAACATAATTGATCAAAAGCATATCTTTCTTCTGACAGACAGCATTTATCTGAACAAGACTCTTTTTATTCTCAAGCCATATTTTCCAGTATATTTTGTCCGTCGTTTCCCACGAAGAAAATCTCTGTCTCGGCTGAGTCCAGAACTTCGAGAAATTGAAATCGTATTCTTTTCCTTCAAGATAAACGCCGCCCAAAAGCTTGCCGTCAAGAGGAATCTTAAATACTGTGGGTTTGCCGCCGCCTATATCAAATACACTGTTTCTTAATACCTTGCCCGAAACCCTGCTGTACAATTTATCGGACGATATCCAAAGCCATGGAGACGTAAAATCTCTGCCCCAGTTCTTGTCCGCATATCCGTAAGATTTCTCGGGAATGACATTGTAGAGCACTCCGTTATATTTAATTGTTCCCGAATATTCGGTCTTCATGCCTTCAGCATGCCAGTACATGTCAAAGCCCTGAATCGAACGCATTATGCTTCCGGCGCCGTATCCGACATTGTAAGATATCTGCTTGTTGATCTTAAGTTTCCACTCGATCTCTCCGGCATCACTCATCCACTCGGGATGTCTCTCAGCAGCCCCGTGCGAAACCTTAACAACGCCGCAAGTCTCATTTTCCGAAAGGAAACATCTTCCCGCCTTGATAATAAAAGGCGTTTTCGGACGGATAATGACTTTTTTCACGCCGTAAAATCTGTGAAGCTGAACCTTATTGTCCCCCCAGCATCCGACTTTGATCATCACATAGGAAGGCTTCTCTTTCTTTTCGCTTCCGCCTTTGGTATTGCCGAATACCGGATATTTCTTTCCTAATTTGGGATTTATTACAAAGAATTCAATGAAAAAGGGAGTTTCTTCACCGGTCTCGGAATTAATGGCCGTAAATGAATGCCACCACCAGTCGTACCCCTTTTTTGCGAAGGATTTATCAAGCATAAATCCGTCTCTTTTTTCGTCATGAATATTAAACATAAAAACACCCCCCAATCATTGATATTATACCACTAAACGCAGAATAATAACAGACTGAAGGGTATTATTTTCAGGTTAATCAAGCAGATTTTGTCACAATTTTTGTGGTTTTATATACTTTAGCTTATTCTTAACGTTTCCAACAAACTACTTCTCATCAGTAACCTGAAAGATTATGAATTTAAGATAATAGGACTCATCCGCTGACCA
>JAIKXN010000078.1 GCA_024684055.1 Lachnospiraceae bacterium | reverse complement strand
GGCAAAAGACCTATAATGGATACGCCTGCTGCCGCAAAAAGAATATTAAGTACTTTTCTTGCTTTTTCGGATTTGTAATAAATCGTTTTGACAAGTGAAAAAACATTGTTTAAAGTCCAGTAAAATACAAGTCCCGAAGGTGATTTATACAAGAAGAAAAAGAAGAATATTGCCATTCCGTAAAGCTGAATCTTGGTCTTTAAAGGATAACCCTTGGTAAAAATAATACATGAAATCATATTTACCGTGGTCATGATAATCGGCAATAAATTAATCGAAAAAGCTCCCAAAGCAATAAGCGCATCCTGTGAGCCTAAATCGGCGATGGGACCGAAAGATACTCCCTTTATGATGGGAAGATTTGACAAAAACTGATATGCCGCGATAAAGAAAGGAATTTCCAAAAGGAGGGAAATCGAGCCTTTGAATACATCGGTCGGCTTGTATCCGTTTTGTCTGTAATAGGTATTCAACATCATCATTTTCTCATCACCCTTAAAGGTTTTCTTGATGTGTGAAACGCCTTTTCTTAACTTGTTTTCTATGTCTCTCTCTTCTTCCTGTACCTGATCTGCACGATTGTACAAAGGCAACACCAAAAGATTCATCGCCACACTCAAAGCGATGATGGAAAGACCGGGATTCTGCAATCCTTTTTGAGTAACGGAATATATATATTCAAAAAATATTTGTAACGGCTTAATAAGAACCGAGTACGGTATCTGGAAAAATGTCATTCCGGTTATTTACCTGCCTTACTGTTTAATTCGTTGTACTTTGCAATCATGTAATCAACTGTATTCTTCGTACCATTGCCATAGCACTGCCAGCATTCTTTTCTGACTTCTTCTCTGCCCTTGGCAAATTCGTCGCTTTCGATACAGGTATCAATAAGATTCTTGATATCCGAAAGGTTATCGGATGTAATCATCTTTCCGAGCTTGGGAAGTGCTGAAAGCGTCCAGATATCTTCATCAAGCCACCAAAGATCGTAAGCGGATGTATCAAATTCCGTGTCGGTATAAATGACCGGCTTATCGTAAACAAGCGCAAAATCAAATACGACACCCGAGAAATCGGAGATAAGAATATCGGATCTTTTCAATACTTCAAAATTGTCTCTGTCTCTGTTCCACTCTATTCTGTCGGATTCAGGGAATTCCTTCATAAGGGAATCCATAAGTTCTTTTTCGGATGTGAATGACTGAGGATGAGGTCTGACAATAATGTGATATCCGGTATCGAGAAGGGCTTTTATTATCTCACCTTTGAATTTATTAAAAAGCGAAGTTTCACCCCATGTGGGCGCAATAAGGACGGTTCTCTCATGCTTTTCGACAGGACCGCTTTCCTTGAATCTTTTGGCCATCTCATCCATGTAAGGAATACCGCACATATGCAGATCTTTTGCGGGAAGATTTCTCATCTCTTCGAGTTTTCTTATCTGTCTCTCATGGAAATCTCCTGCTATCAAAACTGCATCGTAGTAATCGAGACCGAACATTCTGTAGAAGTTAATCTCGCCGGCTGCATGAGGAATATGGATGTAGTAATCCACGTCTCTTGATCTCTTCCACTGATAAACGTCGAGTCCGGGAGTTGTGGCAAGCACTACGGAAGCGTTAAGGAAATTGAGCTTTGAAAATGCCTTGTTTCCTTCTCCCAAATATCTTGCTTTTACATGTTCCAAACCGCAGTTTAAACCCGGATCGTCTTCTGATGCGGTAAGATATTCGACATCGATTCCTCTTTCGTTAAATTCGCGGCAAATCGGCTCAAATGTATTCCAGTATCTCTTGTCGTCCGCGAAAATAACATAAGGTATCTTATCGCTTTTCATCTCTTCTTTTTTACCGGCTGTAAGTTTAAAACGTATCTTAACCCAGGCCATTCTGATGATGTATCCGACAGCGCCGAAAACACCTATCAAAACGGCAAAAAGCATACTGCCTGTTCCGGGGTCTATGTATAAGAGCAAATTATCAGTCGACATTTAACAAAACTCCTTTTATCTGTTATCCTCAAGTATTTTCCAGTTATTTTTATCTCTCATATCGCCTTCAACCGAAAGCCATAATCCGTCCTCGAAAACATTTCCGCTGTTTAAAATAATATCGGGATGATGAGCTCCGAGAATCTTTTGCGGTCCCGATTTGGCCTCGTTGTTTATAGGCTTTCCCGTAAACGGATTGACGGGATTGTCGATAATTCCTTCAAATGCGTAGGTCGGAACATCCGCATTGGTCATAAACTCTTCATTTACACTGAATCCGTGAGCATCAAAATCCTTCATCATTAAAAGCGGATAATAACTCTCTATATCAGTCTCATAATCGTCCGTGCCATCAAGAGCAAACATATCATTGTGATAAAGCCACTTGCCGTGATCGGAAACAATTATGATTCTTGTATTGTCGTAAACGCCCTGTTCTTTGAGATAATCAAGCCAGTATCCTATCTGAAGGACAGCACACATATTTACCTGATAACTACCGATCTGGACATCATTTTCCATCTTAAGATTTACACCGTCAAGCGTATATCTGTCGGCATGTTCTCTTTCGAACTGCTCATTATCTACATAGTATGATACTTCATATTCGGGCTCTTTGAAATAAATCGGCCAGTGAGTAAGCTCGTTGTCAATCATCAGGAAATTATTTGAAGCATCGTCGCTTATTGTCGTCATATCCTGAAGGTTCACAAGAGTAAGATAATCTTCCATAACCTCTTCGTTGATGCCCGTACATCTGTAAAGACCGTCCTTTACGATGGCAGTGGAATTCTTCATCTCGTCAAGGAATCTCTTGTTTCCGATACTCTCGTTATACGTACCGTGATTATAAAGATGTGCCTGAAGTCCGAGCGGTGCAATTTTGGTCAGTGAATAACAGAAGAAGTTTCTGAAGTTTCGATCTGACACATTGACCTTTTGCGCATTCCAGTAATACCCCTTTGTAATAAAGCCTTTGATGTCGGGATGGTCTGCATAAATCGAAAGGTCGGGAACAGTTGAATATCCCGCATAAGGAGGATCGCAGACGGTAACATTGTATCCGTTCTCATCGAAAAGATAAGGCATAACCCTTAACGCTTCATCGTTCTTTTTCTGCAGATCATCCGGATATTAAAGGCTTTATCACCAAGGGATATTACTGGAATGCACAGAAGGTCAATGTTTCCG
>JAIKXN010000064.1 GCA_024684055.1 Lachnospiraceae bacterium | reverse complement strand
TTCCCGCTACTTTGTCATCAGATCTGAAAAGCCTGTAACGTCCGCCATGAACCATTTCAAGCATTTTGTTTGCCGATGCAATAACCTGTGAGAACATAATTCCGAGAACATATCTCTGAAGTCCCGTTCCGGAATCTCCTCTGAGTCTCTTTGCAAATGTAAGATCGTCGTTTGCCTGTCTCAACTGTTCCGGAAGTCCTTCCGATTCCTTTGCAATTGCTTCTTCTTTCGCTTTAAGTCTTTTTATTTCTTCTTCAGCGTTGGATTTTTCAGTTTCGAATTTAACCTTTTTGTTATCAAGTTCTTTGATGGCATTTTTGCATTCTGCCTCATCCGGTTCCTGTGAATCCTTCACGGTTTTCTGTAACTCACTAATCTGTTTTTTAGCAGAGCTGACCGCAGCATCATATTCCGAAATACCGGTAGTATAATTTTCAATCTCTTCAGGCGTCAGCAGAAATTCTCTGGCAGAATCCGAATTCTCGAATTCATTTTCTTCAAGAGACTTTACAAGGTCTTCTTCAGCCTTCTTAAATTTGTTTTCAGCTTTCTTTGTTTCTCCCGCACATGCTTTGCAGTTAGACTCCGAAGCCGTTAAAGCCTTTGAAGCATTATTCTTTTCAGTTTCAGCATTGCTCAATGCCTCCTCAAAAGCCTTTACTTCCCTTTTAAGTTTTAATATCGCATCATTAAGCGCAGCAATTGAAGGTATGTCTTCAACCATGTTTTTACGCATATTTTCAAGGTTGGTTTCCTTCTGAATTATTTCTTTTTGCGCTTGATCGTACTCACCTTTAATTTTCTCGAATGCACTCTTTGCCTCATCCTGTTTTTTGATAGCTTCATTCATCTTCTTATATGCACTGTCAGCTTCTTTTTTCTTTGAATCCACTTCTTCTTTGGATACACTGTTTTCAGAAACTGCAGCCTTATGAGGATGGGACGTTGAGCCACATACAGGACAGGGTTTTCCCTCTTCAAGTTTGGATGCAAGTTCACCGGTTATGCCTGCAAGATATGTGTTAAGAAGCATTGTATGCTCATGCAAAAGAGCATCATATCCGCTTTTCAGATCCGCAATCTTCGGAGCAAACTCTTCGTAAGCCTCCTTTGCATCATTCATCTGTTTTTCGGAATTCTTTAACGCTTTCTTACGTGTGGCAACGTCTTCCGATACTTTTTCCAAACCTTCGTAATCGGGTATTTTTCCTTCATACTGAGTTATGGTTTTCTTTTTATTTTCTATCTCTTCTTTCTTTCCGACTAAATCGTTATATTTCTTTTCGGAATTCTCAAAGATTTTAGCCTTATTTTCTTTATCTTTTAATGCCTTTTCTTCATCCGCTTTTCTGTCTTCAAGTTCTGTATATGATGAATCGTAAGCGTCTATAAATTTACGCGTATTTTCAGCTTTTTTGCCCCAAACAAGAGTCTCTTCCCAGTCAGCTCTGTCTTGTTTTTGCTCCATAAGATTTTCAAGTTCAGCTTCCTGTTTATGAAGATCTTTAAAACTGTTCACAAGCATAAGCTGCGCCTGCAACTTTTCCTTCTTTTTGTCCAAATCTTCCTTCTTAAACTCTTCTGTAAGTTCATCAAGTTCTTTTTGTTTATTCGTAATTTTGAGATTTAAATCAGCTGGATTTTCACAGCCTTCGTTACTAAGGCTTATATCAATTTTCAGCTTTTTTGCATCGAGTTCACTCTTTCTGTTTTGAACTTCTTCGAAAAACTTATCGGCAAATTCCTTCCATTTTTCTTCGCCGAAAATACTTGTAAGAATCTTCTCTTTGTCTTCCGAATTTGAAGTAAGAAGTTTCTCAAACTTGCCCTGAGGAAGAACGATAACCTGGCTGAACTGTCCGTACTCAAGGCCGATCAGTTCAACAGCCTTTGCATTAAGATCGGACGCTTTGGGATTCTCCGTATCGATGGGTCTCCACACACCGTCATCACCTTTTTTCTGCATACTGTATGACGCCGAAAGTTTGGTTCTTTTTCTTTCAAGTCTTCTTTCAAAAAGAAAATAGTCGCCGTTGTTTTCAAATACAAATTTAACAAAAGTATCAGTGCTGAAATCTGCATTTGTGCTGCGCATGGCTTCAAAATCATCTCTGACATTTCCGCTGCTTTTTCCGTAAAGCGCAAATGTCATGGCATCAAGGATCATTGTTTTTCCGATACCGGTTTTACCGCATATCAAAAACAAACCTTTTGAGGAAATGGCTTCAAAATCAACAACTTCATGACCTGTATAAGGTCCAAATGCCTGAAATTCTATCTTAATGGGTTTCATCTTGTCATCTCCTCCTTTTCGCATTTTTCCACAGCATCATTAAAAAGCTTTATAAGATGCTCGCTCGGAGCTTCACTCATAGTATCCTGACAATATCTGACAAATACTTCCGCAGGATTGGTAACAACCCTTTCGAGATCTTCTATGGTCATTGTTATTTTCGAATCTTCTCTTTCAAGACTCTTGCCTGAAACTTCCAGCAAGTTGATAAACTTTTCCCTGAAAGAAGCGATGGTTTCAAGTGTAACAAATGTATCAGTCAATTCAAGTTTTATATAAGCATCAAGAATATCTCTTGAATAATCTTTATCATATATTTCATCGTACTTGCCTTTTAATGTAAGTCTTTTTCTGAACTGAGGAATGGGAACTGTTTTTTGTTCCATCGTATCGGTATCTATAATCACGACGCTCTTCTCCTGCTTTTCCTCCTTACCGAAAGAATACGCCATGGGTGTACCGCTGTATCTTATGTGATCGTTGATTTTCTGAGGTCCATGCAGGTGTCCCAAAGCTACATAGTCAAAACCGTCAAAAACAGATGCGCTTACCATTGTCGCAGTACCAACTTCAGCCGCTTTGTCGGAAGTTGAAGTTTCACCGTTTATAATATACGCGTGCGCAACGAGGATATTCTTTTTTCCAAGTTTGAATTCATTTCGATAATGATCAAGAACCACCCTGTAGGCATCTTCCATTGACTTAACGGAATCCGCCTCATCCGGGTATACAGATTTCACCCTGTCTGTCGAGATCCAGGGCAAAAGAAAAATATCAGTGTCGTTAAGAGACACAATATAAGGTTTTTCCTCAAGCGCACCGCAAATGAAAAGCCCGCTCTTTTTCAATAACTCGCTGCACTGAGAAATACGGTCAGCTCCGTCGTGATTTCCCGCAATCATGTAAACAGGAATATTAAGTTCGGCGCAAATATACGTAATTACGTCATTGTATGTGTCAAGTGCATCATGAGACGCAATGCTCTTGTCAAATACATCGCCGGCCAAAAGTATACCGTCAACCTTTTCGTTAACTGCTATTTCACATATTTTCTGAATGGCGTATTCCTGGTCTTCTTTGTAAGATATGCCTCCGCGAAAAAACATACCAAGATGCCAGTCTGATGTATGAAGAAGTTTCATGCTCTGTCCCCCCTGAACTTCAAAAAATCCAATGTGCAAATTTCTGATTTTCACATTATACTCTTTTAAGGTATTTTTACTGTCCCAAATATGGTACCGTGGAAATCATATACGAAATTGCATGTAAAAATCTAGGTTTTTTGAATCTTTTTTTGCTATTTAAACCCCTCTGTATGAACTCAGTTTTTGAGAAAATACTCAACTTAGATTCCAATCAAAATCCAGTCTTTATTATCTCAATCAATTCTTTATCCGCCGGAAGCCAGTTGACGGAATCAAGCTCGTCTCTTGTAAGCCACTTAGCCGATTCTGCTTCTTTTAAAACAAGATCGCCCTCTTCAAGCTTAGCGAAAAAACAATCCATCGAAAGATGGAATGTCGGATAATCATATTCAATCGTATGTATCAAATCTTCGACTTTGATCGTCGCTGTAAGTTCTTCCTTTATCTCTCGAACAAGTGCCTGTTCGGGTGTTTCACCTTTTTCTATTTTACCGCCCGGAAACTCCCACCAGCCTTTGAATTCTCCATAGCCTCTTGCTGTCGCAAAAATCTTGTCATTGTCACGAATGACTGCTGCCACAACCCTGACATATTTAAGGACTGTGCCGTCATCTTTGATGATAACTTTTTTGCCTTCGGATATTCCTCTTTTTTCGATATCCGCTTCAGTCATTTCAATGTATTTTTCTTCCGATTCAGTTATATTTTCACTCGTCTTTTCATTTGCATCCGCTTCAAATTTATTTTCCTGCTTCTCTGCCTTTACTTCCGCTTTAAACAAATTTTCATCCGTCTTTTGTTTTTCTTCCGTTGTCGGAAAAATTCCGGATGCCCGTTCAACAAGTTTTAGCAAAGCCACAGGTTCTTTTCTTCCGCTTTCTTCGCATCCGAAATCCGCTTCGGTGATATCTTTTACTTCGTAAATTTTCATTTCATTCTCCGCGTTTTTTTAATCCTCTCTCAAAAATAATGTTTTTAAAACCTATCAAATGATTCATTGTATTACCTCAAGCGCAAGGGTAAAAAAAATACTTCTTTAACCAATATTCCAGTGATTTCAGTCTATTTTTCAAGCTAAGCCTTGCGTTTCGTTAATATATCCTTTTTACGCCCCGATTATATATTCATAAATATCTTCTCTGACAGGTTCATCAAGTATCCATTCGATTTCTACAGCGGTTTTGTCAGTATTGTTCATAACAAATTCTTCCGCTTTTCCGGTGGCTGTCATGGTGCCTAAATAATAAAACTCTTTTGAAATCTTATCGTCCTTGTTCTTTCTAACAAAAAGTTCGACTTTTATACCGCGCTCTTTTGCATTCAAAAAGTTTTGCACATCTTCAGACGCAAGACTACGGCCTGATTTGGAAATTGCTATGAGCTTACGATTACTGATGAAACAGTCTTCGTATTTTGTCGTATCGGTTATATCCTCAGCCTTTTCGTAGTTAATGAATACGGGGAAAGTACGTGTTTTTTTGTCGAACTTATAACCGCCGATATTCAAAGGCACTTCATTGTTTTCCCAGTTGAGAAGTCTGCAAACATCTTCATACGTATACTTCTGATATAAAACAAGATCGGTATCCTTATATGCGTTGCTGTAATCCCTCTCGTAGCGCGAGATTCCGAAATCGATCAGTTCGTCAATAATGTTATAAAAGTCTTTGTTTGCCAGCATCCTAACGAATGAAGAACCGGGT
>JAIKXN010000248.1 GCA_024684055.1 Lachnospiraceae bacterium | reverse complement strand
GATAAGGCAGGCTATGACGGCTGGCTTAAGGAGTTAAAGAACGGCAAGAGCAGAGACTTTGTACTCAGAGGCTTTATTAATTCGGCAGAATTCAATACACTTTGCAAGAAGTACGGAATCAATGCCGGAAGATACTAGGGGACGGGGTTTGTAGTTCATTTTTCAATAGGGTCATAATTTTATTTGATAGATTTTGCCGTAAGACAGGAAAGGGATCAAAGTCGAAAGCAATAAGTTTTTTGATTTGATAGCTTTTATCGAAAGATATGAATCAAAGATGAAAGCAGGAAAGTACGAAATCAACGTGTGAAACTAATTAGAGCAGATCCTGCTCAATTGGGGGTGTTATATTGAAAGAAAAAAAATATATACATATTTCCGGAACAGATTCTCTTGAGATTTCCGTACTCAGAATGGAACCCGATGATGCAAATGAGATAAAAGGGATCGTTCAGCTTGTGCATGGCATGAACGAGTATAAGGAGCGTTATCTTGACTTCATTAAGTTTCTTGTGAACTTTGGATACCTTTGCGTGATACATGACCACAGAGGGCATGGTGAAAGTATAAAGAACAAGGATGACCTCGGTTTCATGTATGAAGGCGGATATGAAGCTCTTATCGAGGATACTCATGAGATAACGCTTGAGACGAAAAAATATGCGAAAGAGATAACGGGAAAGGATTCCCTTCCCTTTACGCTTCTCGGGCACAGCATGGGCTCGCTTGTCGTAAGATGTTACATCAGAAAATACGATTCCGACATCGACAAGCTTGTGGTTTTAGGCAGTCCTTCTCCCAAAAGCGGAATGAAGATGGGACTTTCATTTGTGGTATTTTGGAAAAAATTATTCGGTGAAAGAAAGAGAAGTCCTTTTATCACAAGCCTTGTCATGGGTGACTTTGATAAAAAATTTAAAAAAGAAGGCCCGGGGGCCTGGGTGAATTCGGATCCCGAAGAAGTTGCGAAATACAGATCGGATCCGCTTTGTATGTATCATTTCACAATGAACGGATATGAAAATCTTATCCGGCTTACAATACTTACATATACTGATGGCGGATACGCGATGAATAATCCGGATTTGCCGATACGTTTTTTCTCCGGTGCCGGCGATCCCTGCGCAATTGATATAAAACATTTCGAAGATGCGATTGAACTGATCAAAAAGCAGGGTTATAAAAACGTATCAGGCAAAATGTATGAAGGAATGCGTCACGAGATTCTTAACGAACCCAAAAAACAGGTTCCGTATGAAGAAATCCTTTCCTTCATAGAAAAAGGATGATTATTTTTTGCTGAAGAAAGCCACGATCACAACGCCGGGACCTAAATGTGTACCGATAACACTTCCGATACAGGTTTGTGAAAGTTCGCTGACATGGTCTTCCCAGAGTGCGCGGCTGTCTTCAATATATTTCTGAAGCATTGAATCTTCAAGGCCGGAATAGGCGAGTAAGACTGGTTTATCAAAGTCTACGCCACCGGCTTTTTCTATTTCAGATACAAGAAGGTTGTTGCTTTTTTTGGAACCTCTTGCTTTTCCGAGAACAAGGATTTCGCCGTCTTTTATGCAAAGAACGGGTTTAATTCCTAGCATTTCGCCTGCGATGGCTGCTGTTTTTGAGATTCGGCCTCCGCGCTTTAAATACTCGAGCGTGGCAACGACTCCCATGAGGCAGACATTGTCTTTTTCTTTCTCGAGAGTCTCAGCGATTTCTTTTGCGCTCTTTCCGCTTTCGGCGAGTCTGACTGCAAGTTCCACGAGAATTCCCGAACCTGCCGTGGCGTTTTTACTGTCCACAACAAATATTCTGTCTTTGTAATCTTCCGCAGCGATTATTGCGCTCTGGTATGTTCCCGAAAGAGTGGAAGCAATCGTGATTACAACAGCGGTTTCATTGTTTGCGGCAACTTCTTCGAAGCATTTCATGAAGGCTTCGGGATTGGCCTGTGAGGTGCGGGGAAGTTCATCGCTTTCGATGAGTTTTTCGTAAAACTGTCTGTAGGTGAGGCTGATGCCGTCGAGGTATTCCTCCTCTCCGAAATAAAGATTTAAGGGAACGATCGTTAATTTCTCCCTTGTTTCGGCCGAAACATCGGCGGTTGAATCTGAAATAATTCTTACGTTCATTTAGGTAATCCTTCGCGTGCTAATTTTTTTAAATTTTCTGAAATCTGATCGAGCGTATCGTAAAGAAGGGTGCGGGATTCATCAGAGAGATTACCGGAAGCTGCTTCCACCGCAATGCTGACTTTTTTCTGAACCATTTTGGCAGCCTTTTTGCCCTCGTCGGTTAAAAGATAAACTCCGCCGTAGTTGTTTCGGTGTGAACCTTCTTTTATTATCAGATTTTTGTCGCTCATGATTTTCATCATTCTCGAAACATCGGCTTTATCCTTGCCGCATATTTCGCAGAGATTCTGGGCACTTAAGCCTTTCGGGGATTTAAGAAGTGCCAGCAGGTACACTGTGTGCGAGCCTTTAAGGCCGTATTTGGCCATTTCGTCTCCGGCAATCTTGTGCCAGCTTTTTTCGATATCAAAAATGGCGAAAGTGAATTTTTCGAATCTGTCTTTCATGTGAAACCTCCCTCGTATAAGAGCATGGGTGAGCGGTTACGTGTGGTTAAATGCCGGGTGAATTATCAAATGCGGGTGTACACAGGATGCACATATTTATCTGATAAAATCGGGGCATTTAGGTTTGATTTGCAAAACAACGATAAGCATGTTGGTAAATGTACATTTTTATTTGATAAAAATCATGGCATTTAATATTAATTTGCAAAACAACAATAAACATGTTGATTTGTCAATTTGCCTGCATTATACATAGAAGATGTTGAAATGTCAACATCTGGATGGCTGAAAACATGTTAATGTTTGTTGAATAACTTATTTTATGATGATAAAATTTTATCACAACTCGGCAGATAATTAACCGGCCTTAAAAGAAACAGTTTCCTGAAAGTCAGCTGTGTGAACATCAAAGCAACCAAATCCCGCCGAAACAGGAAAATGTTTGCCGCCGGGTAAATTAACACAAAATTCAAGTCAGAAAAAGCAGACAAATCAGCCCAAAGGGCAGAAATGTTTGCCGGGACCGAAATAAAAAAGAAGGAAGGACAGGGACATGGGAAATGTAAGAAGAGCTGAAAACAAAGATATAGACGGAATATTAAAACTTCTCGTCCAGGTGGATATGGTTCACCACATCGGAAGACCTGACATTTTCAAAGGTCCCGTTACAAAATATAACGCAGAGCAGTTAAAGGAAATAATTGCTGATGATTCTACGCCCGTTTTTGTGTGCGTGGATGAGGATGGAAGTGTGCTCGGACATGCTTTCTGCATTCATCAGCAGGTGAAGAATCACAATGTCCTTACGGATATCAGAACACTTTACATCGATGATATCTGCGTTGATGAAAATGCAAGAGGAAAGCACGTGGGAACGCTTCTTTTTGAGACTGTTAAACAGTATGCAAAAGAAGAAGGTTTCTACAATATCACGCTGAATGTGTGGAGCTGCAATCCCGGGGCGATGAAGTTTTACGAAACAATGGGTCTCGTTCCGCAGAAAGTCGGAATGGAGATGATACTTTAGTTTTTCGTGAAAGGATTGCAAAAAATATCTTATGAATTCAACAAGAAAAAGAGAATTATACAAAAAAATAGGAGTAGTCGCTCTGCCGATCGTTTTTCAGAATATCATTGATGCTGCCGTAAACAGCGCGGATATTCTGATGCTTAATTATGTCGGACAGGATGCGATAAGTGCGGTATCTCTCGCCAACAGTATGGTGGGAATTCTTTTTATGTTCCTTTACGGAATCGGAACCGGAATAGCCATGCTTGCCGCACAGTATTACGGAAAAGGAGATCTTAAAACTATCGAAAAAGTCGAGGGAATCGGACTTAAATTTGCGTTAAGCATAGCGATTCTCGGTGCAGTGGCATGCCTTACGATTCCAAAGACTTTAATGAAGATTTATACACCGAATGAGGTTTATATAGAAATCGGCGCAAAGTATCTGATGTATATTGCTCCGGGACTTCTTTTCTGGGCAATCAGTGCTGTATACATGTCGATTTTAAGATGTATCGGAAAGGTTACGACCAGTACGGTTCTCGAAGCGATTGCACTTGTCTGCAACGTAGGTCTTAACGCCGTATTTATTTTCGGTCTTTTCGGAGCGCCGAAGCTCGGAGTTATCGGTGTTGCAATCGCAACCACTATAAGCCGTTTCATCCAGCTTGTCGGATGTATTGTGGTTTCGCTTTCGAAACCCGGTGTCGTACTGACTTTTAAAACCATGTTCAAAAGAAACAAAGTACTTGAAAAAGACTTCTTTTCCATGGCGATGCCGGCTATCGGAAATGACCTTGCCTGGTCGCTTGCGTTTTCGGTGTACTCGATGATCCTGGGACACTTGGATTCGGACGCTGTCGCCGCAAATTCAATCGTAAATGTAGTTAGAAACTTAGGAACCGTTATGTGCTACGGTATCGGTATGGCTTCGGGAATCATCGTCGGACAGATACTCGGCGAGGGCTCGATGGAAGAGGGCATAGAAGCAGGTCACATATGTCTGAGGCTTTCCGTGATTTCGGGTATTCTGGGCGGTCTCGTGGTCATCGCTCTCATGCCGTTTACGCTTAAACATGCGGACCTCACTCCCGTTGCACTCGATTACCTGAAGTTCATGCTTTGGATAAACTCGTACTATATCACGGGAACGGCAGTCAACACCTGCCTTATTGCCGGTGTTTTCAGAGCCGGCGGCGATTCGAAATTCGGTTTCAAATGCGACCTTATCGACATGTGGTTTTATGCGGTTCCGCTGGGACTTCTGGCCGCTTTCGTATTCAAACTTCCGGTAAAAGTGGTTTATTTCCTGTTATGTACGGACGAGTTCGTGAAATGGCCATGGGTATTTAAGCATTTTTACTCGCATAAATGGGCAAAAAATATTACAAGAGAAACTGCTGAAATAAACGAAATGAACCATGGGGACGGGGTTACAGGTTCATCGGAAGAGGGTCCCGATTCAAAATGATAAGAGGTTAATGAAGAATGAAGAAAAAAACTAAAATAAGTATAATTATTGTGACTGTTCTGGTCGTTTTGGCAGTTTTGCTGGTTCCGATTCCCAGATGGCTGAAGGATGGCGGAACAGTACAATATAACGCTCTGCTTTATTCAGTCCATCAGGTTCATTCCCTTAATTTAGTCGGCGGATACGATGTGGGTACCAGAGTAAGAGTTTTGTTTTGGACAGTGTTTGACAATGTCCATCCGGAGTGAGCCGGGGTATTATGCCGTAGTTAGCGGAGATTATAATATTATATTACCAGAATGGTTTGATATAACTTGCTAAAGATTTATGAAAGAAAGGGCTGGAAAAGAAATGAAAATTAAAGACGTCTATTTTGGGAAAAGATTTCCGTTTGTTTCTATTGCTATTGCAGTGCTGTGTCTGGCGGTAACAATCATATCGCAGTTAAAACCGTCGACTTATATTGCATTTGCTTTTACGTATCCGGTGAAATATCCATGGCAGGTAATCAGTTATGTTTTTTTGCATGGAATTGCTAAAGATTTATTACCTCCTGATTTCCCTTTTTCACCGATGAAACTTGCAATAGGTCATGTGGGGTTTAATTTGCTTTTGATACTTCCTTTTGGAATTTTGTGTGAGAAAGTTTTAGGAAACGTTAAGTTTCTGCTTTTATCGGCAGTAGCATGGCTTACGGATATAGGGTGTATTTTTATTTTGGCATTGAGTTCCAAAGATGATACCTTTTTAAGTGCGGGAGCGTCGGGACTTGCTTTTGCATATATGCCTGTTGGAATGTTTATTATTATTTCTCTGGGCAAAAAATATGGATTTAAGAATCTGTTTAAGCAGATAATTTTTTATCTCTTAATGCCTATAGCAATTTTCACATTTATATTTGCGGTAAGCCCGAATGTAGCCGGAGTAACAGGTGTAGAGTCAATGATTGTTCATCTTCTGGCATTATGTGTCGGAGTCTTGATGGCAGTTCTTTTTAGGAAAAAAATAAAAGGATATTTTGAGTCTGTAAACTGAAGACGGTGTTTCAGGTTTAAAATGATAAATTCCCTTTTGTCGGGATAAGTTGATGGTGAGTTATATCGGAATATAACGTCGTAAAGAAAACTGAAAGATTTCGGTTTTACTTATCATCGAGGGATATATACATGATAAATAATTATGATATAAAAGCTCAAATTACAGTAACCAATAAAGATAAATGTTTTTCGGGATTTAGACCGGCACACTTAATAAATAATTATCTTACGACAGGAATTCATACATACATTGGTACCGATTGCTTGAGGAAGGGCGAAAGTACGGAGGGGTATATCAAATTTATATCGCCAGAATATTATCCGCATACTATGAAAGTGGGAGATAAAATTGTTTTTCAAGAGGGGTCTAATGTTGTTGGTTACATTGAAGTTCTTGAAATATTAAATGATTTGTTAAAGGCTTAGTAAGGATGGACAGATATGGTAGTGAAAATAGATAAAAATAAAAGGGGAAAAGAAAATGAAAAAAAGAAATTTGAAAAGCTTGGAATTACCGCAGCGGTTATGCTTACACTTGCAATAACTGCGTGTGTTCCGAAGAATAATCCCGCAGTCGGAAAGGATGACAATCTTAACCAGGCAGAGCTTCCGACCGGCAGTGAAAACGGCGGGACAGAGACTAAGGATACGGGAAGCAATACGAATACGGATACAGACCTTTCGAACTATGAAGAGTACCTCGGAATGAATCTGGCAGAAATGATTTCCGGATCATATGTAAGCGAAGACGGAACATTTTGC
>JAIKXN010000234.1 GCA_024684055.1 Lachnospiraceae bacterium | reverse complement strand
CTTTGCGGACATTATGAAGGCATAGATGAGCGTGTTATTGAGGAAATAGTAACGGATGAAGTTTCGCTCGGAGATTTCGTTTTAACCGGCGGAGAACTTCCGGCCATGGTTATGATCGACTGTATTTCCAGACTGATTCCGGGAGTACTCGGAAGCGAAGATTCAGCAGAGGATGAAAGTTTTTCGGACGGCCTTCTCGAATATCCCCAGTATACAAGGCCTGAGGAATGGAAAGGCAAATCCGTTCCGTCAGTTCTTTTAAGCGGCAATCACAAAGAAATAGAAAAATGGAGAACCGCGCAGGCTCTGGATCGAACAAGAGAAAAAAGGCCGGATCTTTACGAAAAGGTAAAAAACGAACTGGAGAAATTTAAGGAAGACAATCCCCGAAAATTCAGAAAAGACAGAAGCGAAGCTGAAGAACTCCTTAAAATGAGAGAATTGCTTGCAAAAGAAAATGAGTAATACTAAACGGGCAAAATACCTGTGGAGGAAATGGGGTAAACTGCTAGATGAGCGAAATGCTCACCACAAGTTTTGTAAACCAAATAACTATTCAAGTGTAAAACAAATAATAATCCTGAAAAATAAAGAGCCGGGATAAGAAAATGTCCGTTATGGATGAATACGTATGGAAATAAGGAAGAAAACACCTGACAAAAAGAAAATAGCAGATTATTGTATTTTTGCTTTAATGACGGCAGCAGTCGCTGTTGTTACTTTTATTTTGTTTTACAATCAGGCAGTAAACGGCGTTATCTATCATGAGACGGATTTTCAGGTTGACCGTTTTCATTCGGATATGTTTGCATACATGCAGGAAATGCAGGGACTTGACAGCGGATACAGTTTCCCATATCCGGTATTCTTCAAACTGTCGGCATTATTTAATTTTTTTCTATCACCCGAAGCGAGTGTGGCTCTTGCAACCTGCTTTTTGAATACGCTGGCAATCATATTTACGAAGCTTTCGTTTGATATGTTTTTAAAAGATGAAACCGACAAACTGAAAGAAGGCGGGAAGTTTTTGATTTACCTCCTGTCAAGTTTGTTTTCGGTTTCGCTTTTTTTCGTATCGATGCTTACTCCACCTTTTTATCTGGGTACCAAGTTCAGATATGTCGGTGTTTTTACCGCTAACCCTTTTCAAAATGCAACATACATGGCTGCGCGCCCGTTTGCAATCATATCTTTCGTGTTCTTCCTTAAACTTATGGCTGAATACGAGAATGATTACAAAGGAAAGTTAAGAGACTACATAATCTTTTCGGTTGCTTTTCTTGTTTCTACCATGACGAAGCCAAGCTTTACGCTTGTTCTCGGTGCCGCCGCGCTTGTTGTTATTATAGCAAGATTCGTGAAAAACAAATTTAAAACCGTTAAACAGTCGCTTTTTTTCGGACTTCTTTTTGTACCGACCATACTCGATCTTTTATATCAGTTTAAGGGTGTATTTGTACCATCGGAAGGTGAAGTCGGAGGCGTGGGTTTCTGCCTTGGAAAAATCTGGCTTTTATATACCGACAACATCGTAACTTCGGTTGTATTTGCGATCATGTTTCCGCTTGCGGTAATGTTTTTGAATTTAAAAAGATTTAAGAGCGACTACAGATTCAGATTTACATGGCTCTTTTATGTTATAAGCTTCTGCATGGCGTTCTTCTGCTACGAAAAAGGCAGCAGAGCCGTGGATTTTAATTTCTCGTGGTCATATATGTACGGAATATTCTTTGCTTTCTTTGAAAGTCTCGTTATAACGATTGAAGACTGGACAAATAAGAAAAGAATGCCTTTTGCAGCAGTTGAAACGCTGGCTTTCCTTGCGCATCTGGCATGCGGAATACCGTATTTCCTTAAGATTTTTATGGGCGGATCGTATTACTGAATAAAACCTGCAGATTGAATTCTGATTACTCAAAACACCGGAATAAACTTTAAGAAATGAAAAAAGAAGACAGTTTTTTAAAAGAGAATAAAAGAACTGAAATGATTATCAAAGGAATGGCAGCTCTGCTTTTTCCTTTGATTCTTTGCGTTGTCTACTGTGCGATTCAGGGCAAAACGATCGGTGATGTTTTTCTTCCGGCGGGCGAGTGGAATGATGAACTTTTCTATTTCAAGCAGGTTGAGGGTATGGTTAAATTCGGCTTTCCGAGGGGATATTTCGGATTTAACGAAAGTCATGCCGAGCTGATGAGCTTTGCCGCGTGGAGTCCGGTACTTGTGTTCCCATGGGTTATATGGGGACTTATATTCGGCTGGAGTTTTATGTCACCGGTTATCTGTAATATCGTGCTTATGTGTCTTGTAACCTGTGCTTTCGTCCTGATCACAAAGATCAGTTACAGGCAGATGGTACTTCTCGGTGCGGGAATGATTTTCTTTGTTCCTTTCGACAGATACATGCTCTCCGGTATGCCCGAAATTATCTGTTTTTCGATGGTAATCCTGTTTACCGCGATCGCGTATGACTGTCTTATAAATGAGAAAACAGCGAAGATCGTAATACTTTTTGTGATGGCCTCCGTTATGACTTTGATGAGGCCGTATCTTCTTTTGTTTATGTTTCTTCCCGCTTATATTCTCATAAGAAAAAGGAAGGTGCTCGGCGGAATTATTACTGCAGTTTCTTTTATAGTCACGCTCGGACTTTATGCAGTGATCAAAAAATATTTCGGAGCCGAATATTTTACTCCGCTTTTTTCAATGAACTGGCTGACGGATTTTATTGACTACGGACCGAGACAGGGATTTGTTAACCTCTGCTACAGAATATTTGAGATGAGCAAAGGCTTTATTTCGCATTCCAAGCAGGGCATTACAGACGGTCTGGCATCGGGCGCATTCTTTGTGACATTCAGCGTTATGATGGTTGTCTTTGCGGTACAGTTTGTTATCGACCTTGTGAAAATAATTGAGAGATCAAAGAAAAAAGATTCGGGAAATAAAGCAGCCTGCAAAGAGGCAGACGAAGAAACAAATTCTGAAAAAATAATCGGAACTCCGCAGACCGTTTTATATGTCAACGGTAACGGTGAAACTTCTCCAAAAGCATTTACCGATATGAATAAGACACGTAAAGAAAAAAAGCAGTATGCGATATTTGTGCTTGAAGCACATTACGTATTTGCAATGTTCGGAATGCTTGCGGCACTTCTTTTAATGTATAAACTTACGGAAGGAAGCAAACACCTTTTGACATTCATTGCCGCGGGGGTATTTGTTCTTGCACTGCTTAACAACAAAACATACATAAAGAATATTGTTATTGTGCTTTGTTTCGTATATTTCTTTATGATAAAAGCCAATTCGGCATATGATTATCAGGTGCCTTTTGCCGACGAAGCGGTTACTTCAAAAACCATTGAGTGGGAAAGCGCTTTCAGTGAAGATATAAGTGTCGGAAAAAAACTTGGATTCGATAATGTGGTTATCTGGAATCTTTATGATAAAAAAGACGGTAAAGTTGAGTTTATGAAATGGCAGAGACTGTATGCGCTTCCGAAAGGATGCGGAATAAGCTGCTGTAACGCCGAATATGTGAAAGATAATCTTGACTCGCTTAAGTCAAAATATATAGCGACTCTCACGGATGGTGAGATTGACGGGCTGTTAAAAGAAAAATACGAACTTCTTTATTCGGATGAAGAAGTTACTTTATACAGATTACGATAGACAAAATACAACAGGGCAAATGAAAAGCAAAAAGAAAATTTCAATCGATTACAAAAGAATAATTTATACATTATGCATGCTTCTTTTATGCGCGGTTGCATTTACCAGGGCAGCAGGCAACGGTGACTGGTGGAATCTTGCGGTAAACTGTGTCGGATTCTGCCTTTTTCCCGTTATAGTAATGCGATTCGGGATCAAATCATTTATGAAAATCCCTTACGGAATCTGGCTGCTTTTGGGTACGCCGGTTTCACTGGTTTTAATCGTTAAGTTTTACTACAGCGCAACGCACAGAATGGCTTTCGCTGCGCTTGTTATCGAAGCACTTCTTTACGGACTCGTTCTGATAAGGATTGTGTACGGATTCATTAAAAAAGATATCATTAAAAGACTGTCGAATCTTAACGCGTTGTTTTATGTCTGCCTCGCGTTCTTTATTCTTTGTGCCGTTTCAGTAAGCGAAGCCATATGGCCGATTTATCTTGGCGTGGTATTTATAAGTTTCTACCTTTCTTTTGAATCGAAAAAAGATGATGAATTATTCTTTCTTTCGCTATCGGATGCCCTCATTATTTCATTCTTTTTAATTCAGTCGTTTGCGTTTCTTCACAGGCCTTACGATCAGACAAGATATGTCGGAGCATACACCAATTCAAATGTAAACGGTATGTTTTATTATGCGGTTTATCTCGGATGGCTTTCGAAGTATTCGTATCTCAGAAAAAAAGGGAAGCCCAAATGGATCGGTGTGATTCATTTTCTTTTCGCCGCTGCAATGTGGTCATTCGCACTTCTTACAATGAGCAGAAGCGTTCTTCTTGCCTTTGTTGTGACGACGGTTCTTTATTTCATAATGAGTGAGATGATAATACTTCGATACAAATTTGTTAAAGGATTTTTGATTAACGGTGTATTGATGTTTCTTGTTTTTGTGATCAGTTTTCCGATCGTGTTCGCATGTGTCAGATATATTCCGGCATTAAGACATCATCCGATCTGGATAACCGAATACAGCGAGGATTTTGTGCATTCCTTCGATCCCTGGAATTCGGAAAAATATGTCGAAATGGGTGAATTTTTTGATACTCTTGTCGGAAGATTCGACCCTGAAAATGTTGATTCGAGAAATACTGATGTAAAAAAAGAAGAAGTGCTTCTCGAGGAAAGAAATGCTTCGCCGGATTCTTTAAATGACATATCTTCCAATGAAGAAGAAAAGCCTGAAATAAACGAAAAGGACGGAAGAGTGATCAGTTATCCCGACGGTGTTTTGCCTGGTTCGGATAAGGACCATCCCGCATATACGTTTGAAGAGTATAAAGGCATCGAAAAAATCTTTGGGATCAGAAAATATATTTTCGGTTATTACTTCAGAAACCTGAATATTTTCGGTCATAAGGAAGAATATCCTTTCGCGTATATTCTGCCCTGGTTCGATGTTCCGCATGCACACAATTCATACTTACAGACGGCTTACTGTTTCGGAATTCCGGCAGGTATTATTCTTTTCGGAATATCGCTTTTTGCCTGCGTTTATCCGTTTGTGTTTGCTGTTAAAAAGAAAAGAGAAACGCCCTGGTATTTCACTTTCGCATGCGTATGCCAGGTCGGAATTTTAATGATAAGCATTACCGAAAATATAGCACTTCCCGGAAAGATGCTGTTCTCGCTTCTTTTCATCACGCTGCTTCCGCTTATGTACAAAAAAGTATTGGAAGAAAAATCGGTAAAACAAACCAATAACGGAAAGAAGATCGCGGATGGAAAAATCAAAACGTCCGAAAAAAACAACGCATCCGCCCAAAAAGGTAAAAAAGGAAAAAAGAAAACAAACAGGAAAAACAAACGATAAAAAACAAGAGATATATTTGAAGAAAACAATAAAAACTAACAGTAAAACAAACGTAAAAGCAAATTGAAAACAGAAGATAAAAGCAAACTGAAAAACAGAAGATAAAAGCAAACGAAAAAAATAACAAAAAATACAGTTAAGCAATAAATTGAGGATAATAAATTGCCTGAGAATGATAGACAGAGTAAAACAGATTTAATATGGGACTTACTGATAATTGCAGGCCTGGTAATTGCGCTTGCAATTATTTGCGTACCGCTTTTTATGATATCAAAGTATTCGTTTATGAGTGCAGATGATTTCAGTTATATGTATCAGGTGGGCGGAGAATGGAAGAGTTCTCATTCGGTAATAAAAAATCTCATATTTGAAGTCAGACAGAGTATAGAGACATGGAAAACATGGCAGGGATTATACTTTGCTGACTGGCTCTATTTCGTTATACTTTCTTTCTTTGGGGAAAGCGCATATTTTATTACCGCGTTTATCGGAATATTATCAATGATCGCAAGCGGACTCCTTTTTGCATGGTTTGTTTTTCATAAAGTCCAGGGCGCACATTTTACGAAAGCGGTGATCGCAATCCTTCCGATCGTCATGCTCTGG
Source organism: Lachnospiraceae bacterium (assembly GCA_024684055.1). GTDB lineage: Bacteria > Bacillota > Clostridia > Lachnospirales > Lachnospiraceae > UBA3766. The sequence continues at coordinate 39,064 of JAIKXN010000234.1, read as the reverse complement.
ATCCTCATTCCGATATCCGGAATGGAAGCTTTTTTCTGGATGATAAGCGTAATTCTATATACGCTTCCTTTTGCGCTTAGCGTAATTTTATCAGCGCTGATCGTTTACGTTCTGGCAGAGAATGATGAAAAGAAAACCATTCCTGCAATAATATGTTTCATGCTTGCTTTTGCAGTAGCAGGTTCAAACTACGTAACGGGACTTCCGATGTTTTGTATCATAGCGGTTTTAATGATCGTTTCGATAGTTACGAGAAATCCCAAAGACAGGTTTATGGTTGCGCTTTTTGTATGGTATGCGCTTTGTCTTGCACTTAGCGTATTCAGTCCGGGCGCGGCAGCAAGACAGTCGGCGGCAGGCAGCGGAGATACAGCATTCCATGCAGTTCTTAATTCGTTTGTTGAAGCATTTAAATATATCAAAACCTGGGTTAATCTTCCGGTTATACTTCTGAATGTTTTTCTTATTCCACATTTCTTTTTGATGACAAAGAAAAGCAGAATTTCGTTCAGACTTCCGATTCTTTTTACGATCATTTCGTTCTGCGTTTTTGCATCAATGTTCACACCGAATCTTTATGCGCTTAAGATCATTGGAATGTACCGAGTTCAGAACATGTACAGATTCGCAATGTATCTTCTGATTCCGCTTAACGTCTGGTACTATGTGGGATGGGTAAGAAGAAAAGTTGATTATACGAAAAACAGGAAATTAAAAGAAGCATTAAAGAAAATTCATCCGCAGGTTCTCGGAGTTATCAAACTTACGGTTGCGTTTGCCGCATCTCTTCTTATGGCATTCACCGTGTATAAGTATTACGGCAGGACATCGACAAGCGTTTCGGCATATTATTCGTTGAAAGAAAATGAAGCAGAATTCTATTTTGAAGAATGGGAAGAAAGACTGAAAGTTTTTAATGACGAATCGGTTACGGATCCCGTTTTTGAACCGTATTCAAGAAAGCCCTATCTTTTGTTTTTTGTGGATTTGAGTACGGATAATACAGACTGGGTAAATGAAGCATACGCGAGATATTTCGGAAAAAACAGTGTTAGCCTGTCTCCTTCGGAATAGCTTTGAAAGCGCAAAATACGAAAGGTAAAAGAGCAGCATATGAAAACGCGTAACGAAACATTTTTGCCGAAGGAATCGCAAGCAGGAGAGTGAGAATAACAGTTATTGCAGGTAAAAGGATAACAATTCGTTTGTTATCTTTTTTTTGCGCTAAAATAACGAAAAGAGACATTAAGAAAATCCATGTATACGAACCCATGCTCCAGAGAAAACCGTAAAGCGGAATGAAACTTCCAAACTTAATAAGTATCTCGCGAAGTTTCAAAAGAGCATGCCCGCCGATGATCGAACTTTGGCTTATACCAAGCGAATTGTCAGTGACGCCTTCGATAATGGCAACATCATAATCACCTTCGGGGAATATGACGTTTTCAGTAAGTCCGACCCAGGCGTTGATATAATCAAGAGGGTATCTTAATCCTATTTTTGCCCAGAGGAAAAGATAAGTAAATTTGTGTTCGCTTATTACTTCGGGATGTCCCGCACGGACAAGTTCCTTTATATTGTCGGCGAACCACGGAACATAGAATTCTTTTGCGTAAGAGATATCGCAGACATCATAAAGAAGAGCGGTTTCTTCCTCACTTAAGTATCTGTCGTTTGCAATGACTGCAGCGATCTGCTGTTCGGGTACGTGAAGGGATTCAGCGATATCCGGCTGCCTTATTTCGAAATGATTCATTACCGGTCCTTTAATGATCAAAACAAGTGCAAATACCGGGATGAGTCTTATAAGTACTTTTTTCCAATCCTTTATAAAAATGAGAAGGAAAAGCATCGAGAACATGATAAACGCATACCAGCCGTTTGAACGGAAAAGGCAGAAGGCAGTTCCGAGCAGAATGAATCGTATAACAGCAAATACTTCTCCGGCATTGGAATTGTTTTTGGAAGATTTTTTACAAATACTTTTTTTATTGGAAAACATTCCTAATGGTTTTTCATAAACCAGTCTTAACAGTTCACATGTAAAAAGCATGCAGAAGCCTGCAAAAATCGTGTCTTTGCAAATGAGTATTGCATGAACGTCGATGAAAGAAGCGAGCGAATAAAACGCCAGAATGACGAAACAGAATACTGTTTTCAGCTTCAGAAATCTATGAAGCGTATAGATTACATACGAAGCGCAGAGCGCGAAAAATACAAGCTGGAAGAATGTATAGAATCCGACGCGAACGTTTATGTCCGAGCTGAATAATCCGCCGATGCGACAGAAAAGTGAAATCAGAAGCGTGTGTGCAACGGGGTGATGATTTGAGTAGGGCGTTATGCCCAAAACCTGACTCATCTGAGTTATTGAATCGGGATCCATGATACCCGGGAAACTGTAAAGAAACCATGGGATATATGAGACAACACAAAAAGCGAAAGATATAAGGAATAATGCCCATGAAGGAAGCTTTGAACTGTCGCTGAAAAGAATGCTTTCTTTGAAAGATAAAAGCACTTTTTCGATGGCGCGAAGAAGGAAGAAAAAGAATACAAACCAGCCGGATGCCATTATCAGAAAAGCGGTAAGTTTAAACAGTGAGTTTTCGAATTCTGCAGATACGTTTCCGAATTTAACGAGAACTGTTGATGAAGTGAAAAAGAATGCGAAGATCGGTGCACACCATTTGGACTTTTTGCTGTCTGTTTTTTGAGCATAAAAGAAAAGAAGTTCGCATGCCGCAAACAAAAGAACCGTAAGAGGGCTTCTTACCGACAAATCATATGTGAGCGTTACAGCCCACATTGAAACAAATGCGCATATTGATAATATAACTGCAGTCAGCATTTTTCGTTTTCCTTTGCATAAAAAGTATAGCAATTCAAATTTATCAATTTAATTTCTTCATCAGAAATATAATTGCCACCGGTGATTGTACCAAAATGGCTTTTTATTCAGTAAATTTATCCATCAGTGTCAGTCGATTCAAAACTGAGTCTTTATTCAGATATTTTCACCACTAACGTATCGCCGATGTATGCGATGGAGCCTTTATTCGGATAAGTCGGCATGTCGCGAAGTGCCTCGGCGGGTATTTCATCGTAATTAACGTTAATCTTTACGTTCATATATACCTGAAGATAGAAAGGAAGCGAAATCTCGTAAGTGAAAGGAGTGTTCCAGTTTCCGTTTACCTCAAGGTCCTTAAGATACATGACGGGTTCCATGTAATCGGAATGATCGAGCGAGCCGTAGAATCTGACGGGCGTAACTCCGATCTCATAACCTTCCGTATCTTCGATGTCATCTATGATTCTTGTCGCAATTGATATTGCGGCTCTGTCTTCCATATCGATCTTAAAATACACCTGATTGCTGTAAACGATTCCGTTTAAGATAAAAAGAATAAACGGAACTGCCAGAATATAAATCGGATATTTTTTGTTTTTAATCTGAGGAAGGATTTCGTTAATTTCGCAAAGAGCAAAAATGTATACGAGATAAAACGAATAAATCATAAGTTCGTGTTCAACGCCCTTGGACATGAAGCATACAAAGTTAAGTGCAAGCGGAAGGATCAGAATGCAGAGGATCTGAAGAAGTATGCCTGCAATCTTTGTTTTGTTCTTTTTGTTTCTTATTCCGAGTATTACGAAGAAAACCAAAAGTGAAATCGCAAGGCAGATATTAAGGAGGATTTCCCATGCCGTGCTTACTTTTTTGCCCATAAGAATTGTGGATACAAATGTTTCCTGATGGAAAAGGAAAGCAAAGAACTGCCTATAGGTATCAAGGAAAACGCTGCCGAACGAAGTATCTGCGTAATTGCCGATTTCCGTTAAGCAGTGGTATGAAGAAGTTACATTTACGTGATGAAGTTTGCAGACAAGTTTGTAAGAGACATAATATACGATTCCGGATGCGGCAAGTCCGCCGAGAATTTTAACTGCTTTTAACAGAGTTTCTTTTAATTTTTTTTCAAAGCAGAGGTCTCTGATTACAACGTAAACAAAAAGGGCGATGGCAACGTCTATGTATGCCTGATAAAATCCCATGCAGAAAACCATGCACAAACTTCCGAGGATATAAAATACGAGTTTGTCTTTTTGATAAAACCATACGGCGATGATCGCTAAGAAGAGTGCGGCCATATAGACATCCATCCAGGGAAGAAAACCTGCAACCGAAGAGGTCATGGTATTGTTGCAGACCATTATTCCCGCAAGGATGACAAGCAGAATGCTGTTTTCTATATTAAAGATTTCCGAGATGAAATAAACAGATAAAGCCATGAAGGCAAAAGATATGATGCCGATAAGCCAGGGGTTGGTAATGCATCCCCGAAAGATCATCACAAAAGGGTGCATGAATCTTCCGAGTGAACGCTGAAAAGCTATATCATCCTGAAAAACTTCCAGAAGGCTGTCGCAGGTATGAAGGTTATTTGCAAACCTGTATCCGTGAGCAATAACCCAGATGATAAGAGTGTACAGTGATACGGTCAGGAATTTTTTTCCCTTTGTCGTCGGCATAAACGCGTTAATCTCCAAAAAGTGTTTTTGACGATGCCTTTAAACATCGAAGAATAAATACAATCTGAGTCGTAAAAAATCAAGTCCAACCACTTAAAAAAATAACATAAAAACGCCTTTTTTACAAGGGAGAAGGTACGGTGCTTTCCATGCTTAATTAAACTTTCAAACGCAGAGATTTAAGTGTATAATTACTGATTGTAAAGCTTCTGATAAAAGGATAAAGAGAAGAAAAAATATGGAAGACATCGGCTTGATTTTCGCGGGAGCGATCGGCGTACTGCTTAATTTCCTGATGGCGGGAATAATTATTGCCGCCGCACTGGGTATGACATATTCTTTTTTGACGAGGAAAAAGTCGGATTTTCTTTATACGATCGATGAGGGAAATTCCGCATACTTTTTTAACAAATATGTCGCCGTCATACTTGCGCGAAAAGGTTATACAATATCTGAAATTACATATGTCGAAGATCATCTTATTGCAAAACTGCAGTATGATGGCAAAGAATACTGTGCGGTCTGCGTTGTGAAAAAAGATTACACGTACGACGGGGACGTGGAAAAAATTCTTGAAGCGGCCGCGAACGAAAACGAAACTTTTAAGACATATGAAAACGTTTTATTATTCATCAATTCATACTTTCGCGGAAAGAATGATTATACGGTGATGATAGACAGAAAAAATATATGGAAAGAATGCAGAGAAATTCAATTGAATTAAGGGGATTTCTGTTGTAATATTAAATGGAATATGTGTGAAAGAAGGTAATTGATATGTCATTACAGGCGGAAATGATTCAGAAACAGTTACTCGAAGCCAACATGGAAGAGGGGCTGGATTATATATCCAATAAAATTTTTAACAAATCTTTTAAAGACTGTACAGATAAAGAAACTTATTATGTGATCCTTCTTTTTACGAAGGATCTTACAAATGTTACCGACAGAATAAACGGCGAGAAAAAAATCTTTTATATCTCAGCGGAATTTCTTATCGGAAGACTTCTTACGAATAACCTCATCAATCTCGGAATTTATGACAAAATGAGTGAGGTCTTAAAAAAGAACGGAAAAGACATTTCGCTTATCGAAGAAGTTGAACCCGAACCTTCGCTCGGAAACGGCGGACTCGGAAGACTCGCAGCATGTTTCATGGATTCGATCGCGACACTCGGACTTCCCGGTGCAGGTATCGGACTTAATTATCACTACGGACTTTTCAAACAGGAATTCCGTGACAATCTTCAGTGCGCAGAGAAGAACGAATGGATAGAAGAAACCGGCTGGCTTAGAAAAACCGATACATCATTTAAGGTTGACTTTAAGGACTGCTCTGTTAAGTCGAGACTCTATGACATCGATATCATCGGCTACGAAAACGGAATCAACAAACTTCATCTTTTCGATCTCGAAACGGTTGATGAGAAACTTGTCGAGAAAGGAATCACTTTTGACAAAGAGGCGATCGAAAAGAATCTTACTCTTTTCCTTTATCCGGATGATTCCGATGAGGCAGGAAACCTGCTCAGAATATATCAGCAGTATTTTATGGTTTCAAATGCCGCACAGTTCATTCTTCATGAGTTGAGAGAAAGAAAATATGATTTAAGACACATGTATGATTTCTGTGTCATTCAGATAAACGATACGCATCCCACTCTCATTATTCCCGAACTTATCAGAATAATGACAAGCGAGAAGGCCATCGGAATAGATGAAGCAATCGAGATCGTTTCAAAAACCTGTGCTTATACAAACCACACCATACTTGCGGAAGCACTCGAGAAATGGCCGCTTGAATATCTTGAAAAAGTTGTGCCCGCACTTGTCCCCATCATTAAGGAACTCGACAAGAGAGTACGTGAAAAATACAAAGATCCCAAGGTACAGATCATCGACAAGGATAAGAGAGTTCACATGGCTCACATCTGTATTCACTACGGATTTTCAATAAACGGTGTTGCCGCCATTCATACGGATATTTTAAAGAATACTGAACTTAACGCGTTCTATAAGATCTATCCCGAGAAGTTCAACAACAAGACCAATGGTATCACATTCAGAAGATGGCTGCTTTCATGTAACCGCGAACTGACTTCTTTCCTTGATGAAAAGATTGGAACCGGATACAAGAAAAATGCCAATGAACTTGAAAAACTTCTCGAGTTCAGGGATGATGAAAATACGTTAAAAGAACTTGAAGATATCAAGCATCTGAAGAAGGTTAATTTTGCCGAATATGTTAAGGAAAAAGAGGGAGTTGAAATTGATCCCGATTCGATCTTCGACATTCAGGCAAAGAGACTTCACGAATACAAGAGACAGCAGATGAATGCACTTTACATCATTCACAAGTATCTTGAGATCAAGGCAGGAAAGAAGCCTATAAGACCGATTACATTTATCTTCGGTGCAAAAGCTGCTCCCGCTTATGTTATAGCTCAGGATATCATTCATCTTATCCTCGTGCTTCAGGAGATCATCAATAACGATCCCGATGTAAACAAATACATCAAGGTTGTCATGCTTGAGAATTACAATGTAAGTTATGCAGAAAAACTGATTCCTTCATGCGATATCTCAGAACAGATTTCACTTGCGAGCAAGGAAGCTTCGGGAACCGGTAACATGAAGTTTATGTTAAACGGTGCCGTTACACTCGGAACCGCGGACGGTGCAAATGTTGAGATCGCCGAACTTGTCGGAGAAGAAAACATTTATAAATTCGGTGTTTCAAGCGATGAAGTGATCAGACATTACGAAAAAGCGGATTATGTATCCAAAGACCTGTACGATAAATCGGACATCATAAAAGAGGCAGTGGACTTTATCATTTCAAAAGAAGCACTCAGGGTCGGACATAAAGAGAACCTTGAGAGACTCTATAAGGAACTTCTTAACAAAGACTGGTTCATGACTCTTATCGATCTTGAAGAATACATTGAAGTCAAAGACAGGATGCTTGAAGATTACGAAGACAGAAACAAGTGGCAGAAGATGATGCTCGTTAACATTGCCAAGGCAGGTTTCTTCTCATCGGACAGAACGATCGAAGAATATAACCGTGACATCTGGAAACTCTACCCGAAGAAAGATATTAAAGTATCGATAGTATAAATATATGAGAAAAAGCGGAATTCTAATGGCTGTTTTCAGCCTCCCAAACAAATACGGAATCGGATGCTTCTCAAAAGAGGCTTATGATTTTGTTGACTTTCTCGTCGAGTCAAAACAGAAATACTGGCAGATCCTGCCGCTCGGACCGACGGGATACGGTGATTCGCCGTACCAGTCTTTTTCCACATTTGCGGGAAATCCTTACTATATTGATCTGCAGGAATTCATAGACGAAGAACTTCTTTCCGAAGAAGAATGTCGTGAAGCATATGAGGAATATTACGAATCCGATAAATGGTATCAGAATGCATCGGATGACGAAAAGAACGGATACGTCGATTACGAAGCTCATTACCATGCAAGATTTTCTCTTTTAAAGAGAGCATATACCAGAAGCAACATTGCGTCGGACAAGGAATATGCAAAGTTCATTATTGACGAGGCTTACTGGCTTGATGATTATTCCCTTTACATGGCGATAAAGGATTATAACCACGGAACATCGTTTTATGACTGGGAACCGGCGCTTCGTTTAAGACAGAAGAAAGCAATGGATAAGGCAGCAAAAGACCTTGCTTTTGATATTGGCTTTTATAAGTTCCTTCAGTATTATTTTATGAAGCAGTGGTTGAAACTTAAAGCCTATGCAAATGAAAAAGGAATTGAAATAATAGGAGACATTCCCATTTATGTGGCAGCAGATTCGGCCGACACATGGTCGAATCCCGAGCTTTTCATATTTGATAAGGAATCGAGACCGAGAGGAGTTGCAGGATGCCCGCCCGATTATTTTTCAGCTACGGGACAGCTTTGGGGCAATCCTTTGTATGACTGGGAGTACCATAAGAATAACAATTTCTCCTGGTGGATAAAGAGACTTGCAAAATGTTCCGAACTTTACGATGTGGTCAGAATCGACCATTTCAGAGCATTTGATGAATACTATTTTATTCCGTTCGGTGACATTACCGCCGAGTACGGACACTGGGAACCGGGGCCGGGACACGATCTCTTCAAGGCAGTGAACAGGGAACTCAACAATCCGAAGATCATTGCCGAGGATCTGGGATTTCTTACACCCACGGTTTTGAAACTCGTTAAAAAGACCGGATATCCCGGGATGAAAGTTCTTGAATTCGCATTTGATTCGGGAGAAGATAACGATTATCTTCCTCATAATTACGATAAAAACTGCGTTGTATATACCGGAACTCATGACAATGATACCGTAAAAGGATGGTATAAATCGTTAAAACGCGTTGACAAGAATAATCTTAAAGAGTATCTTTGCATAAAGAATGCAAGAAATCTTAACAGAGATATGATCAGACTTGCGGAAAGCAGCGTTGCCGACACATGTATTATCCCGATACAGGATGTTTACGGTTTCGGAAGCGAAGCGAGAATAAATACTCCTTCCACTCTCGGACATAACTGGAAGTGGAGACTTTTGCCCGCATATCTTTACGGTGATGAAAGAAAAGAAGCGGCAGAGTATTTAAAGAAAACTGCTGAAATCTACGGCAGAGCTTAATGGCCGAAAGATTAAAAGAAGTACAATTTACCCTAAAGGGTTTTATAATAAGGAGGCTTTTTTAAAATGAAAGAAAAAGTTATATTGGCTTACTCCGGCGGACTTGATACTACAGCTATCATTCCCTGGCTTAAGGAAAATTTTGATTACGAAGTAATTTGCTGCTGTATCGACTGCGGTCAGGGCAACGAACTCGACGGACTTGAAGAGAGAGCAAAACTTTCAGGAGCTACAAAGCTTTACATCGAAGACGTAACAGATGAATTCTGTGATGAATACATTGTTCCCTGCGTATGGGCACATGCAGTTTATGAAAACAAGTATCTTTTAGGTACATCAATGGCTCGTCCCGTTATCGCAAAGAAACTTGTTGAGATAGCAAGAAAAGAAGGCGCTACGGCAATCTGCCACGGTGCTACAGGTAAGGGTAACGATCAGATCAGATTTGAACTCGGTATCAAGGCTCTTGCTCCCGATCTTAAGATCATCGCTGCATGGAGAAATGACAAGTGGACACTTGATTCAAGAGAGTCAGAGATCGAGTACTGCCATCAGCACGGCATCAATCTTCCTTTCTCGGCAGACAACTCATATTCAAGAGACAGAAACTTATGGCACATTTCTCATGAAGGCCTTGAACTCGAAGATCCCGCAAATGAGCCTAACTACGATCACCTTCTTGTGCTCGGCGTAAGACCTGAGAAGGCTCCCGATGAAGGCGAATATGTTTCACTTTCGTTTGAAAAAGGTATTCCCGTTGCAATCAACGGCGAGAAAAAGAAAGTATCCGATATTATCCGCGATCTTAACAAGCTTGGCGGAAAGCACGGCATCGGAATTATCGATATCGTTGAAAACCGTGTAGTAGGCATGAAGTCACGTGGTGTATATGAAACACCCGGCGGAACAATTCTTTACGAAGCACATCAGCAGCTTGAAGAATTAATCCTCGACCGTGATGTATATCGTGAAAAACAGGAGATGGGCAACAAGTTTGCACAGATTGTATACGAAGGAAAGTGGTTCTCACCTTTAAGAGAAGCTGCTCAGGCATTCCTTGAGAAGACACAGGAGCAGGTTACAGGCGAAGTTAAGATGAAACTCTACAAGGGCAACATCATCAAAGCCGGGACCACATCACCTTATTCACTGTATGATGAAGACATCGCTTCATTTACAACAGGCGATCTTTACGACCATCATGATGCTGAAGGCTTCATCAATCTTTTCGGACTTTCAACAAAGGTTCGTGCAATGAAGGCTCAGGCAAGAGAGAAAAAGTAAAAAGCGAATCCTAAAAGATTCAAAACCGTAACACCATTATTAGAAAAAACCGGGAGCAAAGAAGTGAAAGATATCTGGATTATAATCTTAGTATATTTGGCTATTGTGAATCTTGTCGGATTGATAATAATGGGCGTTGACAAAATAAAAGCAAAGCGGCGGAAATGGCGTATCCCTGAGGCTACGCTGTTTCTGGTCGCTGTTATAGGCGGAAGCATTGGCTCGATAGCCGGTATGTATATATTCAGACATAAGACCAAACATCTTAGTTTTGTAATAGGTATGCCGGTTATTTTATTTATACAGATTGTCCTGACGCTGGTATTACTTTTTGCGCCGCTGAATCTGTTTTTTATATAATGGGGATAAATGGGGTAAATTTCGAAAGGGTAAAACTTTAGAATTACAGAAAACGGAGGATTCTTTATGGAAGAAAACAAATCTGGTCTTTGTACTGCCGGAATGGTACTCGGTATTATCGGTCTGGTAACAAGTTTTATTTTTAATCTGGGATTTATTCCCTGCGTTATCGCATTAATCTTTTCAATCATATGTCTTGCAAAAAGGAAACAGCCGAAGGGAAGAGCTATCGCAGGACTTGTTACTTCCATCATAGGTTTGATCGTTGGTTTTATCGTTTCGATTGTTGCAGCAATTATTCTTTTCTCGATAGGAATGTCCTTTGCTTTAATTGGCTATTTGTTTAACGAAACCATGCAGGCAATCAATTCCGGAGATACACAGCAGCTTATCAATGTAATCAATAATCTTGAAGACGGCGGATTTGATTACGAGAGCATTATTAACAGTGAAGATTACAATAATTTTATTAACGGATACAACTCTGATTCGGATTATTCGGATCTGCTTAACGACCTGACTTCAAATCCGGAATATAACGATCTGCTTAACGACCTGACTTCAAGTCCGGAATATAACGATCTGATTAACAGCATAAATTCGGGAAGCAGCGGTGTTTATGATTTTGTTCTCGGAACAACGGCATTCGAGGATTTGACCAAATACGGTTATTCATATGAATACGGTGAAAGCGATTATCAGGTATTCTCGAAAAACGGCGTAGAATATGAATTCCCTGCTTACGTATACGATTATACTGATTTCGGAACCAGCCGCGAAAAAGCTTTTGATGCTTATCTTTCCAAAAACGGTTTTTATGATAATGATTTCAGTTTCTATTCAGATGAACTTTATCAGTACAACAGCGAATGGGCATACGGAGCAGCCGATCAGATAGGTTATTATACCGACGAACAGGGCGCATGGAATCCGTATGAACTTTACCTTGTTGCATTCAATGAAAACTCGAATGACATGGTTATTCTGATTTACAGACTCGATCAGGATCAGTGGAATGATGATAATTTTGACAGTTATCTGAGCGATCTGGAGAGTTTGTTAAATCACATGAAATATGCAGGTACTTATTAAAATTATATTGGGGAGGGTGACATGCATATAGCGGTATTGGATGATAATATTGCGGACAGAAAGCATCTGGAAAGGCTTCTTGACAGAGAGTCCGACAGAAGAATACAGACTACCGGTAATTTGTATATAGACTCCTACGGCGCGACGGAAACCATGTTAAATGCGCCGCTTAAACAATATGATTTTTTTATGATAGATATGAAAGGCCCTGTCGGGCAGAGCCTGGACATTATAAAAAGTCTTCGGGAAAAAAGCGTTAACGTTCCCGTGTGCCTTATGAGAAATGAAAACGAAGTGACCAATAAAGAAGAATTCGGTGAACTTCTTTTCATAGAAAAACCAATTATAGTTGCCAAGCTTTCGGAACTTGTGGGAAAGGCAATAGAAATACGAAAAAACATGCCTGAAGATGAAGAAGAGGAAGAAACGACGGAATATACCGAAAAGAAAGGTTTCTTTAAAAGTCTTCTGGAAAAGTTTTACTAATGATAAAAACTCCGAGCAGTTAAAGATTGGAAACTGTTTCGGAGTTTTTTGAATGCTTGCCTCTGAAGAGAAAAAGTGTTAAACTTGGAATGTTCAAAAATCGGTTGCAGGTCTAAAAAAATGAACAACCGGCATTTTGAAAATGAGTGGAGAACAAAATGGATTTAACGAGAAAACAGTTTGATTTATTAAGCATATATGCTGTATCGGACGAGTCTATGACTCAGAGAGATTTAAAAGAAAAATCGGGATATTCGCTCGGTATGGTTAACAAGGTTGTAAACGAACTTATAGACAATAAGTTCATTAAAGACGGAAAAATTACCCAAAAAGGACTTACCGCACTGGAACCATACAGCGTTAAAAGAGCAGTATTTATCGCTGCGGGATTCGGTTCAAGACTGGTTCCTATAACACTTAACACACCCAAACCCCTGGTCAGAGTTTTCGGGACAAGAATTATTGACAGGCTGATAGATGCCTGTATTCAGGCGGGCATAGAAGAAATCTATGTCGTAAGAGGATATCTTGCTGAGGAATTCGATCAGCTTTTGTATAAGTATCCAATGATAAAGTTTCTTGAAAATCCGGGATATAATGAAGCCAACAATATAGGCTCGGCGCTTGTAGCAAAGAACCTTTTATCCAATGCGTATGTATTCGAGGCAGATCTTCTTATTTCCAACCCGTCTATTATAACAAAGTATCATTACACCTCGGATTTCCTTGCCATAAAGAAAGAAAGAACCGATGACTGGTGCTTCAGCGTTAAGGATGGAATAATCACCGAAGAAAAGGTCGGAGGTACGGACTGCTGGCAGATGGTCGGAATATCATACTGGAGCAGGGAAGACGGCAGGAAACTCAAGAAGGACATTGCCGATGTATTCGAATCCCCCGGAGGCAAGGAAAGATACTGGGAGCAAGTTCCGCTTGTATATAAAAAGAACAATTACAAAGTGGAAGTATGCGAATGCAGGGATGAGGATATAGTTGAAATCGACACCTTCAGTGAATTAAAGGCTATTGATAAATCATATGATGTTTAAGCGGACATATAAAGAAAGGCATGAAATGGAAAGCATAAAAAGAAATATTTTACTTAATCCGGGACCTTCGACAACCACTGATACGGTTAAATACGCTCAGGTGGTTCCCGATATCTGCCCGAGAGAAAAAGAATTCGCAGGTCTTATGAAAACATTAAGAGAAGACCTTGTGAAGATCGTTCACGGCGATTTGAATAAATATACATCCGTTCTTTTCTGCGGATCCGGAACGATAAATATCGATGTATGCATCAACTCTCTTTTACCGGAAGGAAAGAAAGTACTCATTGTAAACAACGGTGCATACAGCATGAGAGCAGCTGAAATATGCGAGTATTACAGTCTGCCCTTCATTAATCTTAAATTTCCCGTGGACGAGATACCCGATCTTGAGAAGGTAGAAAAGACGCTTATTGAAAATCCGGATATTGCACTTGTTCATACCACGCACAATGAAACAGGCACCGGAATCCTTAATCCGATCAGGGAAATCGGAGCTCTTGCACATAAGTACAATGCCGTATTTACTGTTGATACCACGAGTACCTATGCGATGAGACCAATCGATATCGAAAAAGACAATATTGATTTCTGTATGGCAAGTGCACAAAAAGGTCTCATGGCTTTTACAGGTCTTTCATTTGTAGTCGGAAATAAGAAAATAATCGAAGAGAGTGCAAAGTATCCGAAGAGAAGTTATTACTGCAATCTGTATCTTCAGTATGAATATTTTGAGAAAACGGGAGAGATGCATTTTACCCCTCCTGTTCAGACAATTTACTCAACGATTCAGGCGTTGAAGGAATACTGGGAAGAAGGCGAAGAAGCCAAATGGGCAAGACATACAAGAGTATTTAATGCCATTAACGACGGCCTCGAAGAGCTCGGATTCAGACAGGTTATTAAACCCGAACTCAGGGCCGGACTTGTATCTTCGGCTGTTTACCCTGATGACGAAAACTGGAGTTTCGAGAAAGTTCATGATTACTGCTACGAAAGGGGTTTTACGATTTACCCCGGAAAAATCAGCACCACGAATACTTTCAGACTCTGTGCCCTGGGTGCTATTGACGAAGGAGATATAAAGGATTTCTTTAAAGTATTCAGGGAAGCACTGGAAGTTACCGGAGTTTGTGTGCCCGTTAAATACAACGCTTAATTCAGACCGAAAAGGAGAAGGCAGATGGCAAAGGTATATACCTGTTTTTGCACCGATGTAATTCATGAAGGACATCTTAATATCATAAAGGAAGCCGCCGGACTCGGCGAGGTTACAGTGGGATGTCTGTCGGATAAAGCACTTATCAGATACAACAAATTTCCTACCGTAGATCAGGAAGAAAGGATGAAATTATATAAAAGCATAGATGGCGTCAAAGACGTAATACTTCAAAACGATATGCTTTACACGGATGTGATTAATCTAATTCATCCTGACTATGTGATTCACGGCGATAACTGGACGTCGGGACCTGAAAGAGTCATTAGGGATCACGTTGAAAAACTTCTTTCGGAATACGGCGGAAAGCTTATCGATGTTCCCTATACATACAATGAAGAGGTCAGAAAAATCGACCTTCAGTTAAAAGAAAAACTCGGTATGCCCGAGTACAGAAGAAAACGTCTTCGCAGTCTTATTGAGATGACCTCGATAGTAAAAACAATGGAAGCACATTCCGGACTTACCGGACTTATTGTAGAAAAGACGGTTGTGGAAAAAGACGGACATCTCGATCAGTTCGATGCAATGTGGTTATCATCGCTTTGCGATTCGACAGCAAAAGGAAAACCCGATATTGAACTCGTTGACATGACAAGCAGATTCCGTACAATTGACGATATCATGGAAGTAACCACGAAGCCGATCATCTTTGACGGAGACACCGGCGGACTCACGGAACACTTTGTATATACGGTACGAAGCCTTGAAAGAATGGGTGTTTCCGCAGTTATCATAGAAGATAAAAAGGGACTGAAAAAGAACAGCCTTTTCGGAACCGAGGTCGAACAGACACAGGCATCGATAGAAGAATTTTCCGAGAAAATCAGAGAAGGCAAAAGAGCACAGCTTACGGATGATTTTATGATCATTGCCAGAATTGAAAGTCTGATCCTCGAAAAAGGTATGGATGATGCTTTAGAACGTGCGAAGGCTTTCGTTGAAGCCGGAGCCGACGGAATCATGATTCACTCTAGAAAAAAAGATCCCGATGAAATTCTGGAATTCTGCGATAAATTCAGGGAAACCGATAAGACAACGCCCATAGTTGTCGTTCCCAGTTCCTTTAATTCGATTACAGAAGAAGAACTCGCGGCACACGGCGTAAAGATTGTAATATACGCCAATCAGCTTACCAGGGCTGCGTTCCCCGCAATGCAGAAGACGGCAGAGGATATTCTTAAATATCACAGAGCCAAGGAAGTTGATGACAGGCTTTTGCCGATCAAAGACATCATTACTTTGATTGACGAAATTTAATTATTTATACCCATTCGGAAAAAGAAATACATCTATCGAAATAATTCTTTAAGATATTTTTTATATGATCAAAAAGTGATTTTTTTGATAAATACAAAAAAAGAAAAAGCAGGTAAAAAATGCAGGCAGAAAAATTATATGAAATAATAGGTTCGGATTTTTATACGGGCGTTCCCGACAGTCAGTTAAAAGCTCTCTGCAATTTTCTGATTAATAAATTCGGTATAGACGCAAAGCACCATATCATTGCGGCAAACGAAGGAAACTGTACCGCGCTGGCAGCAGGATACCATCTTGCGACGGGCATGGTTCCGGTTGTTTATATGCAGAATTCCGGCGAGGGAAATATCATCAATCCCGTTGCTTCTTTACTCAATGACAAGGTTTATGCTATTCCCTGCGTTTTTATAGTCGGATGGAGAGGCGAACCCGGAATTCATGATGAACCTCAGCATATTTATCAGGGAGAAGTTACGGTAAAACTTCTTGAAGATATGGGCATAGAGTCTTTCATTATCGGAAAAGAAACAACCGATGAAGAAGTATCCGAGGCAATGGAAAGGTTTAAGGGCACACTCGAATCGGGAAAGGACGTTGCTTTTGTAATAAGAAAAGGTGCCCTCGCGTATGACGGAAAGACTGTCTATAAAAATGAAAACACAATGATCCGGGAAGAGATCATAAGACATATTACAAAAGTTTCGGGAGAAGATCCAATCGTTTCGACCACCGGAAAAGCTTCAAGAGAACTCTTTGAGATCAGGGAAGAGAATGCTCAGCCCCATAAATATGATTTTCTTACCGTGGGTTCGATGGGACACAGTTCTTCGATTGCGCTCGGTGTGGCGCTTAACAAGCCTGAAAGCAGAATCTGGTGCATAGACGGGGACGGCGCACTCCTTATGCATATGGGTTCAATGGCGGTAATAGGTGCAAACAAACCCTCAAATCTTGTGCATGTGGTTATCAATAACGGCGCACATGAAACGGTCGGCGGAATGCCTACGGTTGCTTCAAAAATTGATGTCGTAAGCATAGCGAAAGCATGCGGTTACGTATATGCTGTAAGCTGCGAGGACTTCGAAAGTCTCGATGAGGAATTGAAAAAAGCCAAAGAGAGAAATGCACTTTCGCTTATTGAGGTTAAATGCTCGATAGGAGCAAGAGACGATCTCGGTCGTCCCACTACAAGCGCTCTTGAGAATAAGAACAATTTCATGAATTATCTGAATACGCTTTAATACGGGTTTGACCGTTAATGGCTTTTGTGCTACAATAATGCGATTCTAACAAGTTGTTTTTTAGGCGTTTACGGCCTTTTGTTTATCGAGGAAATTTTTTATGAGCGAACGCATTGTAAGGGAAATGAAAATTGAAGATTACGAGGGAGTCAAGAAACTCTGGATGTCCATTAAAGGATTTGCCATAAGAAGTATTGATGACTCTTATGAAGGAGTTGAGAAATTTCTTGTAAGAAATCCCGGATTTTCAACTGTTTGTGTTTTGGACGGAGAAATCGTAGGTGCGATTCTCTGCGGCCATGACGGACGAAGAGGATGTCTGTACCATGTATGTGTTCGCGAGGATGTCAGAATGCACGGTATAGGAAAGTCGATGGTAGTCCGATGCATGGAAAAACTCAAAGAAGAGGGCATCAATAAAGTCAGCCTTATCGCTTTCACGACCAACGATATCGGAAATGCTTTCTGGAAGCAGGTAGGCTGGACAAGAAGAGAAGATTTAAACTACTACGACTTCACTTTAAACGAAGCAAATATTACTGCTTTTAACCAATAAATAAACTCGCTGATGTGACGGGAAATTTCATGACTCAAAGAAGAAAATCAGAACCGTCACCCATCGTAAAAAGCGCAGCATAAAGAGATTAAGAAAAGTTGTTTTCAACATAAGGAGATAAAAATGTCAGATATAAAGATCATAAAAGGCGGTGTTACCGCAGCAGCGGGATTTAAAGCAGCATACACGGAAGCAGGCGTTAAATATGCTAACAGAAAAGACATGGCAATGGTATTTTCCGAGACACCCTGTACAAGTGCCGGAACATTTACAAGCAATGTTGTTAAGGCAGCCTGTGTTCAGTGGGATATGAATATTGTTAAATCCGACAAACCTATGCACGGAATGGTGATTAATACAGGTATTGCAAATGCGTGTACCGGACAGGAAGGCTTTGATGCATGTGAAGCAACTGCCAAAGCCATGAGCGAAAAATTAAACGTTCCCGTCGATTCGATCGCAGTCGGCTCTACCGGCGTTATCGGAATGCAGCTTCCGGTAGACAGACTCGTTAAAGGCGTAAACGATATGTGCGGAAAGCTTGATTCTTCGCTTGAAAACGGCACCAACGCAAGTATAGCAATCATGACTACGGATACCGTAAACAAAGAGTATGCGGTTCAGTTTGTATTAAACGGAAAGACCGTTACCATCGGCGGCATGAGCAAGGGCTCCGGAATGATCCATCCGAACATGTGCACAATGATCGCTCTTTTAACTTCCGACATCGCAATCGAAAAATCACTTATGCAGGAAGCAGTAAGTGAAGTGATCGCAGATACATTCAACATGATTTCCGTAGACGGAGATACATCTACAAACGATACATTCATTCTCATGGCAAACGGTCTTTCGGGCAACGAAAAGATTACATCAAAAAATGAAGCATACGAAACATTCAAGAAAGCTCTGTTCATCGTTTGCGAATATCTTGCAAGAAGAATGGCTTCAGACGGAGAAGGCGCCACAAAGCTTTTCACGGCTCATGTGGTAAATGCAAAGTCAAAAGAAGAAGCAAAAATTTTATCACGCTCGATTATAAGCTCAAACCTTTCTAAAGCTGCTATTTACGGCTGCGATGCAAACTTCGGAAGATTCCTCTGTGCAATGGGATATTCGGGTGTTTCATTCGATCAGACAAAGGTTGAACTTTTCTTTGAGAGCAAAGCAGGAAAACTTCAGGTATTTAAAATGGGCGTTCCCCTTGAATTTGACGAGGAATTCGCTACAAAGATCATGAAGGAAGAGGAAGTTATCGTTTACGTGGACATGCACGACGGCGATGCTGAGGCAACCGCGTGGGGATGCGATCTCACTTACGATTATGTAAAGATCAATGCGGA
The DNA here is from genome assembly GCA_024684055.1 of Lachnospiraceae bacterium. Lineage (GTDB taxonomy): Bacteria > Bacillota > Clostridia > Lachnospirales > Lachnospiraceae > UBA3766. Next base: position 19,984 of record JAIKXN010000234.1, on the reverse strand, counting down.
TTACCGTTCATAAAAAATAAAGAGTGTCTGCCGGGTTCCCGAAGAAGGAGCCCGGTTTTTTTATTCAAAGCGTCACTAAAGGGGATTTTCCAACCTGCGCCGGTGCGATTCGCGCGAGTAAGAGGATTTCATCACCAGGCATAATTTTACGGACACAAACAGGGATTTTTGGGCGGAAGCGCTTTGTTTTGGTTGAATTAAGGCGGGAGATGTTGTACAATAAAGAGACTTTGATTTCTTATATTTAATATAAAATTCAAAAAAATATACATTTTCGTTTAGATTCCGGAGGTTTTGTAATGGAAAAAGACATGGAACAGTTTCTAGAAAAAGCGAGCGTGCTGGTAGAGGCACTTCCCTATATACAGAAGTACAACAGAAAGATAATCGTTGTTAAATACGGCGGTTCAGCCATGACAAACATCGAACTTCAGAAGAAGGTTATCGAGGACGTTGTTCTTTTAAAACTCGTAGGGTTCAAGCCTATCATCGTTCACGGCGGAGGCAAGGAAATCAGCCGCTGGGTTGACAAGGTCGGCAAAACTCCCGAATTCGTAAACGGACTCAGAGTTACGGATGCCGAAACAATGGAAATTGCCGAGATGGTTCTTAACAAGGTTAACAAATCGCTCGTTGCCATGGTTCAGGAACTCGGTGTAAAGGCTGTCGGAATTTCCGGAAAAGACGGCGGACTTTTAAGAGTTGACAAGAAATATTCGGACGGAAAAGATATCGGTTTCGTAGGAGACATCAAGGAAGTTAACGCAAAGATCCTTTACGATCTCATTAATGACGATTTTCTTCCAATTGTTGCACCCATCGGACTTGACTCGGAATTTAACACTTACAATATCAACGCAGATGATGCGGCATGCGAAATCGCAAAGGCCGTAGGTGCTGAGAAACTTGCATTTCTTACGGATATCGAAGGACTTTACAGAGACATTAACGACAAATCTTCATTCATTTCAAAGATCAGTGTTACGGACGCAAAGGCACTTATTGCATCAGGCACACTCGGCGGCGGTATGCTTCCCAAACTTACCAACTGCACAAATGCAATGGAAGCGGGAGTTAACAGAGTGCATATTCTTGACGGAAGAATTCCTCATTGCCTTCTTTTGGAAATCTTCACCAAGAATGGTATCGGCACGATGATAATGCCTGACAATGACGAGGACTAAAAGTTTTACGGTTTAAGGACAGAGGAAAAAATATGCAGAATTATATAGATGAAGCTGAAAAGTATATTTTACATACGTACAATCGTTATCAGATAGTATTCGATCACGGTGACGGTGTAAATCTTTATGATATAAACGGAAAAGAATACCTCGATTTCGTATCGGGTATCGGTGTATTTGCACTCGGATATAACAACAAAGAGTTCAATGATGCCGTTAAAGAGCAGGTAGACAAGATTTTACATACATCGAATTATTACTACAACGTTCCGGCAATCGAGGCTGCAAAAGCAGTTACAAAGGCTTCGGGAATGGACAAGGTTTTCTTCACAAACTCAGGTGCCGAAGCTGTTGAAGGTGCTTTGAAAGTTGCAAGAAAATATGCGTATAACAAAGACGGAAGAACTGATCACGAGATCATCGCAATGCAGCATTCCTTCCATGGAAGAACATTCGGTGCGTTATCCGTAACTGGTACGGAAAAATATCGTGCTCCTTTCGGACCGATGATCGGCAATATCAAATTTGCAAACATGAACGATCTTGAAAGCGTGAAAGCACTTTTAACAGACAAAACATGTGCCATCATCTGCGAAACTCTTCAGGGTGAAGGCGGCATTTATCCCGCAACAGAAGAATTCCTTAAGGGACTTCGCGAGATCTGCGACAAGACAGGCGCACTCCTTATTCTCGATGAGATTCAGTGCGGCATGGGACGTACGGGATATATGTACTGCTGGCAGAAATACGGCATTCGCCCCGATGTTTTAACTACGGCTAAAGCTCTCGGATGCGGTATTCCGATGGGTGCTTTCCTTATGACAAAAGAAGTTGCCGACAATTCGCTTGTTGCCGGAGATCACGGCACCACATACGGCGGTAATCCTCTCGGCGGCGCTGCATGTACCGCAGTATTCAAATTATACGAAAAGCTTAACATTTGCGAAAATGCAAAAGAAGTCGGAGCATATCTTTTTGAAAAACTTGAGGAGGTTAAGAACTCATATCCTCAGATCAAGGACCACAGAGGCATGGGACTTATGCAGGGACTCGAATTCGATGCTCCCGTTGCAAATATAATCAACAAAGCTCTGGATAAAGGACTTGTACTTATAAATGCAGGAACAAATATCATAAGATTCCTTCCTCCCCTTATTATCACAAAAGATGATGTAGATAAAATGATTGTGATTTTGAAAGAGGCAATTGACAATGCATATTAGAAGAAAGTTCTTTTCTATACTGGCTGTTCTCGCCATGACGATTGCCGCTTTGCTCGGAGATTTATATCCCGGACATTCTCTTATTGAAAATGAAAACAAAAAAGAGAATCAGACGGTTCTTTCGATATGGTATACAGATGAATATCTCGACGAGTATGTAAGAAATGCAGCCGTTGTATATGAAGAAAAGACAGGAGTAAAGGTGGTTTCCACCAGAGTGTCCGGACTTGAGTTCCTTGAAGCGATCCAGAAGGCAACGATTGATGACGGATACGGACCCGATTTATACATTTTAGGCAACGAGTCCCTGGAAAAAGCTTATCTTTCGGGACTTTGCCATGAATTGGAAGATTCACACAGAGTTTTAAATTCCTCATATTTTCCCGAAGTATCTTTGGATGCAATCAGTTATTCGAATTTCAAACTCGGATATCCTCTTTTATATGAGTGTTCGCTGTTTTTGTATAACAGAACACTGCTTGAAGAAGTTGCAGCCAAGTACAATGAAGATGGTGGAAAAAGCGAAGGCAGTTACGGTGAAGGATCGGCCAGCGAAGAAAACACCGAGAATACCGAATTCGTGGAAGTAACGGCGGATGAAATACTTCCCACATCGATTGTGGGTATTATCGAATTTGCTCTTAAATACAACCTTCCCGAAGGCACGGAATCATTCTTTAAATGGTGTGTTACCGATGTTCTGTATGAATACTGGTTTGCCGGCGCATATATGAATGTCGGCGGTGAAAAAGGCGATAACCGCGATGAAATCGACATCTACAATGAGAACAGTATTTACTGCCTCAGTGTATTTCAGGATTTCAAGCAGTTCTTCTCGATGGAAATTGATGAATTCTCATATGAAGATGTTCTCAATGAATTCAAGGAAGGAAAGACTTTATTCATGGTAGCCGATACGGATGTTATCGGAAATCTCGAAGCAGCAAGAAAATCGGAAGATAATCCTTTCACATATGAATACGGAATTGCAAGCATCGGAATGCTTAACGATACGTTAAAATCAAAAGGCTTGTCGGTTACAAAACTTGTATCGGTAAACGAACTTTCCGAGCACACTCAGGAAGCGGAAAACTTTGCAAAATTCCTGACGGTTGATTATTCCGGGAACCTTTATACAAGAACAGGAAAACTTCCCTGCAATTATCAGAACGAATTTCAGTATCCTCAGATGGAGGATGCATTAAGGACATACGAAAACAGTGTATCGTTACCTAAAATAGTTGAGACCTCCAATTACTGGGTTCTTACTGAAATGGTATACACAAAGGCATGGGACGGCGAAGATGCAAATCGTCTTTTAAGACAGCTGTCCGGTCAGGTTAAAAAACAGATACACGGTATATATGTTGAAGACGAATTTATCGAATCACCTGTTGTAAATGAGGATTACGTCTTCCAGAACTGATTTAATGCAGAGACGGATCTATCGTGATATTATCGAAGATCATGTCTTTCAAAACTGAATTATCGCAAAGACGGATATATCGTGATATTATCGAAGATCATGTCTTTTAAAACTGAATTATTGTAAAGACAAATTCATCGAAACATTACCGAAGATATTGTCTTTCAAATTTGATATTTTATAAGCAGAATAAGTCGGCTCGAGGGTAGAAGGGTTTGACTTATGAAAATAAAAAATGTCGTTTTAATTACGATACTGAGTCTGTCTTTGAGCGCATGCGCCAAAGACGGACTTACTCTATCCGAGTTCTCGGAAAACAATCAGCAAAATACAACTGAATACAGCGAAACACAAAATGCCCCTGACGAAGGAGTATCTTTTTCTGATGCCGAAAATTTAGGGATCGAAACAGATAAGGAGAAAGAAGGAGAAGAAAAAAGACAAAGAGCTGGTTATGTCCATATCTGCGGTGCAGTCCAAAATCCCGGGATCTATGAGTTTTGCGAAGGAGACAGATTATTTGAAATACTTGATAAGGCGGGCGGATATGACGAAGAAGCAGATATGGATGCGGTCAATATTGCAGTAGAAGCAAAAGACGGAATGCAGGTAAGGATTCCCTATATCGGCGAAAATCTGAATTTCGGTGAGAACAAACTTATAGACCTCAACAAAGCATCCATCGAAGAACTCTGCACGATTCCCGGGATCGGAGAATCGAGAGCAAAAGCAATCATCGAATACAGGGAAAGCAAAGGCGGCTTTAGCGATATCGAAGAACTTAAAGAAATAAGCGGTATCAAGAATGCAACCTTTGACAAAATCAAACCGTATGTTTGCCTTAATTAAATTCAAAAGACCGCTTATGTGGTTTGCTCTCGTTCTTACCGGTTCCGTCATGCTCTTTATGAACATTTACGTTCAAAACATGGATATACCGAGAATGTCTGCGAAAGAATGTGAAATATCGGGATATGTCAAGAATATCGAATACAAAAACGATAAGGTGTATGTGTATCTGAAGGAAATACAGATTTGGGATACAGAAACTGATGAGGATTCCAACAAAGATAAAGATACAAATTCGGATAAAGGTACAAATTCCGGTATAAATAGAAATTCGGATAAAGGTTTGTATGAAAATCAGACTTTGAAGAATATAATCACTGATGATGAAATAAGAGACCGTTATTTCATTTTGAAGAATGCCGGATGTATATGTTATTTCGATAAAAATTCGATTTTTGATGTCTTAATTGATTCTGATAAAGAAAATAAGTCCACACTTTCTATCGGTTCTAAAATCAGAGTAAAAGGCAAACTTTCTGTATTTGAAAATGCTCACAATCCGGGAGAATTTGATGCCAGAAAATACTACATTTCAAAGGGCTATATATATTCCATGAACAAATGTGAAATTTTATCTGTTTCAGGCGGAAGGATTAACATAGCTGAAATAACTTATGAAATACGCCAAAAGGTTTCGGCATATCTTGATAATGCACTCGGCGAAAAAGACGCAGGCATCATGAAAGCGGTTTTAATCGCTGATAAGACGGGTATAGACAGTGAAGTGAAGGATTTGTATAAAGATGCGGGAGCGAGCCACCTGCTCGCAATTAGCGGCCTTCACATCACTATGTTTGCTTCTCTGCTGTTATTTGTTCTGAAAAAGACACCGATTAAGCTCAATGCCGATTATATAATTACGATTGTTTTCCTTTTTGCCTATGGTTATATAATCGGTTTTACTTCTTCAGCTCTCAGGGCAATAATCATGTTTACGATTTTAATGATCGGAAAAATGCTTGGTAAATCATACGATACCCTGACGGCAGCAGCTTTTGCTGCACTCATTACGCTTATTTTCAAACCTCGTGCTATGCTCGAGACAGGTTTTTTATTGTCTTATCTTGCAATCATCTCAATTGCAATTGTCGTACCGATTTTCAAAACCGTTGGGAAGAATCAGAGCAAGATTGCTGCTTCTGTCGGTATGAGTGTATCTGTAAGTCTTATGATACTTCCCGTTCTTATGAATACATATTATAAGATTCCGATTTATTCCTCGATTCTGAATATCCTTCTTGTTGCCGGCATGACGGCATTGCTTGGACTGGGACTTTGCTGTCTTTTCTTTGAGATAATAATAGAAACTTTCGGACTTGGAATTATTAACGTGTTTGCTCTTTTAATTCAGCTGATGTTAAGAGTTTATGAATGGCTTATGAAACTTGAATTAAGCCTTCCCAAAGCGATTGTGATAACCGGTCATAGGAACATGGTGAGGTGCATTATTTATGAAGTAATTCTTATTCTGATATGCGTTTTGATCTGGAAGATAAAACTGAATTCATGGCGAGAGTATAAGAAACTGAACAATTATCAGAGACATCATCCTTTTTACAACGCCTCATCAATGAAAAGAAATATCAGGAAAAAGAAAAATAGTTCGCTTGCAATCGGATATTCATTACTTGTTATTAACGTAATAACTTTAACGTTTTATAAGCGGGACAACCGCATAGAATTCCTTGATGTCGGTCAGGGACTTTGTGCATGTGTCCAATTTAACGGACAGGTATATTTCTATGATGGAGGTTCGACAAGTGAGAAAAACATTTACGAATATGTGATAGAACCATATATGAATTATTATGCTATCGATTGTCCTAATGCATGGTTTATATCACATGACGATGCGGACCACACAAGCGGTATAAAAGAATTTATAGAAGCGAATGAAATAAAAACTGAAAACAAATTATCATATTTCAATGCGAAGAATAATCCACATAAAAGAGAGGATGATTCTAATAAAAATTTAAAAAATAAAACTCAGATAATCGTCCCATATGCGTTGAAAGATAAATTTAATTCAATTACAGAAGAAGCATCCAAAGCAGAAATGGAAGTTATCCATACACAAATAGGAAATGAATTCTATACATCTGATAAAGATTTGAAATTCACTGTTTTATTTCCTGAAAGTGATTTTGATTCTTCAGATTCCAATGCGGCCTCGCAGGTTGTTCTTTTGGAAGCAGAAGGGTTCAGAATTCTATTTATGGGAGATGCTGATATTCATGCGGAAGAAAAAGTAATTGAATTTTTTGATGAAAACAATATAGACAGAATAGATATTTTACAGGCTGCTCATCACGGTTCCTGCAAGAATACAAACAATATGGAATTCTTAAGGCGAGTGAATCCTTACATGTCAGTAATTTCCTGTGGATTTGAAAACCGATACGGACATCCCCATGAGGAGACAATTGAGAATCTTGAAGATATATCAACTTGTATAATGCGAACAGATCAGAGCGGGGCAATAAGAATTAAACTTGATTAAAACTCTATTTCGTAAAGATAAATGGGAAAAAAGCAAACAAATAAGCGCAAATTCGGAATTTGTTTGCTTTTATATGTTTGTGACACGAAAAAATAACTTCAAAAACAAACAAAATGCATTACTTGCTTTTTCAAAAATAAGAAAATATGAAGAAAATGGAATATATCAGGGAGATTCTCTTATATGGACATTTGAAACCGGAAGGCACGTGTTAAACACTAAGGATTTACGCAAAATGATTATTAGTTTGAAAGAAAAACTTGGATATTAAAACGGTTGATTTATATTAATATTAATATGGAATAAGTAAGGCATGATTATATTGTAGAAATGAAAACTATAATACATTATAATTTAATAGATTGTTTAATCCTACAAGTTAACTGACGGAATAAATAACCGGAAGAAACAAACAACAAGAAGATACAAGCAACTGGTAAAACAGTTAAAATACAGGTTGAAAAATGAGAACTATTCTTTTGATTTTGGGCGTTGTTTTGATTCTGGCAGCAGTGATTATGTTCGCACTAAGCGGATTAAATTACATGATGCACCGCTCGACAAATGATGCGCCGAATGAATTTTATCATAAAGTTTACACGCGCTTTGTAGTATTCAGAAACTGTGGAATCGCGGTTTTTGCTGTTGGAGTGATAGTGGTAATTGTTCATCTCTTTATTTAAAACGAAGCCTGACTATTAGAAAAAACGCGGTAAAAGTTTCATATATTTTATTGAAAATTAAAAAACAACCTTCAACCACAGGTTGAATTCCTGCTTCATATTCACCGAGAGAGTTATTGTTTGAAGACGAAAACTCTTGCTAATATGAAGACAACGAAGGAAACAAAGCGGCAGGAAAAATACAACTGAAAAACACTTCGTCAAAAATATATCGGAGGTTTTCAAAATGCTTGACAGTATTAAAGTCGGAAAGTTCATAAGGGAAAAGCGCAAGGGCATGGGTTTGACTCAGCAGCAGTTTGCAGAGAAACTGAATGTGTCTTTTCAGGCCATTTCGAAATGGGAAAACGGAACAACATTTCCTAACATCGAAATCATCAAAGATCTGGCCACTGTTCTTGATGTAACGGTTGATGAGATTCTCGAAGGCAGTGAGAAGGAAGCTGACGGTTTATCATACAGCAAGGCCGGAATAGATATTGCATATACCGATACTATCAAAAAAGAAATGGCCAAAAGTCTTGAAACCAAAGACAAAAGAGTTTTAAACGGACTCGGACCGTTTGCTTCTTTATATGATATTAAATTTCCTGAAATTGAGAATCCTGTTCTTGCTCTTAAATCCGAAGAACCCGGCTCTAAACAGAAGCTTGCAATCGAATACGGATATACCGAATCCATCTGCCATGACATGATTAATCATCTTGTAAATGACGTGGTTGTTATGGGTGCAAAACCTCTTGCGGTTCTCGATACAATCGTTTGCGGAAACGCTGAAAAAGATACGATTAAAACCCTTGTAAAAGGCGTGTCTGATGCATGCAGAGAAAACGAATGTTCGCTTGTCGGAGGCGAAACTTCAATCCAGCCTCTCGTAGTTGATTCCGGTGTTTACGTTCTTACTTCAAGCATTGCAGGTATTGTTGAAAGAGAAAAGGTAATTGACGGTTCAGCAATAGAAGAAGGCGATGCGGTTCTCGCCATAGCATCCAATGGCCTTCATACAAACGGCTACTCGCTTGTCAGACTTCTTATGGATAAAAATCCGCAGATCAAACTTGATAAAATCGATGGAATTACATTTATAGAGCAGATAATGAAGCCGCACACGCCTTACTATAAATCCATCAAAGATTTGTTTAAAAAAGAAGTGCTTCACGGAATGGCACACATCACGGGCGGCGGTATAGAAGGTAATCTTTGCAGAGTTATTCCCGACGGATTAAGTGCTAAAATCGATCTTTCTAAAATTAAACTTTTGAACATTTTCAAATACATCCGTAACACCGGAAACGTCAGCGACAAAGAAATGCTTCGCACATTCAACTGCGGTGTCGGATTCATAGTTGTTACTTCGCAGAAAGACAAGAAAGAAGTCATGAAACACATCGGTAAGTTTTATGACTGCTATGAAATCGGAGTTATGGAAAAAGGCGAAAACAAGGTTGAGTTTGAGAAGAGACTTAATTGGTTATAGAAATATATTTACTGAGTTTTAGTAATTAAAAAGGTAATCCTTTACGGATTACCTTTTTGTTATTTTGTAAGTTGTTCAGCTATATTTTCAAGAATTCCTAACTGTTTATCATCCATTTTTCTTCAGTTTTTTCTTCGACTTGAATTTTTATTTAAATATTGCAATAATATTAACAACATGGGGGCGTGGTTATTTATGAAAAATTTTCTCTGGAAAAATCATTCCGATACCGGCAAAAGAACATCAAACAGAATAAGAAAAATTTCAGGTTTCCTCAGCATATTACTGGCGGCTTTTTTTATTGCGGGCTGCGTTAATTCCGGCGATAAGAAAGAGGATACCGATATTCTTCTCGGGTTCAGTCAGATCGGTTCCGAGAGCGCATGGCGAATCGGAAATACCACCGATATCGAGCAGCAGGCTGAGAATTACGGTGTGAATCTGATGTTTGAAAACGCAAATCAGAAACAGGAAAACCAGATTGATGCAATAAGACGTTTTATAGCATATAAAGTTGATGTTATTGCCTTTTCCCCTATAGTTGAAGACGGCTGGGACAATGTTCTTATGGAAGCAAAGGACGCCGGAATTCCCGTTATTCTTGTCGACAGAGACATAAGTACGGAAACGGAAGGTCTTACTACCTGTCTTATCGGTGCAGACTTTTACGAAGAAGGTGTAATGGCTGCTGAATATCTGATCAGAAAAGCGGACCGTATCGGACTTACGGAAGTAAATATCGTAGAGATTACCGGAACCGAAAATTCCACTCCCATGAGACAGCGTCAGGCGGGATTTGCCGATACCATCGCCAAAGATGAAAGAATGCACATACTCGAAAGTATTGACGGCGACTTCCTTAAAAGCCGCGGCGCAGAATGCATGAGATATCTCATGGAAACCTACGGAGATGAAATAGATGTTGTATACAGTCACAATGACGAAATGACCCTCGGTGCACTTCCCGAGATAGAAAAAGCGGGATACGTACCGGGAAGGGATGTTATAATCATATCCATTGACGGTGGTCAGGAAGCCATTGATGTTTTAAAAGAAGGAAAGATAAACTGCGTGGTTGAATGCACTCCGAAACTCGGAAAAGAAGTTATGGAGACGGCGATCAAACTCAAAGCAGGAGAAAAAGTTGAACCGGTTATTCATCCGATGGAAGTAGTGTTCAGCGATGAACAGGATACTTCAAAAATAGAACCGAGAGGCTATTGAGGACAGTCGAATGGAAAGAATCAAAAAAGAAAAAAGCATTCTCGGAAAAATAAACGATCTAAGCCACAGAATTGTGCTGATGCTCGTTATCCCCATCATTATAAGTCTGGTTTTGATGCTTTTTTATGCATGGAAATACCACAGCTCGATTCAGAGAATGGAAACGATCACCAATCTGAAAACAGTCGTTGCGGTTGAAATTCCGGAAGCTGCATGGAATATTATCAGCGGCAGGGATACTTTTCCCGAAAGCAACATATACGTAAAGATTCAGGAAGTAGACGAGACAATCGAAACAATCACGGAGAGAACGGGGAAGGAAAATCAGTTATCTTTGATGGTTGCCGGTCGAACCATGGAAACACTTAAAAACTACGTGGACCGCATAAGGGATAATATATACAACGAAGTTCCCGTAGTCGAAAATGAAGCCGTACTTGTCGAAGTCAGAGACGTTGCCGCACTTGTTGACAGCATGTTAAACGATTATATCGCTCAGGAAATCAATTCGACGGCAAGAATGAGCGTAAGTCTCGGTATCGTTATCATCGTTACCGCCGTAATGGAAGTGCTGATCGTTATTATGTCTTTGTGGTTCAGAAACAGGACTGTTAAGACTACGGCAGCTTTTATCAGGCAGCCGATTGAAAGACTTGAGAACGTTGCGGAACTTCTTGCTGAAGGAACGCTTGATGCGAGATTAAATGATACGGATGTTACGGAATTAAGAAACCTTACCAAGCAGGTAAATACCATGGCGGATCACCTCGAAGCCATGATGAAAAAGAGTGAGCTTGACGCAAGGAATTTAAGAAAGGCGGAACTCAGAACTCTTCAGGCGCAGATCAATCCGCATTTCCTTTATAATACACTTGATGCCATTGTCTGGAAAGCAGAAGCCGGAGAGAAGGATGAGGTTATTCAGTTAACGAGTGCACTGAGCGACTTTTTCAGAATCAGCCTTTCGTCCGGTGCTGACTGGATTCCCATCAGTCAGGAAAAGAAACATATCGAAGGATATCTCACTATTCAGCAGACAAGATACAGGGATATCATGAAATATGAGATCGACATTCCCAACGAAATAGGCGAGTATTATATTTTAAAACTTCTTCTTCAGCCCCTTATCGAAAACGCTCTTTATCACGGAATAAAGATAAAAAGAGGCGGCGGTACGATAAAAGTATCCGCCAAAATGGAAGACGGTTTTCTGTCATTTTCGGTAAAGGATACCGGCTGCGGAATGAGCAGCGAACAGCTTCGTGAACTTAATGAAAGAATGAAGATAGGCCAGCCTTCGGTCAGTGAGGGCGGTGGCGGCGGTTTCGGATTGGTCAACGTCAATATGCGTATCCGTCTTTATTACAATGTTTCGGACGGATTAAAAATAGAAAGCAATGCAGACGGTACGACCGTAAGCTTTAAGGTACCCTGCAGAACAAAAGAGGAGATATTTGAGAATGAAAGTATTTCTGGTTGATGATGAAATTGTAATAAGAGAAGGAATCAGAGAATCATTTCCCTGGGATGATACGCCTTACACTCTTGTGGGCGAAGCACCCGACGGAGAGATGGCGCTTCCGATTATCCGGGATACCAATCCCGATATAGTTATTACCGATATCAAAATGCCCTTTATGGACGGGCTTGAACTCTGCCGAATCCTTCGCGGTCAGATGCCGTGGATCGGAATAATCGTTTTAAGCGGTTATGACGAATTCGAATATGCGCGTCAGTGTATTCAGTTAGGTGTCAGAGAATATCTTTTAAAACCCATTAATTCCACAGATCTCAGAGAAGCGCTTGATAAGGTCAGTCTTCAGTTAAAAGATGAAAGAAAAACTCTAGAACATGCTGCAAGTCTTCGTGCAAGAATGGAGGATAACGGCAAGTTCTTAAAGGAAAAACTTATCGGTTCGCTTTTTACGGACGATACCGCAGTTGAGGATTCACACAACGTTCTTAAGCAGTTGGCCTCGATGGGATGCCCTGTTCCCGCACCTTTTTACTGTGTTGTTGATGCGGCTTTTTCACCTACCGGTACGGGCCAGGAGGCAGCAGTACAGCTTGCAGAAGGAAGCGACGGAATAGTACATGCATCGGCGAGCAGAACCGGAACCAGACTTCTTGTTCTCGGAGATACATCAGAAGATACCGAAGAAAGAGCATACGCTTTTGCAACGTCTCTGGTCAGGGAACTCGAAAGAGCCGAATGCAGCGGAATCCGTGTTGGTATCGGAGAAATCGTGGATAACCCGGAATGCATTCTGCAGAGCTTTAAAACCGCAAGACACATACGTCATCTGCTTGTGGAAAAAGAAGACAAACAGGCCATCATTCTCGGCGTCAGGGAAATGGGTGATGTAACGGATGATTCACAGGTACCTTCAATAATAAATGATGCGAAGCTTTATATGTCGCAGAATTACTCGAATCCGAACCTTATGCTTTCGGATGTGGCGAAGGCAGTGAACATGAGCAAGAGCCGTTTTTCGACAGTCTTTTCGCAGCACAGCGGCATGACATTTACCGAGTACCTTATTCATTTAAGAATCAACAAGGCAAAAGAACTTCTTCGCACAACCAATATAAAGAGTTCTCAGATCGCACTGGAAACAGGATATAACGATTCTCATTACTTCAGTTATATCTTTAAGAAAAATACGGGAATTACTCCCTCGGAATACCGCACGCGGTATCATAATCAACCTGAATAGAATGAAAATTAACCGTTCGTAAAAGAACGGTTTTTTTTTAATATTATTTTCAACCAAATCAAAATCAACCTCGATTTACCTTGGAAGAGTGTTGCGATAACATACAATCAAACAGTCGCACAGACGAAAAAGGAGGATAATTAACATGATTAAGAAAAAATTAGGATCAATGTTTTTGGCCGGATCACTTATGATGACAATGTTATTTAGCGCGTGTTCATCAGGCGGTACTACAACAACAACTTCTACACCCGCTCCTGCAAGCACCGAACCCGAAACAGTAGCTGAGACTACAGTAGACGAGGCTCCTGCAGTAGAAACACCTGCAAGCGGAACAATCAAAGTCGGAGTTGTTAACAACCCCCCTTCAGAATCAGGCTATCGTGAAGCTAACGTAAAAGACATGGAAGCAGTTTTCTCTGCAGATAACGGTTACGAATTAAAGACAGCTTACAGCTTAAAGAACGACGAGCAGCTTCAGGCAGCTCAGGGATTCATCACAGAAGGCGTTGACTATCTTCTTATCTCTGCAGCAGAGACAACAGGATGGGACGATGTTCTTAAGAAAGCTCAGGAAGCAGGCATTAAGGTTTATCTCTTCGACCGTATGATCGATGTTGATGAAAGTCTTTATGAAGCAGCAGTTGTTTCAGACATGAGCAAAGAAGGCGAAACAGCAGTTCAGTGGTTACTTGACCAGAACCTTGACGAGTACAATGTAATCCATATCCAGGGTGCTATGGGTTCAGATGCTCAGATCGGACGTACAGGTGCTCTTGATGCTCAGTTCGAATCAGGCAAGATGAAAAAGGTTGTTCAGCAGACAGCTACATGGGATGAAGCAGAAGCTAAGAAGATCGTTGAATCAGTTATTAACAGCAAAGAAGATTTCAACGTAATCTACGCAGAGAACGACGGTATGGCTAAAGGCGCTGTAGCAGCACTTGACGAAGCAGGTATCACTCATGGTGTAGACGGCAAAGTTATCGTAATGGGCTTTGACTGCAACAAGTGGGCTTTAAGAGAGTTAAAGGCTGGCGCATGGAACTATGACGGACAGTGCTCACCTTTCCAGGCACAGATCATCAGCGATCTTATCCAGGGCAAGACAACAGCTTCTTCAAAGAAGATCATCAATGAAGAAAAAGGTTTCGACGCAAAAACTCTTACAGATGCAGATATTGAAACTTACGGTTTAGGTGAATAATTAATTAACTGACCGAACGGCGCAGCCGGGCTGTAAGAGAATCAGCCCGGGCTGCGCTTTTTAATGAAGCACTTAGTAAAAAGGTTATACACGAAAGCCGGGGGAGACTACATCAAACCCGGTCGGAATGTACGGAAAACTCTAGTGCAAAAATATGCAAAGACACCGAATATTTTTATCCGGTGAAATTGTATAAGGAGGATTGGCTATGCAGGAAAATTGCTTGCTTAAAATGAGAAATATAAATAAGCTTTTCCCCGGGGTTAAGGCATTAAGCAACGTGGATTTTACTTTAAGAAAAGGTGAGATTCATGCTCTTATGGGAGAAAACGGCGCAGGTAAATCCACACTGATCAAAATCCTTACGGGTGTTTATCAGATGGATGACGGAGAGATAATCATAAGCGGCAACAGTGCAAACATCCGCTCACCGCAGGATGCACAGAACATAGGTATAAGTACCGTTTATCAGGAAATCACGCTCTGTCCCAACCTTACCGTTGCCGAGAATATGTTTATCGGAAGAGAAGAAAGTTTTATTGTACGTCACAGATACTATGAAAAACGTGCGGAAAAAATTCTTAACGATCTCGGAATACCGGCAAGAAGCACACAGCAGCTCGGAAGCTGTTCGCTGGCAGTTCAGCAGATGGTTGCGATTGCACGTGCGGTGGATATGAAATGTAAGGTTCTTATTCTTGATGAACCGACATCATCTCTTGATGATAACGAAGTTAACATGCTTTTCAGTCTCATGAGAGATCTGAAGAGTCAGGGTGTAGGAATTATATTTGTAACTCATTTCCTCGAACAGGTTTATGAGGTATGCGATCGTATAACGGTCTTAAGAAACGGTGAACTTGTAGGAGAATACCTGACGGAAGAACTTCCTCAGGTGGAACTCGTAGCCAAGATGATCGGTAAGGAGCTGGATGAACTCAGTTCTCTCGGAGAATTCGAGGAAAAACAGACAGCTGAAAGTGAAGTATTTTATGAAGCCAAGTCTCTTTCGAGCAGCGACGCGCTTCCCTTTGATTTTGAAATTCACAAAGGCGAAGTTAACGGATTTACAGGTTTGCTCGGCTCGGGACGTAGCGAAAGTGTAAGGGCTATATTCGGTGCCGACAAGGTTAACGGCGGTACCGTTAAAATAAAAGGGGAAGATGTAAAAATCACGAAACCCATCGACGCCATGAAGCATGGTATCGGATATCTTGCAGAAGACAGAAAGAGAGACGGTATCATAGCAGACTTAAGCGTAAGAGAGAATATCATTCTCGCACTGCAGGTTATGAAGGGCTTCTTTAAACCGATAAGCAGAAGCGAAGCGGAAGCATTTGCTGATGAATATATCAAAGTTTTAAATATCAAAACAGCAAGCCGCGAAACACCAATCGGTTCTTTGAGCGGCGGTAACCAGCAGAAGGTTATTCTTGCAAGATGGCTTCTGACACATCCGGATTATCTTATTCTGGATGAACCGACAAGAGGTATCGACGTCGGAACAAAACTTGAAATTCAGAAACTTGTCCTTAAACTTGCGGAAGACGGTGTGAGCGTAACATTTATTTCTTCCGAAGTTGAAGAAATGCTTCGTACATGTTCCCGTCTTATCGTAATGAGAGACAGACACATTGTAGGCGAGCTTAAAGGAAAAGATCTTAATCAGGCACAGGTTATGAAAACCATAGCGGGAGGAGAGTCTAAAAATGAAGGATAATTTCAAAAAAATCTTTAAAGGCGGACTTGGCCAGCTTACGATTCCCATCATAGCTATCTGCCTTCTGGTGATCTTTAACCTCATCAGAGACCCGGCTTTCTTCAGTATTGCATTAAGTCACAACAATGAAGGTAATCTGGTTCTTTCCGGAAACCTAATAAGTATCATTAACGGTGCGAGCGAACTTGCGATTCTTGCAATGGGTATGACGCTTGTAACTGCAGCCTGCGGCGGACAGGATATCAGTGTCGGTGCGGCAGCAGCTATTGCGGGAAGTGCTTTTGTAAAGATACTTAAATCTTCACCCAACATTAACGGTGTTACCGTTATCGCAGCATTTCTTTTCGCCTGTGTGGTAGCAATGATCTTCGGATCGTTCAACGGAACTCTCGTTTCGGTATTTAAGATTCAGCCGATGATCGCGACGCTGATCCTTTATACCTGCGGACGTTCAATTGCTTACTGGATTAACGGCGGTGCAACACCTACGGTTGACAGCCCGATCATAAATGCAATCGGAAGTTTCATACCTGGTATCCCCATTCCGACTCCGATACTTATAGTTGTGCTTGTTGCAATAGTTTTCAAACTGGTATTCCATTTTACTTCACTTGAACTTTTTACACAGTCGGTAGGTATCAACGGAAGCGCAGCAAGACTTAACGGAATTAACTCAACATTTATCAAGCTTTTATCATTCATTATCCTTGGCGTATGTGTAGCGATTGCAGGAACGATCGGCGTAAGCCGTCTCGGACTTATCAACCACGAAACACTCCTTCTGGATGTTGAAATGGATACAATCCTTGCAGTTGCCATCGGCGGTAACAACCTTGGCGGCGGCAAGTTTAAGATCAGCGGAAGTATTATCGGTGCATACGTTATTCAGATGCTTACCATAACACTTTACGCAATGAAAGTTTCATCAACAGACGTAAAAGCATATAAAGCTGTAGTAATCATTCTTCTTGTTGTTATAGGTTCACCGGTTATCAAGGCTAAGTTTTCAAAACTGATGAATAATATAAAGAACAGAAAACCTGCAGTAGCGAAAGGAGCGGAATAGTATGGAAAAGAAAAAATTTCGCAGGGAGCCGCTTACCGATACACAGCTTCTGATGACAATTACAATCTGTATTTTCGTAGTAATGTATTTGCTGGCGATGCTTTTGCTTAAAGGCGGATTTTTACACGCACAGCAGGTATTCGACATGTTAAATGACAACGCGAGTCTTATCATAGTATCCTGCGGTCTGACGATAGTCATGATCACCGGCGGAATTGATATCAGCGTTGGTGCCGTAACATCACTTGTAGTAATGAGCTGCATTCTTTACCTTAACAAGGGCGGAAACATTTTTGTTGCAGTTGCTCTTGCGCTTGGAATCGGAATTGCATTCGGTGTGATTCAGGGATTCCTGATCAGTTACCTTGAAATCCAGCCTTTCATCGTAACACTCGCAGGAATGTTCTTCGCAAGAGGCATGACAACCATCCTTTCGGTTAACCCTCAGAAAGTCGAACACGAAGCATTTTCAAAATTCAGAGACATAAAAATAGTTATTCCCTGGCTTGGCTATACAGCCAAAAACGGAAATCTCGTACCTGCGAGAATTGAACTTGGAGTAGTTGTTGCACTTGTCTGTCTGGTATTAATTTTCCTCTTACTTAAATTCCACCGCCTCGGCCGCGGATTTTACGCGATCGGCGGAAACCAGACAAGTGCACTTATGCTCGGAATCAATGTCAAAATGACAAGATTCATAAGCTATATATTAAGCGGTTTGCTCAGCGGTATATCCGGATTTGTATTTATGATGCATACCGGAGCCGGAAATGCAACAAACGCTGCCGGAATGGAAATGAACGCAATCGCTTCATCGATCATCGGCGGTACCCTTCTTACAGGCGGTGTAGGTAACGTATTCGGAACATTCTTCGGTACGATCACACTTACCACGATTAAAAAGATAGTTGTTTCCAGCGGACTTAACGATCCCTGGTGGCAGAGTATCACAACAGGCGGAATGCTTTGCTTCTTCATTCTCTTACAGAGCGTAGTATTAAGCCGCAGATCAAAGAAGAAAAAAGCCTGAAAGCTTTTTCTACCCCCACATAAAAATCATGGATTGTAAAATATGCAGATCTCCCCAATCTGCATATTTTATTTTGCTCATGTTTTTTAAACGAAAATGGGTTATAATATTTCAGTATGAAAAACAAATTTGAAAAAAACATCAATGAAGAACAAATAAAATTAAAAGAGCATATAGAAAAAGGGGAACTGAAAAATGTTTACCTTCTTTACGGACCTGAGCAGCAGGTTGTAAAGATGTTCAGAAACAGACTGCTTAAAGCTTTAATGGGAACAGCATCGCTTGATGAACTGAAGCAGGACATGAATTTCTCTTTGTTCAGAGGGAATCCGATTGATATGGACGCCCTTGTTTCGATTGCATCCAGTTACCCGTTTATGGCGGAAAAGAGAGTTATACTGGTTGAGCATACAAAAGCATTTTCGAAAGAGAATGAAGATCTGATTCTCTGCATAAACAACCTTCCCGAAACGACATATATCATTTTTGTCGAGGAAGACATAAAGGATAAAAAAGGACCTTTCAATGCGGTAAAAGAAAAAGGAATCACCTGTTTTATCACGACGCAGACCAAAGATGTTGTCGAGAGCTGGATAATCAATACCATCAAGGCAAACGGAAAAAGAATATCGAGAGCGGCACTTGATACATTGATCATGCGTGCAGGCCTTGATATGCTGAGAATCACTAACGAACTCGACAAAATCATAGCATACAAAGGCGATGATCAGGATATTAAAACCGAAGATATAGTTGCACTTGTTTCAGTTGAACCGGAAGAGGAAGTTTTCAAGATGATCGATGCGATGTCTGATGGAGATACCAAACTTGCAATGCGTTTATATCTGGATCTGCTTGAACTTAAAGTCAATGCAGTCGGAATCATAGTTCTTATAGAGAGACAGATGAAGATTCTCTTTCAGGTAAAGGATATGCGTGACAGGGGATTTGATGAGGATACCATAGCAGATACCGTTAAGGATATTCGTTCCTATTATGTAAAAAAATATATAAGACAGGCACAGAAATTTTCCATGCGGGAAATCATGGAATGCCTGGATGACTGTGCCGAATTTACCTTGCAGTTAAGAACCGGCGCGATCACCGGAAATATGGCGGCTGAGTATATAATTGTCAAATATTCCCGTCATGCTGACAGAAGATAAAATATATACCGGAAAATCGGAGTTTTTGCACGATGAAAAAGTGGCTTGGATTTATAATGCTTATGCTTACCGCATTTATCTGGGGAACGGCATTTGTTGCCCAGAGTGTCGGAATGGATTACGTGGGACCATTTACATTTAATTTTACCAGATATATAGTGGGTTCCCTGGTTCTGATTCCGTTTGTGGTTTTCAGATTATCAAAAAAAATAAAAAAATCTGCAATCATTTCGGAAGCAGATAAAAACGAAAATAAAGATTCAAAAAATAAAGAAAACGGATTCAGTCTTAAGGTGACGATTCTTGGCGGGATCGGCTGCGGCATACTTCTTTGCGTGGCGAGTTCGCTTCAGCAGTTCGGGATCTTATATTCGAAAGCGGTCGGAAAAGCAGGATTTCTTACGGCTTTATACATAATTCTCGTACCTGTCCTGGGACTTTTCTTCGGGAAGAAGAGCAAGGCACTTATCTGGTTTTGTGTTGCGCTTGCAACAGCCGGACTTTATCTT
>JAIKXN010000225.1 GCA_024684055.1 Lachnospiraceae bacterium | reverse complement strand
GACATGATAAGAGACAGTGTTTTATTCGGGTATTTTGATGTGGCGCTGATTTCCTATGAGCAGGGAACCTGCAAACCGGACCTTAAACTTTATTCGAAAATGACGGAAGAACTCGGTGTTAAACCGGATGAATGCATATTTGTCGGAGACGGCGGTTCAAAAGAACTTTACGCAGCGTCAGAGGCGGGAATGCATCCCGTACAGTGCACCTGGTTTCATGAAATGGCCTTCGAACCTCACATTCCGTGCCCGATACTTGATGAGTTCGATCACGCGGACACGCAACTTGATATATTAAAATTTATTGTTTAGAAAAAATAACTTCAAACGCCTGCTGACGGGCTTCCCGTTAAGGCTTATTTAGTATGAAAAATAATAAGAAATTAATTATTTTAATATCGCTTTTGGCTTTGGCCGTGGCACTGACATTAGTAATAATTTTCGGTGTTCGAATCTTTCTTAAAAATTCTGAAAAATCTCAAAATCCAACATTATCCGGCGAGATTTATAATTTCGATTTGAATGAGAACGGTCTTTTCGAAGGAAACTATTCTGATGAAGAAATGGGAGATTATCAGTTGTGTTTCAGCGGAGACGTAAATAATTTTTCGTCTGTTTCAATTGGAAAAGACAGTAATTCCGGTTCGAAAATCACAATCGATAATGAATATATCTGCGTTTACAGCAATAATAATCTTAAAGCACAGAGCGAATGTTTAGTCGACATTTCCGGAAACATTTCGATAACCGTTAATAATGACTTAAGAAACAACGCGGATATTGTTATTTCTTCCAATGGAAAGAGTCAGACGGTAGAGGATGTTTACTGGTCGGCGAGAATCGGTAAAATTTTTGCCGAAGCGGGTGATGATACTTCTTTAAGCAATTGTACATTAAGCTATGTCTGCAATGGATGGGGTAAGCCTGTCTGGCTTTTGGGAGATTCATATTTTAACTGTACCTCTTCAGCCAGATGGACATCGTATATGACTGAAAACGGTTACGACAATTATCTTTTAAACGGGTATCCCGGAAGAAATTCCGATGCCGCACTCGAATCGCTCAAGGTGATGCTTGGGTACGGCAAACCCGAAGAAATAATATGGTGTCTCGGCATGAATGACGGTGATTCCGACGAAGCCATTAATGAATCATATAAAAGAGATGTCGAGGAAGTTATAAAATTATGCAAAGAGAATAACATTGAACTTGTTTTATCCACCGTCCCGTCTTGTCCCATGGTAAATAACGATTACAAAAATAAGTATGTTAAGGAAAGCGGTTACAGATACATCGATTTTGCATCTGTCGTCGGAGCAAATGAAAACATCAGCTGGTATCCGGGAATGTTAGAGGACGGCGAGGAACGCATTCATCCCACAAAGGAGGGTGCAGCGGCGCTTTATAATGAGGCCGTGAAAGATTGTCCTGAGTTACTTAAGAAATAATGAGTCGGATTGGTTAATTTATACTGTTTGTAAAGTGTTGCAAACAGTATTTTTTATAAAAAACGCAACTTAGACATCGTGAGTTGCAACTTAATACGTGATTTATTGTTTGGCTGCTCCTTTTTGTGTATTGTTGGTTCATCAGAAAAAACAAGAACTTAAAGGAGCAAAAAAATGGAAAAAAAGACAAGCAGAGTAAAAGAAGGATTTCGTTTCCTGGTATACGGACTGGAAGTTTTCGGAGTTTAAGAGCCGCGGACCCATCCTTTTCCCTTTTCAGTACATCTATTATCTTTTCGAAGTAATGCTCGTTCTTCTTATCATCATCTTCGGACAGATGGCATTTGAAAATGGTTTAACAACAACAAAATTCCTTTCGGCGGAATTCTCGTAGCGCTTACATGGGGACTCGGTCACTGGCTTTCCAAAGGTTCGCTCTTCGCAGGAATTTACACGGCAATCGGCGGTTTCGTATTCGGTGCATTTGAACAGGACAATAACGAAGGAAACGGCGCCGAAGCGATAGAATGGATTATTCTTTCGAAGGAAGACGGAAAAGCACTTCTTATAAGCAAGGACGTTCTTGAGTATAAACCTTTCGAAGATGATGCCATGGAAGCCGACTGGGAAAGCTGTTCTTTGAGAAAATGGCTCAATGAAGAGTTTTACGACAATTCTTTTTCAGACGAGGACAAACTCAGATTTTCAGCCGGAGAAGATGCGGTTTTCTGTCTGAGCCTTGAAGAAGCTCAAATGAATTTCGGAGAATATGATTTGTACTCCGAGGCCAATAATTGCGTCTACAAAATAGGTTATTTATGTTCTCCGTCAGAATACGCAAAAAGAATATCCCACTACAGTCACTGGCAGATAGCCGATGAGTATAACGGATTGGATTCTCATACTAATCCGGAAGGTGGAAAATATCTCACGATGATCGATATCTACGGAGATAAACTTGATGATCTGGACGGCAAGATAATTGTGGCCTGGTGGCTTCGCTCACAGGGCGGATCCGGATTTTCAGCATGTTACGTTTCCTCAAACGGTTTTGTCGGTGCAGATAACTGGCTGGAGATGAGTGATGAAAATCACATTGGTGTCAGACCTGCGATTTATGTTACGTATTAAGGCAATAAAAGCAATATATGATTTTGGGTTAATGACTATTTTATAAAATGTTTTTTTGGAAAGGGCTTCGGCGATGCCGGAGTCTTTTTTTGTACTCTTGAAAAAAACTTTCACTGACAATGTCAGTTTGACAATAAAGGGATGAGTAGTTATACTACTGTCAAAATGAAAATGGCGAAACATTTCAAAACGATTGACAATAGTACCGGGAGGTAGTACCATATGAATAACAAACAAATAAAAACAATTAAAGAAATCTACACGAATCCGGTCAAATCAGATATTTCCTGGAATGAGGTTGAGTCATTGTTTCAATCTTTGGGTGCAAATATTTCTGAAGGGAACGGATCAAGAATCAGAGTAGAACTTAATGGAGAAAGGGCTGTTTTTCACAGACCACATCCCCAAAATAATATTGATAAAGGTGCAGTTGTGTCCGTAAGGAAGTTTTTGAATAATGCGGGTATAGGATTATGACGTATAAAGACTATGTTGCAAAAATTGAATATGATGAGGTTAATAATATATTTACAGGAATGGTCATTAATACCAGAACTGTAATTACTTTTTCCGGAACATCTGTAAAAGAATTGGAGAAGGAGTTTAAGAATTCTGTTGAGGATTACCTGGAGTGGTGTAAAGAGGATGGTATAGCGCCGGAGAAACCTTATTCCGGTAAGTTTAATGTCCGCCTGACACCGCAGTTGCATCAGGAGGCTGCAGTAAAGGCCGGAAAAATGGGTATATCTCTTAATCGTTTTGTAGAACGTGCAATCGAAAGAGAAATAAACGAGGGATAATTTAATGAAGAAGATTAAAGATTTGAATTCTGCGTTAAAGAGAATACAGGAACTGGAAAAAGAAAATTCAGATTTAAAAGCAGAACTGGAATATTACAAAAACAGAAAAGTGAGCGGAAGGCAAAAACATAATGCCAAGTGGATGGCAATTTATAACGATTTTACTATATGCCATGAAAAAGGTATGAGCATTGAAGAGATTGCAAATCGTAATAACATAAGCGAGAGGAGCATCTATAGATATAAAGCATATTATGAAGAAATGAAAAAGAACTCCGAAAATAATTATGATAAATAGATAGAAATGACTTCAACTTAATTCGATTAAAACAGAGGCTTTTTGATTATGAAGAATAATGTTTCGAATATTGTATTGATAGTTATAAACTCGATAGAAATAGTATTTGGAATTCTGGCATGTACATTTATGTTTCCGCTTGGCGCTTTAATGTTTCTTTTCTCGGGTTTGGACGGTGCTTCGGATGAAAGATTGTCTTCGGCGCTGATGATTTTGTTTCTGATAGCAATGTTAATAGCTGCGTGTGCTTCTTTGATTATTAATATATTATGCATAATCGAAAGAAAACGAAATCAGAAAATGGAAGCAGAACTGTCTAAAGGAAAGCGGATTGCATCAGTTTCTCTGGGCGGTGTGAGCCTTGTTTTCATGGCTATTTGTATAGTCGCATTTATATTTGTTTTGAAATGATACAGGTTCAAAACGCAATAAAAAAGGCTTCGGTATTTCTACCGAAGCCTTTACAGCGCTACAAGGATTCGAACCTTGAAATGACGGAGTCAGAGTCCGTTGCCTTACCGTTTGGCGATAGCGCTATT
>JAIKXN010000209.1 GCA_024684055.1 Lachnospiraceae bacterium | reverse complement strand
GACATGATCGGGCTTCCTCCGCAGGCGAGCAAAACATTTGCGACATCATTAACGGTAACGTAATTTGTGATGTTGTGTACCAAAGGTACATTTTTACGAACATTTTCCAGGCAATTTCCTAACATAACTGAGTCTCCTTTTTTATTTTGAAATTATGATCTGTTTTGTAAAAAGCAGGATTTGGAGTTTGCGTTTATCTGCATTTTTGAGTCGGTATAAAGAATTAAAAAAGCAGATATACCAACAAATGATATATCTGCTTGAAGTAACATTAAGCTGAATATTCACCTACGTTGGCATTATCCAAATCAGGTTATGGGTCCGAGCTGTATCTCTCGTTCTCAGCCTGCCTTAACAAGCTCCCCTGTTGTCATAAATACTCTATCATCAAACATTTTATTTCGCAATACGTTTTTTTTCAAATCATCATAAAAAATTATAGTCGGAGAAAATGGGATACATTCTATGATGATATGTTTCCGGCATTAAGTGAAGCGATGAAGTATTATAAGGATACGGAAAGTGGGCAGGAAACCGTGAGTGAAGTGAAAAAATTAACAGTTTCCGGTATATACGAAACGAAGTTTTTCGCTTGCAATATCAGCCAGGCGGTAAATTAGGGATACATCTGTAGGATTTTTATCCTGCATATGAAAACGCGGGAAGAAACGGGAGATGTGCAGGGGGATATTAATGCCGACATTATTTCCGTCTGAATCCGTAAGACCTGAAATCCATGAGCTGATTTCGCGCATTTCTTCTTCGCTGTCATTACGTCCCGGGACTATCAGGGTGGTCAGCTCGACATGACAGTTCTTAACCGCTTCGGATATAAAAGCTTTCGTCATTTCGAAATCTCCGCCGATAAAATCATAGTATTCTTTCGTAAAGCTCTTAAGATCTATGTTCATGGCATCGATGAAAGGAGCGATCTCATCATATATTTTAAGAGAGGCGGTTCCATTTGAAACCAGAACATTTTTGAGACCGTTTTCGTGCGCGAGTTTTGCGCAGTCCCTGACATATTCGTAACCGACAAGCGGCTCGTTGTAAGTGAAAGCGATACCGATGTTTCCTGCCGGCTTGTAGCGAAGAGCCGTTTCAACGAGTTCTTCGGGAGATATTTCTCGGAAGTCGTTATTGTCATTTAAAACATTGTCGCCCCACGAGATATCATAATTCTGGCAGAAAGGACAGCGGAGATTACAGCCGTAACTTCCGACGGAAAGAATCAGACTTCCGGGAAAAAAACGGTTTAAAGGTTTTTTCTCTATCGGATCCAGACCTATGGAAGTAACCTTTGCATAATTGGCGGACACAACTTTTCCGTTTCTGACTGTTCTTGCATGACAGATGCCATACATTCCTTCTTTTATTTCACAATGTCTGAAACAGACTTCGCACTTTGCCATATTGTCCCCCGATGCATTTTTGTCGCCGATGAAAAATAATTTCTATGATTAAATTGATTCCGGAATAGTCTAAACCGATTATTAATCTTATTTCCTGTTCTTATTTTTTCATAAGTTGCAGATTTTTGAAAGCGGATTGATTTAAATTTCAAAAAATATTTATGGGTGTTTTCCTATATTATAAGTTTCACGAAAAATTAACCAGAAGTTAATTCTATTAAAATGTATTTTGTCATACTATAGTCTAGTGTTATTTTGATGTTTTAAAGCGATACTGTCTGAAAATGAAGGAAATGTTGCAGGGGGCTTATCGTTTCCCATAACTTTTCAGGTATGAAACGTATATATTTAAGAAGGCATCGAAAATAAAGAAACACAAAAAAGAAAAACTATGACGATACCAATTATAGGAGGAAAGGTAATGAAAAAATTAGTTTATGCATCTTTGATTGCAGCAAATCTTGCACTTTTGGCAGGATGTGCAGGAGGGGTTCCTACAGTAAATACGGAACCGGAACCTGACATCAACGAATATGTTGAGCTCGATGATGAGGAACTTGAGCCTAACGGTGATTTTACATATGATGAGGATGATGTATCTTTACCGGTAAGCGACGGACGTATCGCAGCGTATTATGAGGGAGTATGGCATTGCGATCAGTATGACTTATATTATCAGATCAACTACGATGGCACATGGAGCGAATACGGTTACGATGGTAACGAGATTATTAGCGGCAGCAGTGAAATTGAAAATGAAACTGAAAATCTGATTATGTATGATCCGGATGGAGGATATATCAGAACTCTTTCATACCTCGACAACGGAGATTTGTTTAATGATGATGAACAGGTATCATATTCACGTTCTTCTTTGCCTGAACCCGGAACGGAATATACACCTTCAATGCTTTTCGGTGAATGGGATTTCCAGCAGAGACCCGTCGGTGATGTAGAAGATGCCAGCTATTACTCGATCGGAACCTTCTATATCGGTAAGAACGGTGATTTCACATATAATTCTTATGACGGTACAGAAGTAAGCGGTTATATAAACATTGAATATGATGACTTCGGAGGCGGAGAGGACAGAGTTCCTTACTACTCATTCTCGGGTGATAATGGATTTTATTACGGATTTTACTGCGATCAGGGCGAAGAAGGCATTTACTATGAAGGAAATGGCGGAGAATTCCGTCTCGTAAGAAACTGATCTTGTGGGATACGGAATATGACATATCAGAATTCCCGTTAATGGGATTCGGTAAAGGGTTAAATATATAGGAAGTTCGACAGGAGGGAAAAATGAAAAAACTAACGGGGTTGCTGATAATAGGCACGGCAATGCTTTGTCTTGCGGCATGTTCGGGAAAAAACAACACTCAGACTGCATCGGAAGATACCGGCAGCAGTATTTGGGATGATTACGGCGCAAAACCTGCTTCATCTTCCGATAACTTTTGGGCTCAGAACGGAGTTGGAACGGATTCCGGCAGCAGCAACAGCACTTCAGACGAATCAGGAACCGGAAATTTCTGGGCTGATAACGGTGTGACAGGTTCTGACAGCGGAAACGGAGGAACCGGAAATTTCTGGGCTGACAACGGCGTAGGAAATGATTCCGAAGGCGGTTACGGCGATGCTGATGATGAACCGGTTTCCGAAAATCAGGATGTTTCGGAACCTGTTTCAAATGCTGATTATGAAGGTTCTATTATAGTGGGGAGATGGGAAGATGATGATGCGGTTATTCCTTATGATTATGAATTTAGTGCAGACGGAACCTTTTTTTACAGTTCTCAAGGCGGAGCGCAGGAAACCGGAAAGTTTGAGTTTGACGGTACCACATTAACAGTTTATCGAGATAATTATACAAATACTTATACACTGGAGGGCAAAAAAAAGCTTGTCACTTATGAGGCCGACAGGAAATATGTTTTGAAAAAAAGATAAATATTAATGACCGGATGAAACACATGGATGCCATTCTGTATTGCACAGGTGGCATCCTTTTTATTTTCCCCAAATTCCTTTTTCTTTACTTTTAACGCTGTATTCTGTAAAATTTTTTGTGACGGCATGAATTTTTAGATTTAGGCAGATCAATTGCCGGCAGTTCATATTTACAGCAAAAACGTATGGGGAATAAAAGGGAAAATATTTATGAAAAATAGCCGAAAACCGGAATTAAATACCATTTATATGTCCGAAAGAGTCAGAGAGAGTTTAAGAGTGATTCCCGATTATGTTCTGACTACGGTCATTGCACCCATGGGATACGGAAAAACAACATCGGTTAACTGGTTTCTTGCAGACAGGATTAAGAAACAGGATGCGGTTGTAATACGTGTAAATATTTATTCCGACAATTTAATGCTTTTCTGGAAAAGCTTTAAAAATGCATTCATTCATGAAGGACTTACATTTCTGGAAGATTATGCGATGCCGTCAGATCTGATCGGCACCGGACTTTTAATGGATGAGTTTTGCCGTTCGTTTAAGGACGACAAAGTATACTATATTTTTCTTGATGATTTTCATCTTCTTAAAAATGAGCAGATGACCGATCTGCTTGTTAACCTCTGTAATTTCCTCCCCGAAAATGTTCATGTTATTGTGGCATCACGCGATAAATTCCTAAGAAACGCGGATGTCGTAAGACTCGGTTCGAAGCTTCATATTATAGGGAAGGACAGACTCAGTCTGAATCTTACGGAGCTTTCCGTATATGCGGAGAATTGCGGTCTCGAATTAAACGAAGTCGATATCGAGAAACTGTATCATAAATCCGAGGGATGGTTTTCCGCCATTTATTTTTCACTGCGTTCGTATTCCGAAGACGGCAGACTTCCCGAGGGAAACAAAGATATATACGAACTTTTCATGTCTGTCATGATCGATCCGCTTTCCGATGAAAAGAAAGAATTTCTGGCGGTTCTCGGTCTTGCGGATGAATTCAGTGCCGAAATGGCAGAGTTTATAACCGGCAGAAAAGATACAAAAGAACTTCTTGTCACACTTACCGAACGAAATGCTTTCGTTACGCTTCTTTCCGACGGAAAGACTTACCGTTTCCATCATATGATGAAGGAATGCTCTGCGAGAATGTTTGAAAGTCTTTCGGAAGAAAAGAAAAACAACTATCTCAACAGGTACGGGGAATGGTACGAAAACAGAAAAGAGTACCTCCATGCGCTCGAATCCTACGAGAAAAATGAGAATTATGACAGGATTCTCGGAGTGATAGAGAATGATGCGGGTGTTCTTCTTGCATTTGCCGGCGCCGAGAGGATACTTGAACTGGTGACTAAATGCCGTGAGGAAATTCTCAAAAAGCATCCGACGGCACTTCTCGTTCTCATGAGAAGAATGTTTACGTGGCGCAAGATTCCCGAAATGATGAGAATCAAAGCGCTTCTTGAAACAACGATAAAAGAAGATAAGGAAATGACAAAAGATCAGAAGGGAAATCTTCTCGGAGAGATCGATCTTGTCATGAGTTTCCTTATGTATAATGACATAAAAGCAATGAGTGCGCTTCACAGAAGTGCAGCGTCACAGATGACTTCGCCGGCAGTCAGCATGAGGAACGAGGGAAGCTGGACCTTCGGTTCGCCCTCCGTTCTCATGATGTTTTACAGAGAGTACGGTGAACTTGACGAAGAACTTTCAGCCATGGAAGACTGCATGCCGTATTACTATAAGCTTACCGGAGGGCACGGTTTCGGCGCCGAGATGGTGATGGATGTCGAAGCGGCCTTTTACCGCTGCAGATATGACGATGCCGCCATCCTTTTAGAGCAGTGCAGAACGGCGATTGCCGGAAAAGGGTCGGTAAATATGGAATTATGCTGCGACTTCCTTGAGAGCAGATTGTCTGTCTGCTGTAAAAATGCGGAATTCAGGGCTACGGAAGAGAAGCTTTCAAAGCTAAAAAAACTGCATGATACCATGTGGATAAATATTTATGACTGCACAAGGGCATACTATTATTCGGTATTATCCGAACCCGAATCGGTATCCGATGTTTTTAAAGAGCATAATCTTTCGACCATCAATTACCTTATGCCCTGTAAGCCCATGATGGAAATGATCGAAAATCAGGTATATCTGGCAGAAGGCAATTACATAAAGGTCATCGGCGGAATGCCCGAACTTTTCGGAATGTGCCAGGGAATGCATTACGCTTTGGTTTCGCTTCATGTAATGATTCAGGCAGCAGCGGCTTATGAAATGCTCGAAAAGTATAAAGAAGCGGACGACCTTGTCAAAAAAGCAATCGACGCAGCAAGAGCGGACGGGATCATCCTGCCTTTTGCGGAAAATTATAAATATATCGTGAATGCCGTTAAAAGATATGCAAAAGAAAACAATGATGATTTTGCGGCAAAAATAATCGAAAAAGGCGAAGAATACCGCAAAATGCTTCCGGATTACAGTGTGCCCGGACTTTCGGACCTTAATGACAAGGAAATCGACATCGTGCGTCTTATTTCGGAACATTACAGCAATAAGGATATTGCGGATAAACTTTTCCTGTCGGAAGGAACGGTAAAGCAGTATATGAACCGGATTTATGCGAAGCTTTCGCTCGAGGGCGACTCGCATGACAAGAGAAAACACCTGATAAATCTTGTTCAGCAAAAAAAATAATAACCTCTGGTTAATTAACTTTTTAGGATTATTGTCCTATTATTGACCGGTAATATTTGGAAGGTCTGAAACTAAAAGTTTCAAGGAGGATGGTATGAAAAAAAGCATTATTTTGGCAACAATTTTAGGCATGACATTTACACTGGCAGGATGTGCCGGCGGGGCAAACAATCTTAATCCCGTAACTCCGGATGAGCCCGATGTGGTTATTGATGACACAGATTACGTTGAAGAGGATGATGATATCGAATACGAGAATCAGCCTACGGAATACGGAATCTACTCCATCATCGGTGTATACGGCGAAGCAGATACTATTGACGGAAGAACACTTACGATCGAAGAAGACGGTTCTTACACCCTCGCTTACAAAGGCGGCGGAGCACAGTATGGTACGGTTGCCGTAACCGAAGAAGAAACTCCCGACGGAAACATTAATTACTGGTTTACATTTACGGACGATGCGGGTGAAGTTTGGGAAAGCTTTTCTATGCAGGAAGGCGTTGGCGTTCAGACAGATCTTTATTCAGGCCAGGACGGAAGTCTTCACTTCGTTCTTCTCGATGAAACTGCAACAGGTAACGATGAAGTATTTGACAAATTCTTCGGTGCTTGGGGCTACGAAAGATGCGGAATTACAATTGAGCAGCGCGGTGAAGAGGCAGTAGTTGTTGTTTCATGGTCTAACGGCGCAGCAGAATCTTACGAGTGGACATATTTCTGTACTTATAACGCTGACGAATATACACTTGAAAGTTATTCAGGTCAGCAGGTTCTTTACAGTCACGATTACGATACAGACGAAGATACCGTAACGGTTGTTAACGAAGAAGCAAAGGCTAATTTCTATATCAACGGAAAAGGCAGACTCATTTGGGAAGATCTTGATGAAAATTCAGCTGACGGAATGGAGTTTGAATTTATTCAGTAATTTATAAAAATTGAATTTGGTGAGGGCGGACTTTTATTAAAAGTCCCCCTCTTTTTTTTAAAAATCTTTATTTTTTCTTTTTTAAATGATAGTCTTTATAAGGCAGCAAAATGCGGAAAATAAGGGGCAAAATTTGATGGGACATACCGTGTCCCATGCGATAAACAGGGCGTTTGCTTGTTTTCTGTCCTTCTAATTTTCTGTTGCCGGAATTACCATGGGACCATAAGGCAGCCACGAAAAAACAAATCAGATGTGGCAGGAAAAAATTTTTTGGAGGACATGGTAATGAAGAAAATTGAAACAAGAGAAGCAGCAGTTTATGTAATAATGGGAATAATCAGTCTGGCAGCAATTGCCTGCATCGTTACTTCCATGGTAACAAATGAAGCAACACCGTTTTTGGGACTCGGACTTGCACTCGGCGGTCTGGGCAATACAATCGGCCTGCTGGTTATTCGTAATAAGAAAGGAAACGAAAATGGATCTGGTAAAGACAGGAGCATTTCTTAAAGAACTCAGAAAAGAAAAGAATATCACTCAGGAACAACTGGCTGAGGAGATGGGAGTCTCAAGAAGAACTGTTTCGCGCTGGGAAACCGGAACCAATATGCCCGATATGGATATCCTGATTGATATTTCGGACTTTTACGGAGTGGATCTTCGAGAAATTCTCGACGGAGAAAGGAGAGACAATCAGGTGAATAAAGAAATGAAGGAAACCGTACTGAAAGTTGCGGAATATGAAAATGAAGGCAAAAAACGAAACTCAATCGTAGTTATCGTATATTCGGTATTAGGAATCATATCGCTTTTAACCAACGTGCTATTAAGCATGATGGAACTTCCGGATACATTCTTAACGGGAGTATTTAAGGGTTTGACGGCGAGTGTGGCGCTCGTGGCAATGCTTCTCGGAATCGTTTACGCGACCGGAACTCTGGCAAAGCTTTACTCATTTAAAAGAAGATTACTTGAAAAAAAGGAGAAATAAGACAATGAAAAAAGAAAAGAATATATTACAAATAGTTTTAATGGTACTGATGGGACTCTGTTCGGCAACAGGTATAGTATTTATTATCCTTTCGATGCTTAATCCCGGAACACGTTTACTTACAGTCGGACTTGCATGTGTCGTAGCGGGACAGGTTTTTAACATTATTTCGCTGACTACAAGAAACAAAAATAAAATGTAACATGAGATCAAAGGCCTCGGAATAAAATCCCGGGGCTTTTTGATTAGTTTCATGAATTCAAATATTCGATTTCGTCAGATAAATAATAAGCATTTTTTATTCTTTTTGGATGAAATGATAGTTTTTTTATATTTTTTACATCAGAAAAGCCCTATTTTACGGGCTTTTTTATTCTGTCTGAAATTCGTTGAATAAAAATTCAATAAAAGTGTTGACAAACATAAAATCCGTCATTATACTGAATACATATTCAATGAACGATAAATCAACGAAATAAATCGGAGGAAAATAAAATGGCAAACAGCAAGAAAGAAAAAATTATCATAATCGGCGGCGGAATCGCAGGGCTTACAGCAGGTATTTATGCTCTTAACTCGGGATTCGAGGCAGAGATTTTTGAAAAGAACGCAATTGCAGGCGGCGAATGCATCGGCTGGAACAGAAAAGGTTTTCACATCGACAACTGCATTCACTGGCTGACGGGTACCAGAAAGGGAACAGACCTTTATGATATTTGGACAAAGGTCGGAGCTTTATCGGATGACATGGAATATGCCGATATTGATTCCTTTTATACTTCAACTTATAATGGAACAAGAGTAACTTTATACAACGATCTTGAGAAGACTGAGAAAGAACTTATTGCCGCTTCTCCCGAGGATGAGGAAGAGATAAAGAAGTTCATTCAGGCAGTGGAAATCTCAAAGCAGTGCGTTTTCCCCGGAAAAAAGCCCATGGAAATGTGGGGTGTAAAGGATTACATCGAAATGGGAAAGAACATGGCTGACTTCCCCAAGGTAATGAAGGAATTCAGCAAGATCTCACTCGAAGAGTATGCGAAGAGATTCAAATCCCCCCTTCTTAAGAGAATGATTACGGATTATCTTCCCAAAGAGTATGCAGCATATTCATTCCTTGTTTCATATGCCAC
Source organism: Lachnospiraceae bacterium (assembly GCA_024684055.1). Classification (GTDB taxonomy): domain Bacteria; phylum Bacillota; class Clostridia; order Lachnospirales; family Lachnospiraceae; genus UBA3766. Next base: position 7,862 of record JAIKXN010000209.1, on the reverse strand, counting down.
AATGGCTGACGGAAACGGCAAGATCCCAATGGGAGCATCGCTTCAGATGTCGCTTCGCATGGAAGAGAAGTTCAAAGAACTCGGAGGAATAATTCATTTAGGATGCAGCATCGAGAAGATCGTTATAGAGAAAAAAAGGGCAACCGGCATTGAGCTTAAAAACGGAGAGTTTGTTTCTGCGGATTACGTAATTCCGACAATTGACGCATATCCTCTTTTCAAAAAGCTTCTTCCAGAAAAATACATGCCCGGGGAATTTGCAAAAGCATATAATGAGCCCGGGACTTATCCTATTACCAGCGGTTTTCAGATTGCTTATGCGGTAAGTGAAAATTTCAGCGAAGGCGAAACGATTTTCGTTGACATCGATCCACTCAAGGTTGCATACGGAACATGCGACAGAATGTACGTTAAGGCATACGGATACGATCCCATCTTTGTAAAAGACGGCAAACAGGTAATTCAGACATGTATTACCCAGTCTCATGAAGATTTTGCGGTATGGAAAAGTTACACCAAAGAAGAATATAATAAGGTTAAAGAAGAGCTTATTGCCGAAGTTTCCAAACGTATCGTTGCAAACTTCCCCGAACTTGAAGGCGATCTCGAAGTCCTTGACTGCTGGACGCCTCTTACCTACGAGAGATTCTGCAATGCTTATCACGGAAGTTACATGAGCTTCATCACTACTCCCGAAGGCAAGCAGATACGAACAAAAGGCAGGATCAAAGGCATTGACAATCTCTACGTTGCAGGCCAGTGGACCAGCTCGCCCGGAGGACTTCCCGTAGCGGCTGCAAGCGGCAAATTCGCAATTCAGAGAATCCTTAAAACACAGAAAAGAAGCATTGATATCTGAGTATTTGCGAAAAAAATATCCTGAAAGATCCGAATAAAATTACGGGCTGCGGGAAAAGATAAAAGGAAATACTGAAATCATATTATTTTCCATTGACATGGAACCATTTAGAATATAAGCAGGAAAAAAGATAGACGAAAATACAGAGATCATATACATAAAAATACAGAAAAAAATTGTGATCGGGAGTGCATATGACCAGAAAAGAGCAAAAAGAAGAAAGAAGAAAAGCGATTCTTATGACGGCGCTTAATCTGTTTGTCGAGCAGGGTTATTACGAGACGAAAATAACCGATATTGCTGCAGCGGTTCAGATGAGTACAGGCCTGATGTTCCATTATTTTGAGTCAAAAGAAGAACTTCTGGTTGAACTTGTTAAAATGGGTGCGGCGGGCACAAAGTCGGCAACGCCGCCGGGAGAAGTTCCGCCCGACATTTATCTTACGGGCTTTTTGAAGCAGCTGTTCGCCTATGCAAATGAGCAGCCATGGGTATTCAATATGTTTGTACTCATGGGACAGGCCCGCAGAAACGGCATGCCCGAAGAGGCCAGAAATATAGCAAGAAGTGTCAGCTCGATAGAAGAGTTTGCCGAACTTATCAAGGCAGGCCAGGAAATGGGAATATTTCGTGAGGGCGATGCTCTTGCGATGTCGAGATGTTTTTGGTCAACCGTCCAGGGTAATATGGAAGAAATGGCCATGAACAGGGCCATGAAAGCACCCGATCCCGAGTGGATCGTGGCCATGCTCAGAAAGTAAAATGAGGAGTAATCGAAAAAGCGCGAGCGTACGGCTGCGGCGCGGTTCAGATTACGGCTTCCGATCTTGGAGTCAAGCTTTATACGGCATAAGGCTTCAGGCATAACGGAAACTTCATGCAGTTCAACTTGAAATAATTTCAAAACTTTAAAATTTTAAATATTTCCATAAAATTTAAGTCTCCGATTCGTATAGTAGTCAAAAGGGAATGAAATTAAATCTTTTGATTATATATGAAAAGGAGATTTTTATTATGAAAAAATTATACAGACTTATGGGATGCGTTATGGCATCGACAATTATGTTTACAGGCTGCAATGCCAATACAAGCAGAACAGAAGTTAATGAACCGGATACTGAAGATCCCGGCGTATATGAGGAACCCTTATTTGCTGAAAAGGAATTTTCGGATAAGGAGGTTACAATAACTCCCAAGTATTCGGAAGCTCCGATCAGCAACGATACGGTATTTGTTACGGATAAGAACATCAAATTTGCACCTTCAGGCGAACTTCCCGATCCGCGAAACGTATCGAAAGCTTCAAATGCTTCAATGGACATGTTCTCAAAACTTACCGATATTGATGACTCCGATAACGTTCTTATTTCGCCGCTTTCGATTCAGATGGCACTCGGAATGACCGAGAATGGGGCAAATGGCGATACTTTATCCCAGCTGGAAGATTATATTAACGGCGGTCTGACTTTATCCGAAATGAACAAACTGATGGCAGACAGTTATGCAAGACTTACGGATGCGAGTGAAGTTGACTGGAATGTAGCCAATTCAATCTGGTTCAAAAATGACGGGGATTTTTTGCTGAAAGATCAGTTTTTAAAAGATGTCAGAACAAATTACAATTCGGAAGTGGCACTTGCACCTTTTGATCAGAGTACGGTAGATGACATTAACGCATGGGTTAACAACAATACAAGATCGATGATTCCCTCAATTCTTGATAATATTCCCGATAATGTACGTTCTTACCTTATCAATGCCGTGGCATTTGAAGGGGAATGGCTCAGAGAATATAAGGAATCCGATATTCTTGAAGACAGAACATTTACAAATGCAGACGGAAGCGAATCAAAGGTTACGATGCTCGCAAGTTCGGAAGGAAGATATTTTAAACTCGGTGAAGGTCAGGGATTTATCAAAGAATATAAGGGCGGAGAGTACGCTTTTGTGGGAATTCTTCCCGATGAAGGCGTAACACCCAAAGAGTATATAGACACTCTTGCAGACAAAGATCTTGATCTGGCTGAAGCAGTAAGAAATGCGGAATACAAAGAAGTTATCGTTCAGATCCCGGAATTCGATCTTGATTACGGATATGAACTATCCGAAATCTACAAGGCAATGGGAATGACAGTACCTTTCGATAAAAGCACAGCTGACTTTACCGGAATGATGGAGATGAAAGAGGGCGGAGAGTTCAATGCATATATCTCCAGAATACTTCATAAAACCCATATCGAAGTAGACAGAAAAGGAACCAAGGCAGCAGCAGTAACCGCAGTTGAGATGGTGGCAGAATGCTGCGAAATGGATATTGAAATGCCCGAGTATGTAATCCTTGACCGTCCTTTCGTATATGCGATCGTTGATACAGAAACGGGAATGCCGATATTTACGGGATATCAGAATTCCATGGAATAGATCCGTAAAAATTTAATCAAAATGATAAAAAATTTTTTGTATCAACGGTTATAATATTCCGACGGAATGGTGTGAATACTGTTATTTTTAAAACTTCTGGGTGATTCTCCGTAGTATTTCTTAAAAGCTTCACCCATGTAACTTGCACTTGAAAAGCCGGTAAGATCGGCAATTTCGGACATTGACAAATTGGTTGAATTTAAAATTTCGGCCACTTTGCTTACCCTGAAACGCATCAGATTCTCTATCGGCGTCTGATCTGTGTATTTGTGGAAAAGGTTGTTACAAAAAGTCCTGCTAACAGATCCGGCCTGTGCGATGTCATCGAGGCTTATGTTGGAATTATAGTTTTCCTGTATAAAAGAAAGCATTGCTTTGAGCGAATCAACCCGGGAATCGGAGTAATTGTTGTTGTGCTTCAGATTTCCGCATGCAGCGATTACCTGTTCCCAGATTTCAAAATAGTCTTTGGTCAGCATGAATTCATTTCCGATATGATCCGGTGTCTCCATCATGATATCATAGATCTTTTTGCCGGAATCTTCGGATTTTTTAAATCTGATATAGGGGAGATTGGGATTTTCGGTTACTGCTTTGATATATTTGTTTTCCACTACGTTAGAAGCACAGAGGATCCTCGGGTGAAAAATGGCAATAACGTAATCAGTTCTCTCGGGGCGTTTAGGTTTATTGAAATGAATCTGTCTTGAATTTACGAATATCGTATCGCCCTCTTCCACAGGAATTTCCTGACTGTTGATACTGTATGAAAGATATCCGTTTGTTACTGTCAGAAGTTCCACGTCGTCATGGTAATGCGGATCGTTTGCCCAGGTTGACGTAGGGTAAACATATCCGCGGTAAACATATGAAGGAAAATTCGGGTCGTCGTAATTTACCTTTTCAGAACCGTTACTTCTTTTTTGTATAAAGCCTCTCCATTCCTGAATCATAAAAGCCACTGCCTTTCTAATATGTAAAATAACAGGTATTTTTTAAAACTTAGTTTTATAACATTCTTACACGCTGCCCGAAAGCCTTGCAATCAGGACGTTTCGGAATGGTGTCGATAATGATATTATACATTATAAATATAATAATTTAACCATATAAGTAATATTGTTATAAAAATGTGAAAAAATGAGGGTATTTTTTGTTTTTCGGATTTTTTTAAATTCAAACCCAAAAGCCGGATGAGCGAAACAAAGACCGTAATCAGCGTAAATACGCGGAAATGACGGGCAGTTAAAAGAAAAAAAGTGAGAGTCAGAATATGATTTTTGCATGTCTGAAAACTCTCTTTTTTTGTTTTTGTGAAAAATAGTTATAAAATTGCGAAATATTTAGTGTATAAATTCAAAAGAATGTGTAATATACTTTCAAACCATAAAGCAACGAAAAAATTCACAAAAAAAACACAAATTAAAAAGTTTGAAACAAATTCTTGAAAGGAGGAAAAGGAAATGAAGAAGAATTTAAAGAAAACGGCAAGCTGCTATAAGCCTTATTTCACTACATTCATGCTCGATCTGTTTTTTGCATTTCTTGCCTCCGCAACTGCGCTTGTAATACCTCCGGCAGTCAGATATATTACATCGAATATTGCAAACATAAAAGCAGACGGCGATATCAGACTTATCCTGACAATTGGCGGCGTTTTGTTCGGTTTGGTTTTGGTTAACTTCGGATCAAGATATTTTATATCTTATGTCGGCCATGTCATGGGTGCGAAAATAGAATACAACATGCGATCGGAAATATTTGATCATTATCAAAAACTATCGTTCTCGTTTTATGATGAACAAAAAGCAGGGTCGCTTATGAGTAGAGTCACAAGCGACCTTTTTAATTCAAGAAAGGAAAAGTGACGGGCATCGTTTAAGAATCCTGTCACAGGATATAAAAATGAACAGTAACGAAATAAGGAATTTGGAAAAGAAAGCTGCCGACGGATGGGTAGCAAATGAAATATCGGAATATGACGGTTGGGAGATGCGTTTCGGAGGCGGTTACACCGGACGCGCAAATTCCGTCAGTGTGTACGAAGATTCGACAAAGCGGATGGAAGACAAGGTCGTTTATTGTGAGAATATTTACAAGGCGCACAACCTGCCATGCAATTTCAAGGTGACCGATTGTGATAAAGAATTGTCGGAGTTCCTTTTAAACAGGGGATACAAAGTAGTTACACCGACTGATGTCATGATCCTTGATATCGAAGGAAAAGATTTTGCAAAGGTTTTGTCTGACGAAGGAATTGAGGACAATGCAAAAGATATTAAAAACGTTTCTTTTGGAAGCGATCCTTCGAAATGGTTTGACTCTTATTTTGAATTCGAAGGTTTTACGGATGAAAAAAAGATTGAAGCCTATAAGCAGTTTCACGCGAATACAAAGATCGAAAAATTATATGTCACATTAATGCACGAGGGGAAGGCGGCAGCAGTCGCATCCTGCGCGATCGAGGACGGATACAGTCTTTTGCACAATGTGATAGTGGATAAAAAATATCGCGGACTCGGTCTCGGAAAGAAACTTTGCCTGGCGGCGATTCTCAAATCAAAGGAGATGGGCGCCAAATATTCATATCTTCAGGTCATAAAAGACAATGAAGTGGCAGTTAATCTTTATAAGAAACTCGGATTTAAAAAAGTGTATGAATACTGCTATCTGAAGCAGGATAAATAAGAAGCTTAATTTTTTGGAGAAATTTAAACGGATAAGGAGACAGAAAATGATTTTCGAAGAAAGAACATTTGATATAAACGGAAAAGAATTGGTAATGAGAGCCCCAAGAGAAGAAGATGCAGAGATGCTTCGCCACTATATTAAGAAAGCATGCGGCGAAACAAGGTTTCTGATGGCCGAAAGCGATGAAATGGATTTAAGCCTTGAGGACGAACTTGAATTTATTAACAGCCACAGAGATTCAGACTGCGGAATGCTGATTCTGGGCTTTTTGGATGGTGAACATGTCGGAAACTGCTCGTTTGAAAAGGTGAGCGGAAGCAGAAGATATGCGCACAGAGTAAACGTAGGCATCGCTCTTTTACAAAAGTTCACAGGACAGGGTGTCGGCAAAGTAATGTTTGGCGCAATGCTTGAAGAGATTGAAAAGATTGGAATCGAGCAGGCGGAGCTTATTGTAATCGAGGGGAATGAGAGAGCTAAGCATATGTATGAAAACTTCGGTTTTAAAGAGATCGGAAGACGGCCGAGAGCCAACAAATACGATGACGGCACATATGCGGATGACATATTAATGGTAAAGAGATTCAGATAAAAGGCATAAAGAAAGAAGGACAACATGGAATACGTAATAGAACTTAAAAATGTAGATAAAGAATTTAAAGTATTAAACAGACATGAAGGCTTGAAGGGAAGCTTTCAGGATCTTTTTTCAAGAGATTACAGGATCGTAAAAGCGGTCAATGATGTATCAATGCAGATCAAACCGGGTGAAATCGTAGGATATCTCGGACCCAACGGCGCGGGAAAGTCAACAACCATCAAGATGATGACGGGTGTACTTAAGCCTTCGGCGGGAGAAATCCTTGTAAACGGAAAAATCCCTTACAAAAACAGAACAGCAAACTCACAGAATATCGGCGTAGTTTTCGGTCAGCGTTCACAGCTTTGGTGGTCGCTTCCGCTGATCGAATCCTTCAAACTCTTAAAGGATATTTACAGCATCCCCGATCAGCAGTACAAGGATATGCTTACTCTTTACGAATCGCTCGTTGACATCAAGTCGCTTTATTCAAAGCCGGTCCGCCAGATGTCACTCGGACAGAGAACTTTAAGCGATATTCTGGCAGCGTTCCTTCACAACCCGCCCATCGTTTTCCTTGATGAGCCGACAATAGGACTAGATGTATCAATGAAGGCGAAGATAAGAAACCTTATCAAAGCACTTAACAAGGAAAAGAATACAACGGTAATCCTTACAACTCACGACATGGGCGACGTCGATGCGCTTTGCGAAAGAATCGTAATCATCGACAAAGGAACAATGCTCTACGACAACGACATAGAGCACTTAAGACAATTCTTCGGAGCTTACAGAACACTTCTCGTAAAGACAAAAAAGCATCCGGAGGAACTTTCGGAAGACGAGAAGAATGCTGAACTTGTTCAGGTCGAAAACTTCGTAAAAGAAGCATTTCCCGACAAAGATTTTACCTTCACTCTCACAGAAGAAGGCTGGTGCAGCATTCTCATCGACGAATCTCAGGTTCGACTCATGAAAATCCTTCATCATCTCCAGGAGAACATGAAGATCTACGACGTACGTCTTGAGGAGATCTCGACCGAAAGCGTAATTCGCAAGATTTACGATGAACATTAATAACTAAAATAAAGAATTTCGGAATGCTTCGGGTTTTCGATCCCGCTTTCTTACGGGAATGCAACCTGCATCGTGGAACATTACGAAATTCAATAAACAGAGGTAAAAGACATGAAAATAAAGGCATGGGGCGCGCTCGTCAGAGCTTCGGTAATGGATTTTCTGCAGTTCAGACTGAGCATGTTCGTAATGTTGTTAGGCAACATTATATATTTGATAGTAATTTACAATTTG
>JAIKXN010000190.1 GCA_024684055.1 Lachnospiraceae bacterium | reverse complement strand
CGATTTAATTACTTTTTCAGGAGGATATATTTTATCGGTACTATTTCTTCTTGCGGTTACAGGACAAAAGAAGAGAGCCTTGGTTAGCTCTCCTCATCCAGTATCATTGTCTTTTTGACTAACATCGCACTTGTTTGATAGCATATATCTGAATATGCAGTGATACGATCGATCTGCTCATTTAGAATGTTATAATATAATCCAACTTCTTTAATGATTTTGCAGCAGACACTATAATCTTGTTCATAATATTCAGCCAGACCATTTATAATATTCACGTATAAATTTTCTGCATAATCAATGCCTTTTTCTGCTGCCCATTTTTGCAGACATTTTTCAGCTTTCTCTTCTGTAGAAAATCTACCAAGAATATCAAATGCCGGATTATCATAATTTTTATGATTATACCCTGCTCTTTTAAACCAATCATTTGGATATTTCATTCCAACAGATGTCATATCAATTACTTCATACCAAACTATTTCAGTCGCCATTTTCAACACCTCCTTACTTTAGGAAGTGATCTGATTGCGAAAAAAGAAAAGCCCTAGTTTCCCAGGACTTTCCGGCAAATCAAAAATGACTAACGTCTTCGACTCTAAGCAATAAATTACCATCCTCATCAAATTCCAATTCCTTAAAGAACTCTACCGGGTCATTGAAACCGTTTTGATTCGCCCATCCGGAAAATCTCTTTTTAAATTCTTCCGGAGACATCTTCTTAATTTCGTCCAGTGTCGGCGGTTCAATATAAGGAATTCTTAAAAGTTCATAGGTTTTTTTTAAAGTAATATAATGCTTATCAGACATTTTTAACACCTCCTTACTTTTAACCTTGTAAGGAATGCGATGTTATAAAGTTACGTTATCGGACGAAATTGTTAATCCATCAAAACCAGTCCATGAACCGCCACAAGTAATTGTATCCTTGCTGATTGGTTCTGAAGTACAAGTATACGTAATAGATGGAGAAGAATACCACGGCTTAGCCCAATCATAGTGATAATAATGATGCTCTTCCACGACTTTCTTTTCGACAGCGGGCGTTTCTTCTGTCTTTTCTTCGGACACATTCTTTGCCAGAACCATCCAAAGATCAACGTCTTCCGAACATTCCTTCTTTTTCAGGGCGTCTGTAATAATTTTCTTAATTTCAGAAGGCTTTTTATCCGGATATAAACTGGCGAGAATCCGGAATGCTAAACGAGTCTGCTTATCCATGCTTCACACCTCCGTGCCCGCAATGCTTCCTGGCAAGATTCTTCCACCAGGAGTTTTCTTTCTTCAATGCTTTCCACGTATTTTCGTCCAGCTCGCCCGTAGGTTCCAACTTGTACCGGTTCTGGAACGCATAAATAGCGGTTGCCATTCCGATCGTCATTTTACCGTTTACTTTAACCTTTGAACCAAGATTATGTAACCATTTCTGCGCTTTTGTAATGTCTTTCTCTGTATTGTGCACCTTGCTGGAATTCATTTGACATACTCCTTTCTGAATGTCTGCTTCCATTTTGATTAAAGTGAAAGAAAGAAAGAAGACACGTAACCCGCCCAAAATCACGTGCCTTCTCCCTGATATAAAAGACAAACGGCATTATATGGAAAAAAATTAGGAGGAATTCTCATGAAGAAAGCGATACACTGACAATGCCGTCCGCCTTAATACCCAAAAATCATATGACCCATTCTCAGATCCTTGTTTTAACGACTTTTGCTTTCTTATATTTTTCAAGCAGCGGTTTTGCTTCTTTTTCTGTCAGATCCGGTATCTGCACAGTAAGTTTTTTCTCTGTTTTCTGATTCACTTTAATGTTTCCGGAAACTTCAAGCAGTTTTATCCACGTTTTATCATTCACAACGCCTGTGACCGGCAGCTTGTGCTTTTTCTGAAAAGCCCTTACCGCGTTACGGGTACCAAGTCCAAAGACGCCATCAATTCGGATGCTGCTTCCGGCATGAACCAGAAAATCCTGAAGCTGGGTAACAATCTCGCCTGTACTGCCTTGCTGGATATCCGGATAAGTTACTGTCATGCGCATAGTTAATATTTTCCTTTCCCGTCACCAATTGTATCAAGGAATTCCGCCATCATATAGCCGGTAAAGTTATTCCATGTAATTTTTGCCCAGGTTTCGCCGGGCTGCAGGATTGTAACCGTTGTACCGAGTTTAACCCGGGCCATGATTCGAGCACTCTTTGTTGCAGCTGCACGTAAATTAACCGTAGATCCCTTTTCGGCAACAACGATTGCCTTCTTGTATGAAATCGGATCGGGAGACGGCGTCGGATCAGGTTGATCTGAAGCAGCTTCAACAAGTTTTCTCAGTTTTCCGGCATAATTCCACGGATAATATGTTGCGATCTTTGTATCCGTCGTCATCTTTGCAGACATATGCTTGATTCGGAACGGATTCACAGAATATACGACACCGGCATGATAATAATCATTCAGATCACCATTGTAATATGCGCCACCGCTCTTATACCGGGAGGGAAGCGCCCAATTCTTATGCCCTTTTGGAACCGCTTTCAGGACAATATCTCCGACTTCCATCTGAGATTCGGAAGTAATTTTCTTCAGTCCTGTGATTTCTTTTCTGGCTGCGTAATTGGATCCATGAATACCAGTCCATTTAAATCCAGCTCTGCGAAGTGCTCCAATGACCAATCCAATGCAATCACAATAACCATCCGAACCGTCTCCCGGTTCCCGGCGTTTCGGATTCGAATTATAAATCACGTCAACTTTTGCAAGAAATTTCGATACAAGATCTTTATAGGTTGCCA
>JAIKXN010000175.1 GCA_024684055.1 Lachnospiraceae bacterium | reverse complement strand
AGATAAGCAGGCTAGTCCTTTGTGTGTGCAACAACACCAAATGGGAAAGCAAATGTCTTGTGCGTGCTCTTACCGCCAGAAAGCTTCTCTGCAGGAAAAAGCTTCATTCCACAATGTACATGGGGATCAAGCAGGACAAAGGCGGAAAAATGCTGGCGCATGCCTGGCTCAGATGGGGACAGTATATCGTTACAGGGATACTACCGGACTTAAAAGAGTATGCAATAGTCACAACCTTTAAGAACTGACATTAATATGCCTGTCTGCCATAAAAAAGCGGGTTCATATAAAGAACCCGCAAACATTGCCTTGCGATTACCTTTGAATAACGCTAATTATTCCCACCAGGTAACTCCGCCTTCAGGAACTTTCTTACCGCTTGATGTAAACTCACCGTAATCCGAATGTGCGCCCTTGGTATCCCTGTAATTTCTATCAATTACAGTAAACTCATTTCCGCCCTGAGCTGTTTCATTTACGTTAAGGGTCATAATATCAGGATTTTCCCACTTTTTCATTATATTTACCTCCAAAAATCTTTCGTTTTTTGTACTATGGCTAGATAATAACACATTGTTATTTAAAATGCAAGAAATCTATCAAAATTGAAAGAGTTTTTTTATGAAAAAATATTTACTATATGATTTAAGCATATCTTCCGATATCGATCTGCTGATATCGGATGAGGTATGCAGGTTACCGGATGACATTCAGTGTGAGATAATTGTTCGACGAAACAACCGTAATCCCGATGAACTGATAGCAAAAAAACCTCTTACATCAGAATACTCTCATGAGTTTTGCTGGTTTAAAAGTAAGATAGGATATATTACGATACAATCCGGGCATACGATAACTGTCTACCCTGAAGGGTCGCCGTCCGATATTGAACTCTCTGCATTCATACTCGGATGGGGTCTCGCCTTTCTCTTCTACCAAAGGGATGGCCTTGGTATCCACTGCACCGGACTTTTTGGAAACGGGCAGGCATTCCTTATCTGCGGTGACAGCGGAGCCGGTAAATCAACAACTGCGTTTAAGCTTTTGGACAAAGGTTACAGATTTCTAAACGATGACCTTGCATTCCTATCGGAAAAAGACTTTTTTCTTTTACACCCCGCTTTTCCCGTCCAAAAAATGTGCCGTAATGTTGCGGAAACGTTCGAAGACAAAACAAGGCTTAAATACATAGATGAAGACAAGGACAAGTTTGCATATGTGAATACTGAGCACTTTGAGAATGCTCCTCACCCACTCTCCTTTCTTTTCTGCATCGGGATCAGTTCAAATATCACATCCCTAAAGTATCGTGAAGAATCCGGTCTCAATAAAGTAAAAACTGTTTTGGACAATCTTTTTATGAATCCGCTTTTTGAAGATAACGGTTTTCCGGGCAACGTAATGTCCATGGCTCTAAAACTATCTGCCAAGATAAGAGTTGTAAAGATAATGCGTCCGGCTAAGCAGGATACCGTTGAAGAAATATGTTCTGTCATAGAGAGTTACTTAATATAGATGCTTTACTATGCAAAAGAATATATTTGCAAACCGCAGAGCAGTTTCAATGTCATTATGTCAACGGCGTTGAACGGTTCTCGGGTTTTACATCAACATGAAAGGATGATCGGAAAATGTCCGCAATTTCAGGCATAGTATTACAGGACAACAGTCAATCAATCTCTGATATCCAGAAAGACTGTATCAGAAAAATAACCAGAACATATAAAATAGACCGTTTTGATGAGCTTTCCGCACCCGGTCTATATCTTACATGTGGACATCAGTACTTTACCAACGAAGCGGTCAATGATATTTCGCCCACTTGTGATAAGAAAGAAAACATCTATTATACCGGCGATGTATTCCTTTTTAACCGTGAGCATTTAATAAACCTTCTTTCTTCAAAAAACGGGATTGAAAAAGAATTTCTTACTGTAAAAGGGGATGCAGAACTCGTTTTCTATGCCTACAGATTTCTGGGAACGGATTTCCTTAACCATATCAAAGGAGTTTTTTCCATAGCCATATGTGACTTCGAAAAAAAACACTGTTATCTTATCACCGACCATGTTGCACAACGCCATCTTGCATATACTATCATAGATAACCATTTATATTTTTCAAATTCATTAGAAATCCTGATGGAACTTCTGGGAAAGAATGCAGAGCTCGATGAGGAATGGTTATGTAATGCATACGGAGACATGTCGGCCCTAACCGAGCTGCTTAAAGGCAGATGTTTCTTAAAAAACGTTTCCAGGGTATTCCCGGGGACATATGTCGATATTGACTTGTCCACCTTTTCATACAAGGAAATAACCTACTGGAACCCTCTAAGCATAAAAATTAGAAAAGACCTGACCGACGAAGGTTTCAAAAAGCTTTTTGTCGACACCTTCAGAAACTGTGTTTGTTCAACTCTTCGCGCCAGAAAAAACCATGGAATATTGCTTTCCGGAGGTTTGGATTCTTCCTCAATCGCTTCTTTCGCCGCAGAGCAGCTTGAGAAAGAAGGTAAAAAACTGTTCAGTTATACTCAGGTACCTATGTCCGACTATAAATGTGTAAATACAACTTTTGAATGTGAGGACGAAACCAAAGAAGTTCTGTATAACAAAGAAAAATACCCGAATATTGAGTGCAGTTTCATTGCTCCCGGTCCGGGTTCATGTATTTCCTTCATAGAAAAATCGGCAAAATTTTATACACAGCCCGTTAAACCGATCCTGAATGATTTTTATTTTAATGAGATGTACCGTACAGCCGCCGATGCAGGCTGTACAATCCTCTATAACGGCCAGAACGGAAATGCAACCATCTCGTACGGAAAAATTTTCTCCTATGTTCATCATAAAGTTACAAGTTTCAGATTTATAAGTGCGATAAAAGAAGCTAACGCTTTTTGCTCCTCATTTCCTGCAAAACGTTTTCGATTATTGAAAGCTTATATCAGAATCCTGTGGCGCAAACTCAGAGTGCGTTCACACTTGTTAGAGTGTTTTCTGAACAAGAATCTGGAACGTCATTATTCCGTTAAAAAGCACGAGATCCAGTTATTACGTACTCAGGGTATAGACTCGGCAGATACAAAGAAACAACGCAGAAATTATTTATATATGCCTATCTCCTTTCAACATTTCGGCTATTATGATACCTGCTCCAGTCTTCATTTCGGTTTTATACCCATAGACCCCTCTCTTTCCAAAGACATGATCGAGTTATGCCTTTCCATGCCGATAGACTGTTTTGTAAAAAACGGGAAAGAACGTCGCGCCGTACGCGATTATTTCAAAGGGATCGTGAGTGACAAAATACTTGACAATCTAAAACTGAGAGGTTTTCAAGGTGCTGATTATGCATATAGGGTAAACAAGTATTTTGATAATGAAAAAGATATATTGTTTTCATATCTGAAATATCCTAAGCTATATGACTATCTTGACAAAGAAAAAATAGAAAAACTGATTGAAAAAATCGAAGAAACAAAATATAATATGGACAAAGAAACCGTCGCGTTATCTGCCGTAGCCGCTTCCTTCGGTTGTTTCTTAAAAAACTGGGATGAGCGTAAGCGCAAAAAGGAGAAAAACGAACATGGAATTAACCAAACCGATAAAGTTCAAACGTGAAATTGAAGTTACCGACCTAAACGGCGAGAAAGCCATGATTGATTTTAATACGGG
>JAIKXN010000120.1 GCA_024684055.1 Lachnospiraceae bacterium | reverse complement strand
GACTTTTGTCAAAGAGGACGATGTGGATTTTCTGGCATTTTCAGGCCACAAAATGTACGGTCCGATGGGCATCGGCGTGCTTTATGCGAAGAAAGAACTGCTTGAAAAACTTCCTCCTTTCCTTGAAGGCGGGGAAATGATCGACTTTGTTTCCAAGGATAAAACAGTCTATGCAGAGGTTCCGCATAAGTATGAGGCAGGTACCGTAAGTGCCGCAGATGCTTATGCACTTGCTGCTGCGATCGATTTTATCGAAAGCATCGGTTTCGAGGAGATAGAAAAAAGAGAAGAAGAACTTACGAAATACATTTTCGATGGAATGAAGAAGATAGACGGCGTTGAAATCGTCGGCGCGGATGATGCCAAGAATCATAACGGAATCCTTACCTTTACCGTTAAAGACGTGCATCCTCACGACATTGCGGCTATTTTCGCAGATTCCGGAATCTGCATAAGAGCCGGACATCACTGCGCACAGCCTCTTCACATACTTTTAAACATTCCCTCGACAGTAAGAGCGAGCCTCGCTTTCTACAACACAAAAGAGGAAATCGACGCATTCCTGGAAGTACTTTCCAAGATCAGAAGCAATATGGGATATTAAAAAATCCCGATTGTGAAAATCGTTTTTCCGCCGGTAAACAGGAGGAAAAAATAAAATTGGAAAAAAAATAACGCGGCGAAATCAGCTGCGGAAGGATTTACAATGGCTTTAGGCAACACTTTTTACAATGAAATTTTAATTGAACATAACAAATATCCTACTCACAAGCATGCTCTGGCAGCAGTTTATTCAAAAGAAGGAGTCAATCCGAGCTGCGGCGACGACCTTGTGATCAATCTTAACGTGGAGAACGGCATCATTACAGACGGTTCCTTTGAGGGCAGCGGATGCGCGATTTCACAGGCTTCTGCGGATATGATGTTTGATCTTCTGATCGGGAAAAGTGTGGATGAGGCGAAGGAACTGTCGGGGATTTTTTCACGAATGATCAAAGAAGGAATTACCGACGAAGAACTTGAAAGACTCGAGGAATCGGGCTCCCTTCAGGATATTTCGCATATGCCTTCGAGAGTAAAATGCGCGATGCTCGCATGGCGAACACTCAATGAAATCCTTGAAAACGGCAATAATCAGTAAATTTCAGGCCGGCTGCAAACATCCGAATAATGTGGAATGAAGATTTATTCAGCATCGGAAATACAGTTGTTTTGAAAAAACTGAACAGTATTAAATATTTGAAATAATAAAAAACAGCAAGTTTAAATTAGAAAACCCGGGACATAAATCCCGGGTTTTTCATCTATATGTTCAAAAGTCTTTTTCCAATATCATGGTAAATGTCAGGTATTGCAGCAGCGCCAGACTTATAACGGCGGCCAGGCTATTGAGTGGTATCATATTCGAGGATATCGCCCGGCTGACATTCAAGCGCATCGCAGATCGCTTCGAGTGTTGAGAAGCGGATGGCGCTGATCTTGCCGTTTTTCATTTTGGACAGGTTGACATTGGATACTCCGACTTTTTCTGCTAAATCATTTAGTGACATTTTTCTGTCGGCCATTACACGGTCGAGTCTTAATATTATTTTTCCCATTTTTTATCCATATTCGTGTAAAACGAATTATTCCTTTCTCCGATTACCGGTTTTTTGTTTCGACCGGATTTATTAAGCTTTGCAAAATACAGATCCGGTTGAGATGTTTTCAGGTTAAATTTATGAATTGATCTGTTTTCGGACTTTTTTATATCTGTCTGAAAATTTCAGGATTATAAAGTTTCATCAGACTGGATCTGAAGCTGTTTGCCGTATTCCATGATCGTGATGATTGCCCATGACATAAGACCTGCAAGGACTGCAAAGCCGGTACCCAATGTGAAAACGGTTACAAGCGTCAACAGGATAAAGATTACGACCATTTTTCTGATAACCTTGTCGCAGAAAGGAGTGCTTTCATGTTCGATATTACGGAATATCAGGTAAATAAGTAAGATTACAATATTTGTAATTAAAATTATGCTGAATATTGCCAACAGGTAAATTGAGTATAATGTACTGAGCGAACCGGCATCGAATCTGGCCTGAAGTGCAGGTATCGAAGATGTAAATGAAGTAGGATCGCCTAAATTAACCTTGAAAATACTTACATTCAAAACTCCGCCGACTGAGGCTTCAATGTCGTCGCTGTTGATGTATCCTTTTTCTTCCGCTTCCAGTATAGTGTTGTCGAATTTCTCTCCCATGGCGAAAATTGCGATCGAACTGCCGAGGGCAAGTACACCGCCCACAATGCCGAGGATAAGTAATATTAAAGCAACCAATTTTACAGCTTTGCAGCTTTTCTTAACTTTTAATAATTTTTCATTCTCTGTACTCATAATAGTTTCTCCTAAATAATATTTTATAGCTTCACGTTTTCATTTTTGTGTATCGCGAAGAATCTTAACCGGTTATTTTTCTTTGTTACAAACAAAATATAACATCGCAATTAATCTTTGTCAACAAATATTTAACGATAAACGATAAATAATTAACGTAAAAATGATAAAATTTATCGATAAACGCCCTTTTTTTCAAGTGTTTCGGCTGATAAAAAAATTTTTTGAAAAAATAATTATTGACAACTTTCTTTGTCATCCGTATACTATGTTTGACAAGAAAAGTTGTCATTTTGACAAATTGCTGTCAAAAAAAATAAACATCATCCTTACGGATCATGGGAAACGACGGAACTCAAAAGCGAAAACGGTCGGAAATCATAAAAAAGATCTATCGGGATCCAAATTCGAAAACAACCGGAAATCATTAAAAATGTGGATCTGTCGATATCATGATCTGAAAAAAGGAAGATGAAAGGGAATTACAGGAGAAAAATGATGGAAAACGGTAAATTAATGAGTAAAAGTTATTCGAGACATGCTCTGGCTGCATTTACTTTTTTGATGGCAGCAATGGGTCTGCAGATTTTTTCAGCCTTTGTTTTGTCAAAAGTGCTTCCGGAGTCCTTAACGGGAAGCAGTGCCTGGACATTCTTAAACATAATCGTTCCCGAATATGTTTTGGGATTTCCTCTTTTCCTTTTAATCACATTTAAAATGGATACCAAGGCACCCGAGAAAAACAAATTCGGATTCGGAAAATTCTTAATTGGGCTGTTTATGACAGCCGGCGTAATAGGAATAGGCGCAGCAATCGGATTTCCGACACATTTGTTGATCCTTAAGCTTGAAGGAAAAAGCCTCATGGATAACATGGGTCTCGCAGGCATCATGCTTGGATCCAATGCTTTCTGGAGAATTCTGACAGTCGGAATTCTTGCTCCCATAGTTGAGGAAATTGTATTCCGTAAATTCTTGATCGACAGAACATACAAATACGGCGAATTCGTGGCAGTACTTACATCAGGTCTTATGTTCGGTCTCTTCCACGGAAACTTCACACAGTTCTTCTTTGCAACATTAATGGGCTTTGTAATGGCATATATTTACATCCGTACCGGCAAAATATGGATCACGATTGCTTATCATATGATTATAAATCTGACAACCAGTGTAATTACGATAGGTGTCTTTTCCTTACTGGATATGGAAAAAATATCAAAAATGACCGAACTTGCCCAGGAAGTCATGGCTGACGGCGGTCAGAATGCGGCTCTTATGGAGGAATATACAAAAATTATGGCCGAAGTGCTTCCTTCAATGCTTCTTTATTACGGATGGCTGGGCTTCCTCGGACTTGTAATATTGACGGGTATTATTATCTGGATTGTGATTCTTGTAAAGAAAAAGATCAAATTCCAGCCGACAGAAGCGCAGGTTGAAGGCGGTGTTAAATTCGCATGGGGCAACGTCGGAATGATTCTTTTCGTAGTAGGCTGTTTGGCTGTTTTCGTAATAAACTATCTGCCGTGATGATATTCGGATAATTCAACCAAAAGTCAAATGGTGAAAGAAAAATAAAAAAACATGTGATAAAAAAAATAAGTAAGGCAATATATCGTATTTTGGGGATGCGAATATGGCATTAAATAACTGTTTGAAAGAATATCGGGCGAGGATAGGAGTGAATCAGCAGGAACTCGGAGCAATGGTTCACGTATCCCGCCAGACGATTAGTTTGATAGAACGAGGAGATTATTCTCCGTCAGTGACCTTGGCTTTAAAATTGGCCAAGGTTTTTGACGTTAAAGTGGAAGATATTTTTGAGTACACGGATACCGGAGAGGAAGAAGCCGATGAGTGATGAAAAAAGATTGGAAGAAATAAGAAAAGAAGACAAAAAGAAGGCGCCGCTTTTCTTTATAGTTATTGCGGCTTCGGGAGTTTTGGGCGGTGTCGGAGGATTTTTTCTTGCATCGCATGACGGGATCTGGGACATTTTATTCAGATTTTTCAGAGACAATTCCCAGATCGTAACTTCCGTTTACTGCATATTGATGCTGATTTCCGGTATAAGTTTCATTACTTTCTGCGAGGTGAAACTTGCTTCGTTAAAGAAACTCTGGAAAGATGAAGCAGATCGCGACGATAATTGGGATCGCATAGAGAAGGGTCTGGGCGTGGTCGTTAATGCGTTAAATGTTGGACAGGTATTTAACTTTATGTTAAACGGATGCGCATTTTACAATATAAGAGGCAATATCAAAAGTCTTTCTTCAAGACCTGAGATTTACAGCAATATTTATGATATTTCTTTTTTCACGGCGCTTATCGGATTTACGATCTTCCTGTTTCTTTTCTTTAATCTTCAAAGAAGAGCGGTTCAGTTTGAAAAGATTTTAAACCCCGAGAAAAAGGGAAGTGTTTTCGATTTTGCATTCCGTAAAAAATGGGTAAAAAGTTTCGACGAAGCCGAACTTAAACAGATCGGAATTGCATCCTTCAAAGCTGTTTCAATCGTAAACTATACCTGCATTTCAATGATTCTCGTTCTGACATGTCTCGGAATGATAGCCGAGATTACGGTTGTTCCGCTCATCTGCGTTTCGATAATCTGGATTGTGCAGTTAATTGCTTTCGGTATAACATCCGAAAAGGAAAAATGGAAAAAATAAAGGAAAAGCGACATGACAAATTCAATTAAAGCCGGGGACATCAAAATTATTTTTTCGGATCTGGACGGAACACTTTTGGACAGCAGAAAAAAGGTCTCAAAAGAGAATATCGAAGCCGTTAAAGAGGTGCGTGAAAAAGGCATTATCTTCATGGCGGCGACCGCGAGACCTGAAAGAGCCGTGGAAGAGTACTGCAGCGAAGTCGGATTTGACGGAGTTATTTCGTTAAACGGCGCGAGAGTCAGATACAAAGACAGGAATATTTTTAACGGCATGTCTTACGAGACGGCTTCTAAAATAATAACGGCTTTGTGTGAGAATGACGATAAGGTGGTAGCGCTCGAAACCAGCACGGGAATTTACTCAAACACGATTATCGAAGACTGGTTTGTGGACTGCGTCACCGATTTAAGCGAAGTCATCAAATCCTGCGCGGTATTCAAAATCCTAGTATTCGGTAAAAACAACCGTCTCGAGAAAAAGACGAAAGACGAAAAAAAGCTCTTGGTCCTTCCCGAGATTGAAAAAGAAATAAAAGAAATTCTTGATGACAAAACATATTACACTGTGTCTGAAAACTGGCTCTGTCAGATAATGGCTGTCAACGACACCAAATGGAACGGCGTCAGAGAGGTGCTTGAAACCCTCGAAATACCCGTGGAAAATGCAATGTATTTCGGGGATGACAACGATGACGTGACCTGTATCAAGAACATCGGATACGGCATCGCGATGGGAAACGCCATTCCCAAAGTTAAGGAGGTAGCGGATATTGTCATCGAAAGCAATGACGAAAACGGAATCGCAAATTTTTTACGGAGTTTACTGTAGAAACCTTTAGAACAATTTTGCAGAAAAAAGTATAAACCTTTAAAGTTTTTTAACGGAATAATGCAGAAACGATTAAAACTTTTTGCAGAACATATTATAGAAACGATTAAAACTCTTCTGAAAAAGAAGAGTTTTTTTGAACACTTAAATGACATAAATAAAAGACAATATAAAGAAAGAAAAAAACATACAAAAAAATACTTGAAAAGAATTTTTAATTAACTTAGCCTTTTATTTAGGACGTCCAAATCTTACAAAAAGAGGAGGAAAAAGAAGTGAACAAAGAACAGCTTCACAAATACATCAAAGAGAACACAAAAAACGAGAGCAATGTATGCCAGATTTATGCCATTAAAGACGGAAAGACGGTTATTGATGACTGTTTCAAGGGCTTTAAAACAGAGGATGCGATGAACGTCAATTCCGTAACCAAAGGTGTTATGGCACTGCTTGCGGGAATCGCGCTTGATAAGGGCTATATCAAGAGCGTCGATCAGAAGGTTATGGATTTTTTCCCTGATTATAAGGTCAAAAGAGGCGAGAAAACCATTTACGACGTGACGGTTAAACATCTCCTTACGATGACGGCGCCTTACAAGGGTAAGTCGGAACCCTGGAAGAAAGTCTGTACTTCCGAAGACTGGACCCTCGCGATACTTGATTATCTTGGCGGCAGAGCCGGAATCACGGGTGAGTTCAGATATGCGACGCTCGGAATTCAGATACTTGCAGGAATAATCGAGAGATCGAGCGGTGAAAAGTGCATAGATTTCGCCAACAGGAATCTTTTCCTGCCGATTGGAATCCCCGAACATTTCATTCACGGAGATTCATCCAAAGAAGACCAGTTTGATTTCTTTATGAACAGGAACCCGAGAAAAAACGAATGGTATTCGGATCCGAAGGGTGCTGTCACCGCAGGATGGGGACTGTGTTCATCGGCGAGAGACCTTGCGAAACTCGGAGAACTGGTGCTTAATCACGGTGAATATCAGGGGAAAAGAATCGTTTCCGAAGAGTATATAAAGGATATGACCGCACCTCATCTTAAGCTCGGCGAGAGGTTCGGCAACATGAATTACGGTTATCTTTGGTACAAACCGTTTGATGACAGAAATGTTTTCGCGGCCATAGGCGATTCGGGAAATATAATCTATGTCAATGAAAAAGAGAATGTTTCGGTCAGCATGACCGGCACATTCAAGCCGAGGATTTTTGACAGAGTGGATTTCATAGAGAAGAAAGTTCTGCCGGCTATAAATGAGTAAGAAAACAGAAAAAAGGAAAAACATGCCCAACTACAAGAAAACAAAAGCGGACGGTTATTTTGTTTGACAAAAATGAATCAGTGTCTGTTATATGACATTTTCAAGTAGTTCCAAAAAATTTTAAAATGTATATTGACATGAAATAGGTAATGTGTTACATTGTTTTCGAGAAATGTAACATGTTACCTATTTTTAGATGGAGGAAAACTGATGAATTACAATAAAGAGATGAATATGGGAAACGTTGAATTTGGCGATATGCCTCCACAGCCGTTTCTTTTGGGATTGTTAAGTGCGTTCGACAACAGATACCAGGCTGCGGCGGATGCTTTTTTCAAAGAGATTACCTGGAAACAGTTTTTCGCCATTATCTGTATAAATCTTTGTAAGGAAGCTCCGACGATAAACGAACTTTCCGAAGTCATGGGCAGTTCTCATCAGAATGTAAAACAAATCCTTTTAAGACTCGAGAAGAAAGGATTCATAAGAACGTTCGAGGACGAAAAAGACAAAAGAAAGCAGCGAATTGCGGTTACGGATGAAGCTATGCAGTTCCTTGAACAAAATGATAATAACGGGCAGCAGAGCCGGTACATAATCGGACGGATTTTTGAAGGAATTGACGAGCAGAGCCTTATGACCACAATACAGACAATTATGAAGATGGAAAGGAATTTAAGCGAACTGTGAAAACTCTTATTATATATACTTCCCAGACGGGATTTACAAAAAAATATTCTGAATGGATTGCCGAAAGAACGAAGGCTGACATTCTTACTCTTAAAGAAGCACAGAAGAAAGATGCGGCTTTTTTCGATGATTATCAGGCCGTTGCTTTCGGCGGATGGGCCATGGCAGGGAATGTTGCGAAAGCAAAATGGTTTCTCGATAAAGCTTCATCGTGGAAAGACAAACGTCTTGCGGTATTCTGCGTCGGAGGAAGTCCAAACGAGAGTCCGGATGTTGATGTCATGCTCAAAAAAATCCTTACGGATGAACAGAAGCAGTATATTAAAGCCTTTTACTGCCAGGGCGGATTTAATTATGAGAAGATGAACGGACCTTCGAAACTCGCGATAAAGATGTTTGTAGCTTCACTTAAGAAAAAGAAAGATCAGACGGAAGACGAAAAGAAAATGGTTGAAATGATTTCTTCTTCATATGATATTTCGGACATCAAATATACCGATCCCATTGTGGAATACCTTGAAAGTGAGGATTAAGCTGTGAAAAAAGTTTTAAAGATTTTATTGATAGCTGCAGCTTCTGCTATTTTGATTTTTGCAGTTTTTATCCTGTCGGTCTGCCTGTTTTTCATGAACAGGATGAAAAGCGAAGTCGATGCGTTTGACAAGACTTCGGTTGATGTGAAAGAGGTTGCGGACGGTGTTTATGAAGGGCACAGCGAAACGACTCTTGTTAAGGTGGATGTCAAAGTAACGGTGTCAGACGGGGAAATAACGGACCTCGTGATACTCAAGCATGATTGCGGCAGGGGAAAACCGGCCGAAGACATGATTCCGAACATGATAGAGAAGAACGATGTGGAAGTTGATGCGGTTTCGGGAGCGACATATTCCTCCGAAGTCATAAAGGACGCGGTAAGAAATGCGCTGAGAAATGGGCTTTGATGAAACGAAGCAGGCAGTATAAATATTGCTGCCTGTTTTGTATGTTATGAGCTTTAGAAGCGTGCGAAATATTAATCACCCATTTGAGGAAAGGTAACGATTTGACAACTATACAACATTGTTGTACAGTTTGAATATGAAGAATATAAAAGATTTAAGAACAATAACGAATATGTCTCAACAGGAATTTGCCGAATATTTGCATATTCCCAAGTATAATATACAAAATTGGGAACAGGGAAGCAGAAGGCCTTTGGATTATGTGCTTGATATGATTGAAAGGATAATGGTTATGGATAACTATGATTTGAATTTAATAAATGAAAAATCATATTTAAGTACTGAGCATAAAATCACTTTTTATTTAGTCCCTCAAAAAGAGGGTGAGTATGATATTGTATTTTATTATGATAATCACAAGTATCAAATTCCGGCTCCTTTTATAGATAAAAAAATTCCGGAACCGGACTATTCCAGAACATTGATTGGTGGTTCTTCGTTTTATGTTGATGACAAAATAGACGATATTTTTTTTAGCAGGAAAGCAGGTCTTATATGAACCAGATTGTTCATTTTAAGCATAAAGATATAACTGTCGCACTTTTAGAGTTATCAGAAAATGATAACTCTATTTTAAGATTGCAGTGCTTTGACCCTGAAAATATGCCTTATTTAAGGCAGATGAGCGTTAAGGAAATGAATTTTTGGTGGAGAAACAGAGCAATACCAGATAACCGAAAAGAGTTGTCAAAAATTCTGAAAAATTCGAAATGCGATAATTCACTGCAATTTATGAGCAAAAATTTAGCTTTAAGTTTAAGTGACTGTTACTGGGTATGCCCCACATCATTAAGCAAAAAATGGGAAGAAGTTAATCTTTTTCAAAATTTTAAAGAGGTATCGTTTAAAGACAAAGCCGGAAACGATTTTTCAAATAATCCTAACGGATCGTTAAACGGCAGCATGGATAAAGAGGCTTATTTTGAAAATAACGAATGGATATTAAAAAAATACAGAGAAACGCATTTGGGAGAGCAATGCATTAATGAAGTTTTTTCGAATTTAATAAATGAAAAGCAGGGCTTTACCGATTATGTGAAATATCGCCTGCAATTTAAGGATAATAAATGTGAAAGCTGTACCTGCAGATTTTTTACAAATGCAAAATTGGAATTTGTTGCGGCTTATATTTTTACGGCTTATAAGAGCGAAAAAAATTTCCTTTCCAACTATGAGCAATACATTAATCTTTGCAAAGAATTTGGTTTGGATGAACAGGATGTACGTTCTTTTATGGACTATCAGACTTTATTGGATTTTGTGATGACCAACACGGATCGTCATTATCAGAATTTTGGTGTATTAAGAGATCCTGACACTTTAAAAATTTCAGGTCTTGCACCTGTTTTTGACTGTGGAAATTCAATGTTTTATAAAGACTGTTATAATATGACGGCAAACGAAATACTTAATATTCCGATCAGTTCCATGACCAAATACGAAGAAAAGATGCTTGAATATGTAACTGATAAAAATGCGATAGATGTAGAAAAACTTCCGACCAAGGAGGAAACCAAAGAATTCTATATTGAAAATAAAATTGATGAATACCGGGCTGATATTATTTCAAATAATTATCAAAAAAAGATTGAAATGCTTAATAAGTTTCAAAAAGGGTATAAGATAACAAGATATACGGTGAAAGATTGGGATTCTTTTCTTGACCGGTAAGATTGGAAAAAAGAACCCGAATTGAAAAACTGGCAAGCTGATGCCCGTAAATAAATATTTATCAAATAATGCGACAAAAGAGGAAGAGACTTTGAACGAAAAGAAAACAGCTTCGAATGAAAAGAAAACATCGGTTAAAAGGATATTGCTGATAATTGCAATTGCGGTTTTGGTCCTGATTGCTTTAATTATTCTTATACCGACAATAAATGCAAGGAAGATTCCGCATCACTTTGCTTCCGCAAAAGAAGGAAGAGAACTTTTCCTGGCAAAGACTGAATATTACAGTGATTTTACACAGAATGATATTGATTACAGACTGAAAAAAAGCGGTGGGACTTTGGATGAATTTCTCGAGGTAAGTGCCAATGACATCAAAAGCTTCAATCCTTTGGAAAAATATCTGATGAATTGCCGCATTGCCAAAATGGCACGTAAACTTAAGAAAAACGGCTATACACTTCCGCAGTCGGAAGAAGTAGTATATATAAAGACGAAAATGTCCACAGAAGGTGGTAACAGCGGATTTACGCTCGGCAATGAAATTTATCTTAGTTCCATGAACATAGTTATCGGACTTATTCCGGGGGCAGGCCAGTATTTTGAGCATCTGATGTGGCATGAACTTTACCATACTCTTTCCAGAAATAATCCCGATTTCAGGGCAGAGATGTATTCGCTTATCAATTTCACCGTTTCGGATTCCGATTTTGAAATGCCTCCCTGCGTTCGCGACTTGTATTTCAAAAATCCGGATGTCGAGCGTCATGATTCATACGCATCTTTCATTATCGACGGTAATGAAACGGACTGCTTCCTTGTATGGCTCTGCACAACTGACTATGCTCAAAGCGGTTCGTCAATGGTATTTCTTAACGAACCGGTACTTGTTCCGATTGACGGAACGGATACATATTATACCTTTGACCGGGTATCGAATCTCGATGAGGTTTTTGGAAGCAATACCAATTATGTAATTGATCCCGAGGAATGCATGGCGGATAATTTTGCCGATACAATGCAGTACGGCCTGGCTGGAAGAATGGGAAAAGGTTATGACAATCCGGAAATTATTCAGGGCATAATGGATATTTTAAAGAAGTAAAAAACTCAGGCTGTTTGTACAGGTGGTTTTGTAATGAAGAATTTGCAGTAATATTCAAATTCGGAAGTTTCCCAAATACAGAGAAAAACATGGGGGCATAAATGGAAAAAAAGCCGACAACAATAATATTCGTAAGGCATGCGAGACCTGTTCACCCTTATCACGATGACCGAAACAAACCTTTGTCAGATGAAGGTTTAAGAGAAAGACAGGTTGTGCTTGATACTTTAAAAGACCGAAAAATAGATGCATTTCTTTGCAGTCCTTTTAAAAGAAGCATCGAAACAATAGAGCCGACAGCTGCTTATTTCGGAATGGAAATAAAAACGGATGAAAGATTTCGCGAGAGAAAAGTCGGCGACGAAGCAGGAAAAGATTATCTTGAAAACAGATGGGTGGATTTTGATTTTGTCGAAAAAGACGGCGAAAATTTAAGGTCCGTTCAGGATAGAAACATGGAAGCTTTCAAAGAAGTTTTGCATGATTATGAGGGAAAAACGGTTGTAATCGGCACGCACGGGACTGCATTAAGTACGATTCTTAATTACTATGACAACAGTTTCGGCGTGGAAGATTTTAAAAGGATAATGCACTGGATGCCATACGTAATTGAAATGACTTTTGATGGCGACAGACTTCTTGAAAAAAAGGAACTGGCTTATGTTGACAAGAGCTTGAAGTAATGTGAGTTTCAAAACATACAGATAAAAGAAAATGAAAACTGAGTGATAAAAAGACAGAACAGTAATAACCGATTTAACCGTACTCTGTCTGATTCAGGATGATAAAAGGGTGAACGGAAATTAATCGAGGAGAAAATATGCGGATTCCGAAGATAAATTCAAACAGCTACGGCGGGATATGGATAGGCGCAAGTTTACTTGTCGGTGCTTGTGTCCCTGTTATTTTATGGGTTGTTTTTCATAAGGTTTTCTGGATATTTATCGTTTTGGGAGCATTGGGGCTGATTGCCTTCGGAATAGTTTTTGCCATTGAGATGCATCAGGATTCGGCGAAGGTTCCCTATTAC
>JAIKXN010000098.1 GCA_024684055.1 Lachnospiraceae bacterium | reverse complement strand
TCCGGTACGCTCGTCATTTAATACGATATTTGCGTCAAACTTTTTGCCGGCTTTTGAGGTTAGCCCCTTAATGATTCCCGTTTCTTCATTCTCAAAGAAATTTCGTATCTGTTCGTCGGTAAGTTTTACGCCACACGTTGTTTTCCAGAAAGAGAAACCGCAATCGCACTTAATAACACGATCATCTTCCATCATGGAATTTCCACAGTTCGGGCAACTGTAATCGGATTCTTTCTTTTCAGACGGCGTGTACTCAGACTTTACGAATTCGATCTTACAGGTATCAAAGTTGTATTTGAGCTTTTGATCCCATGTTTTATCGCCCTTTTTAATGTTCTTGACAATTTCTTCACCAGCTAAAAGCGATGCAAATTCACTGCCTTTTATCTTGCTGTCACAGATCTTCCCATACGTGCCGATCGTGCATCCGTTTTCTTTGTATCCGGTACAGTAAAATCCGGTTTTTCCTTCTTTAATGTCACCCCCACACTTCGGGCAGGTGGTGATCACCGCACTACGCTGACTTAAACTTGTCATGGATGCGTTCTTGATCTCGTTTACCAGTGTTTCAACATCTTTTTTCATAATATCTTCCAGTTCGTCCAAAGACATTTCGCCCATACGGACTTTTTCAAGTTTTTCTTCCCATTCGGCAGTCATATCTACCTTACAAATGGAAAAATCCTTTAAGTTCTCGTAAATACCTTCTCCGGTTTCAGTAGGAACGATATATTCCGTCTTTTTCTCTTTTTCCCGTTTCAGATATTTATCTCTCTGGATTAATTCTTCGATAATAGAGGCTCTTGTAGCCGGCGTGCCGATCTTTAATTCTTTCGTGATCTGCTTCAATCTTTCGTCATTTAAATATTTCTTCGGATTCTCGCATGCGGCAATCAGGTCGGCATCTGTGAAACGCGAAGGACATTTTGTCGTTTTTTCTGCTATTTCATATTTTTCTACCATGATCGGCTCGCCTTCTTCGTACTCCGGCATGTCCACATCGTTGATTGTTGAACCGTAAATCCTGGTGTAACCTGCATCGATTAAAGTTTTTCCGTTGCTTTTGAATACCCGATCGTCGACCTGAACAAGAAGCATTGTTTTATTTTGAACAAGCGGAGGAAGAAAGATGGATAAAAATCTTCTACATACAATCTCATACATCTTCTTTTCATCTTCATTAAATTCATCATAATTCGGATGCTTGATCGTCGGTACTAACGCAGAGTGTCCAGACTCGGTAAGTTTTTTATCGTTTACCCACTTCTTTGTTGCTTTTACCTTCCCGATCGCACTGTTATCGATCGATTCAGCGAAACTCTCCAAAGAAGGCACTTTTGCTGCCGAATTAATGAAAGCGCGCAGATTTTCGTTGCTGGAAATATATTCGCAATCCGTTCTGGGATAGGAAAGATAACCTTTATCATAAAGGCCCTGGATTATCTCAAGCGTCTGCTGAGAACTGTATCCATGTTTACCGGCTTCTATCTGTAATGTCGCAAGTTTAAACAGTTTCGGAGGGAGCGTCTCTACTCTCTTTTTCTCAAACTTGATCACTCTTCCATCATTGGAAAGAGATGCAATGCAAGCTTCCGCCTCTTCTTTTGTGTCAAAATAAACCATGCCCTTTTCAGCAGCATCTTCTTCTTTTTCGTTACTCTCCTCTTCCGATGTGGAACCTGTCGGCTCATACATCTGACCGGAAAAACCATCTTCATAATTACTCTTTACGCCGTAACATGTTGTCGGCCTGAAATTTCGTATTTCGTTTTCTCTTGCGCATACAATACTTAGAATAGGCGTCTTAACACGTCCGCATGCCGCTCTCGCACCCATTCTCAACGTAGCTGCTCGCGATACGTTCATCCCAAACCGCCAGTCGGAATGCTGTCTTCCGTATGCGGCCGCAAGAAGATTTTTAAGCATCGGATCGTTATCATCATCTTTTAAATTCTGAAGTGCGTCCAACACTTTCGGCTCTGTGGTATCGTTTGACCAATATCTTTTTACAGGGAGTTTGTTCTTTAAGGCAAGATCAAGAACGATTCGGATAAGAAGCTCTCCTTCTTGGTCCGGATCGCCTGCATTTACGATAAAATCATAATGATTTTCTTTTAATTCCTTGCTGATGGCTGCGTACCGTTCTTTTGCGGTTAAGAAATTTCCGACTTTCTTATCCTCGATCGGTTTATACGTCCATCCACCATAGTTTTCCGGATGGATTGGAAGTGTATCCCAGCTCCAGTCTTTTAATTCTTCATCCATTTCGTTTGGATTTTTTAAAGTAAAAAGATGACCGCGCTGATCCATGAATTTTAATTCATAAGGAATTTCATCACGATGTTTGTTATAGACCGCCTCAATCGTCCTTTTCAGACTGGGCTTTTCAGCGATAAGAAGACCTTTCATAAATGTATTGCTCCTTTCTGTATAAAGTATTCTTTCAAAAATCTTTTCTAAATATGAGAGAGCAAACCGGATAATTACATTTTCCGTACAAAATAAGATCAAAATCTCTTTTTATCCGTTTTTCATTCATATTTATTTTGATTTTCGTAAAAATATAATTAAAAGGAGGAATAAAATGAACTGGATAAAAAGAAACAACGCCGTAAAAGGCGTAAAAGACGCGTTCTTGTCTAACCATGATCTTTCATCTTTAGACGAGATTAATGATTGGTTTCGGAAATCGTATGCGCATAATTACCGGATCGATCTGCTAAAAGAAGCGGTTGCTTTCGTAAAAACCTTTAAAGATAAAAAGGTTACGATCGTTGGTGATTACGACTGCGACGGTGTTACATCAACATCGATCCTGTACATGGCTCTGCGTCATGCCGGATTCACAAACGTGTCGTACCGCATACCGAAACGCTTTACAGAAGGCTTCGGGATTAATCCGACAATCGTTGACGAAATCAATGAAGGATTGATCATTACATGTGATAACGGTATCGCACAGACAGACGTGATCCGAATGGCAAAGAAAAAGGGATTATCTGTCGTTGTAATCGATCATCATCAGCCGGAGGTAAACAACGGAAACGTTGTTCTGCCGAACGCAGATATCAACATCGATCCGAATGCGATCGAAAACTCCGCTGATTTTGCAGGTTACTGTGCAGCAGGTCTTACCTATCGGTTTGCGTGCGAACTTCTTGATTATGAGAAGCCGTTTTGCGACAAGCTTTTAGGCTTGGCAGCGATCGGAACCATCGGCGATGTTATGGAACTGAAAGAAGAAAACTATGTGATCGTTCGAAACGGGTTAAAGGTTCTTGTTTCTGAACATCTGTGCACGAAAGGATTACACGCGCTTCTTTCGTCATGCGAGCTTTCAAGTTCGATAACGTCAAAAGACGTCGGTTTTACTGTTGCTCCGATCTTAAACGCCGTATCAAGACTGAATGACGAAGGGGCAAACGATTCCGTATCACTTCTTATTTATGACGATGATGAAACAGAGGCAGTTCGCCAGGCTGTTCGTCTTATCGAAATTAATAAGAAAAGAAAGGAATACAAAGCTCAGGGCATCGACAAAGCACACGAAATCATTGAAGCAGAAAATATCCGAAAGGATATCCCGATGCTGATCTACGTCCCAGACGTTAAGGAAGGAATTGTAGGTATTATTGCAGGCTCCTTATGTGAGGAATACAAAGTTCCGGTTATCGTTGTAACAAACACAGAGGCCGGAACATTAAAGGGATCCGCAAGATCCTGCGGCAACTACAACGTCAAAGAAAAACTTGACGAAGTAAGTTATCTCCTTCTCGAGTACGGCGGTCACGCCGGCGCAGCCGGACTTTCTTTAAAGAAAGAACATCTTGATATATTAAGGAAAGAACTCATCAACAACGCAACTGATTTTGAAAATGAGTCGGTAAATGATATTTATTACGATATCGACATCAGTGTTGACGAGATCAAGGACGCTCTTCTGGAGATGGGAAAATACGAGCCGTATGGAGAAGGTAATCCGCTCCCGGTATTCCGCGTAAACGGTTTTGTGCCCAGCGAAAGCTACGGTGCATACAAAAAGCTCATTGGAGCTGACAAGACAACCGTTAAGATTTCCTGTGGTAAAGTCTCAGCGATCGGCTTCCACATGGCCGACGCTATGCAGGGACTCGCCGAAGATGATTCTCCGATCGATATTATCGGAACGTTATCGTTCAATACGTTCAAAGGCATGGTAACACCTCAGATCGAGATCATCGATGCAAAGCGGTCCGCTTAACAATAAAATATCAGTTCATCAAAAAGAAGGGGCTTCGGCCTCTTCTTTTATATGCTTTGTAACACGTCCATATGCCTCATATTTCCATTTTATATAGTCAAGCATATATTTTATCAAAATTTTTATTTTTGACGCTTATTTCGCCTTCTACAAATTCGTCCAGTATTTATACGGGTT
>JAIKXN010000084.1 GCA_024684055.1 Lachnospiraceae bacterium | reverse complement strand
ACACTGTAGGATATGCACTCGATAAATAATTGAGTTTCCTTAAGAAATCTCCGGTAAACTCGCAGTCTTTTATCTTTCTTATCTCTTCATCAATCCTTTTGGTTTCAGCATCGATCTTTTTATTTAAGTCTTCGTTGAGTTGCTGAAGTTCATTGCACTTTCTTTGAAGTGCAGCTATCTGGCCGGTGGCTGTATCAAGTTCAAGTCTTATTCGTCTTACATGAATGAGGCTGTAAAGCGTTTCTTTTGCAATCTGTGGAAGTCTCTTTGTTCTCTGTGTTTTGAATGCCTTCTCAAGTCCGATAATCTCGACATTGGTTTCAATGCCCTCGGGAGTATTTCTGAACTCATATATCATCTGTTCTTTTGTAACGCCCTTTGTCAGCTTGTCATAAAAGATCGTTCTTGCATTCTCATCGACTCTTCTTTGCATTATGAAGAGAAAACATTTCTCGATGAATTCCATGCCGTCAAAAGACATCAGATCGTTCATATAAACCTTTGTAAATCCGACAACCTCAATGGGAAGTTTTCTTCCTTCACTCGAATTGGCAAAGTCGTAAACAAAGCTTTCCCTGTCCGAAAACTTCTTTAATTTTTTCTTGATTGCATCGCATTCGCTGTCTATCGGTTCTTTGCCCAGTACCTTTTTAACGAAAGCCTTTGCAAAAGCATCATCGTCTCCGGGTAACAGAGTATCAAGAAGCACAAGCCTTTTATACTTGGGCTCTTTGTGCTCTTTTTCTGCAGAAGCCGAAACATTATTCTTTTTTATCTCTTCGGACTCTTTTAAAATATCATCCATGATCATGTTGATATTAAGTCCGTTTGTCTGCTTTTCGCTCACTTTCATCCTCCGAATATACGCTTATAAAAGTTTTAATGCGATACTCTTTTC
This sequence comes from Lachnospiraceae bacterium, assembly GCA_024684055.1. Taxonomy (GTDB): domain Bacteria; phylum Bacillota; class Clostridia; order Lachnospirales; family Lachnospiraceae; genus UBA3766. Next base: position 3,674 of record JAIKXN010000084.1, on the reverse strand, counting down.
CTTGGTCTCTTTTCCGTCATCCAGTCTTATGATCAGAGAATAATTGCCCTTCTTTGTACCTTTTTCTCCGCATCTTAATACGACATCAAACGAATGATTAAGCAATTCCATATCGTTCATATCAAGTTTCATTACGGGAGTCTTTATAATATTTGCATTTTCTTTTGCTATTACAAGCTGTAAGGAAAGCCCCTCTTTTTCACCAACAAACGCAAATGGGATATGAACAATCGACTCCGCGAAGAGCTCTATTCTTTCGGGCGCTCCGATCCTTAAACGATCATTGATGCAGCTTATCACGAAAGAAGGTATCTCAAGTCTGTCTTTCTTTGCTCTCTCAATATATCTTTCATACTCCTGCATCCATGCGAAGTAATCATTGTTTCGTTTTTCGATCCTCTCAAGCTTGACCGCATTATCTTTTTCGTAATCCTCACCGAATCCCGTAGACAAGCCCTCAAAGATCTCGCCTTCTTTGTATGATTCCTCATAAAAGTTTTCGAATACATACTCTTCGGGTTTAACCGACATTTTCCAGTCGGATAAAAGTCCCGGCCAGCAAACGGTCGAATAAGGCTTTGATTCTATAAGATCAGGGAACCTGTACTGTACATAGTTAAAATAACTGCTCCACTCATCAAGTCCCGTCTTTTCAATGCCTTTATGCTCATTTATCATCTCAAGATAAAGGGTTTTATCTATAATCTGCGGCATATGGCTCGAATATGCATATCCCGGATAATGATTCTCATTTACAAAGTCTCTTGTCCTGAATATATATCTGTCATACGAGGATAATCCGCCGACCAGACCCTTCCATTCGTTTAACTCATAGAAGTAATAAGCCTTGTACGAATCATCATCCACGAAATATTTAAGATCCACGTTTTTAAGCGGTCTGTAATCGTCATCGCTCATAATAAAGACATCGTCCACTTTGGGACTCTTCATTGCAAGGCACCTTAAGAAAAAGTTCCTCGTGCCATGGTCTTTGGGCAATGCTTCCCCGTTTAATATTTCCTCGTCCGTAAGAACATCTATCGTAAGTCTCTTTGTCTTAATGCTCTTCATCTCATCCGAGAGCTTTCTGGGACAGCAGATAAGAAGCTTTTCGATAAAAGACATATACTCTTCGATATACGGGATACTTCTTTTTATATTCTCTGCTCTGGCCGAAAGGATAACTAACTGAGAGGCGTTTCTGTTTGGCTTTCTTTCAGCTTTCTTTAAAGAATCCAGAGCCTCGATTATCCGCTCGGACGTTTCCTTCCAGGTAAACGGAGTATAGTCCTTTATGGATTCTTTTTTTCTGTTGTACTTATCTTCATCATTAAGATATGCGTTAAGTTTATCTATAAAATCCCTGCAGTCGTTGGGATCGAAATAATCGCAGTACTCTCCGCCTACTTCTCGAAGAACGGGAACGTCCGATGCCATTACCGGAGTGCCTCTTTGCAGGCTTTCCACTATCGGAAGACCGAATCCTTCGTTAAACGTAGGGAAAGCAACCATATAGGCATGTGAGTAAAGGTAATTTAATGCCTCGTCATTGAGTCCCTCAAGATGAAAGAGATTCTCATTAAGCTTTGGATGGTTATCTATTCTTTCCTTAAGCTTGTCAACATTCCATCCGATCCTGCCGACAAATACGAGGTTTAATCCTTCATCAAAAAGTTTTTCTTCAAACGCATCTATTAAGTAGTCGTGATTCTTTCGGGGTTCTATCGTACCGACATTTAAGATATATTTTCGGCTTACTGCCTTTTTTACATCCTCGGGAAGATCGTTTTCCGTAAGTTCCTTCTTTTCCTGATCATTCGATTTGTTAAAATCCGAACCGAGCCATGATACAAATCCCGGAATATGTGGAAGCCCGAGCCTGTCAGACAATTTATATATCTCATCAAGCGTGCTCTTTGCAGATACTATTAAAACATCCGCATACTGAAGATACGCACCGATATAATTCATGAAATTAAATCTGGTATTATCATGCGTATACTGCGGAAGAATGATCGGAAGGATGTCGTAAATATATACGGCGATCTTTACTCCGTATCTCTTAAGTTTCGGCAGTAGAACGCTTCTTTTATACGATGTATTCCATATCGCATCTATCTCAAAAAAGATGTCTCCGGGCTTCATCTCGGAAATCTTTATGCTTCTGCCCGAGAATATCTTTCCCTCAAGACTCTTGTCGCCTTCCAAGTAAGCGATAAACTTATCCGTATCGAGCACTCTGTACGAATCTTCTTTGTCTTCAAATGCCAGAAAGCAAAGCCTTTCGGGGATCACCTTGTACATCTCGCAGGATACATTTCTTACGACACGCTGAATTCCCGTCAAATATGATATTGTAGTCAGTTTTGAAACATCAATATATATCTTTTGCATCTGAGACCTTTATTTATCATTTTATGACTTTTAAGAATGCTTTTTTTACGGCCATTTTGTATTTCAAAGGGATCGCAGCCTTTATCTTTGTAAGAAAGCGTCTTATGCTTCTTTTTAACTTTCCTACGGACTTAATATCGGAATCCGAATAATCGATGTAATTCTTTACAACGCTTTTTGTGATGACTCTCTCCGTAGACTCGAATACATCCTTAAGTATCTCGCCCTTGTATTCATCTTCCGAACTGTAATTTTCAACCTTATACTTCTCTTCTTCGTCTTGTCCAACCCATCTCTGGTATGTGAGATAATACAAAACCTGCATGTATTTATCTGTTGGCATGTCATAAGCCGGAGACAGATCTACTTGGGAAGAATCAAGATCAACGGCAGCCATAAAAGTTTCCTTGAATGTAGGCATCGTTTTGCCTGTCGCCCTAACGAGATTTTCTTGTGTTATGTCATATAATTTGGAATATATATCTTTTTCTTTATTCGTCATATATGCCTCTCAACCTCTATTCGGCATCCGTATGCCAGGTATGACGCAGACTGATCTCGCCCACCTCGGCTTTGGCATTCATGATCTCCAGTCTGAAAGCATCTCTCCAGAAATCATATTCAAAACCGTCCGGTCTGTGGAAAGCCAGATCGAATATGTAATTGCCCGAATTAACAGGTATATTGTCGATATCAAGAGTTATCGTTCCCTCTTTCTTAAGAGGCAGCTGTCTTGAAATATCTATAAGAGTATTGGTGCCGTAAATATGCACCTTATCGTCTCTGTGAATGGCTATTCCGACAACGGTTCCTTCTATGTCGGCTTTATTGGAATAGTCAATCTTTATCCGGATGGGTTCGGTATTAAAGAATGCTTTTCGTTCTTTTCCCGTATCATCAAGTACAGAAATCTTATTCATCACGATTTCTTTAGAACCCCAGCGTTTCTCATCTTTTGAAGACTCTTTGGTCGCTGCTTCGCCCTCGCTGGTCTCATTCGCCTTTTCTTCCTTTGCTTTGTTCTTGGAAGAAATGCTGTTTCCGGCCATAAAATTCATGTATTCGGGATCGACATCATAAGGATTGCCTTCCGCTCTTACAACGCCTTCATGGATCCAGATGCTCTTGTCGCAGATCTGTTCGATTTGTCCAAGCGAATGAGATACTATGACTATCGTGGTTCCTTCAGACTTAATTTGTCTTAATCTGTTAAAGCACTTAGCCTGGAAAGCCACGTCGCCTACCGCAAGAATCTCGTCAATAAGAAGTATGTCGGCATC
>JAIKXN010000065.1 GCA_024684055.1 Lachnospiraceae bacterium | reverse complement strand
TTGTGTTGAAATAATGCTTCTCGGTCAGAATGTCAATTCGTACGGAAAGAATTTAAGCGAACCGATTTCTTTTGCCGAACTTTTGAGAAGAGTTGAAAAAATAGAAGGCCTCGAAAGAATAAGATTCATGACTTCACATCCCAAGGATCTGTCGGATGAACTTATTCAGACGATAAAGGAATCAAAGAAAATCTGTCATCATATCCACCTTCCGCTTCAGTCGGGAAGTTCAAGGATTTTAAAGAGTATGAACAGAGTTTATGACAAGGAAAAATATCTTGAACTTGCTTTGAAAATAAGACGTGAAATACCCAATATTTCGATAACCACGGATATCATTGTCGGGTTCCCGGGGGAAACCAAAGAAGATGTTGATGATACAATAGATGTTATAAAAAAAGTTCAGTATGATAATGCCTTTACATTTATCTACTCGATGAGAACCGGAACTCCTGCCGCTTCCATGGAACAGCTTGACGAAAACTTTGTAAAAGAACAGTTTGACAGAGTTTTAAACTGTGTTCAGGAAACCGCGAGAGAAAGAGTAAAACTTATGCAGGATAAAGTTTTGCCTGCTCTTGTTGAAGAAGTCAACAGACAGGATCCGGAGTATTTAACCGGAAGACTTGAAAACAACACGATCGTGCATTTTAAAGGCAGCAAAGATCTGATCGGAAAGATTGTCAATGTAAAATGCGCAGAATGCAAAGGATTTTATTATATCGGCGAGATTCAATAAATTTTTTGTTTGATAATTTAATATGTTATACCGCAATGATACGATCATTGTTTTTACTGATTACTGATGGGAGAATGGAGATTTATTATGTCTTTTGATGATATTGCAAATAATTCCGGCTTGTCGCCGATGATGCAAAAATATATTGAAACAAAAGAAAATTATAAAGACTGCATTCTCTTTTATCGTCTTGGCGATTTTTATGAAATGTTTTTTGATGATGCACTTACTGCATCAAAAGTTCTTGAGATCACTTTAACGGGAAAGAACTGCGGACTTGAAGAACGTGCTCCGATGTGCGGCGTCCCCTTTCATTCTGTTGAACCTTATATAACAAAACTTGTTGAAAACGGCTATAAAGTTGCCATCTGCGAACAGGTTGAGGATCCAAAACTTGCAAAAGGTCTGGTAAAAAGAGAAGTTACAAGAATCGTAACTCCCGGCACCAATCTTGATGCAATGTCACTTGATGAAAACAGCAATAATTATCTTATGAGCGTTTTCATTTATCTTAACAATATCGGTTTTTCTCTTTGTGATGTTACAACGGGAGATTTCTTCCTTTCCGAAATCAGCGGAATCAAGAATCTTTATGATGAAATCTGCAAATACAAACCTGCGGAGATAATCTGCAATTCACAGTTTTTTTCTGCAGGCATAGATCTCGAAGAATTAAGAAGCAAAGTCGGAACACAGGTTTCAGGACTTGATGATTATTACTTCGAGGAAAGCGCATGCAAAAAAGCCATTTTAAAGCATTTTAAAGTTCATTCTCTTGTGGGAATGGGCATAGATGATTACGAACTCGGAATTATCGCTTCCGGAGCGCTTCTTACATACTTAAACGAAACTCAGATGATTCCGCTTAATCATATTACCAATCTTGCACCGACTTCAAACAGCGTATATATGGTAATCGACAATTCAACCAGAAGAAATCTTGAACTTACGGAAACGATGAGAGACAAGCAGAAAAGAGGAACACTTCTCTGGGTTCTCGATAAAACCAAAACAGCCATGGGTGCAAGAACGCTTCGAACCATGGTTCAGCAGCCTCTCGTTAACAAAGACATGATCATCGAAAGACTTGATGCTGTAGATTATCTTTATTCCGAACTGGTTATCAGGGAAGAAATAAGAGAATGCCTGGCTCCCGTTTACGATCTAGAAAGACTTCTTGCAAAAGTAAGTTATAAGACGATAAATCCCAAGGATATGATCGCGGTAAAAGAATCGCTTAAAATGATCCCCTATATCAAACAGTCTCTCGTTGACTGCAAAGTTCCATTGATCGAAAAAATTTTTAACGATATCGATCCTCTTATCGACGTATATGAAAAAATTGACAGGGCGATTATCGAAGATCCTCCTTTTTCCGTAAGAGAAGGCGGAATAATTAAAGACAATTACGATGAAAATATAGATTATCTCAGAAAATCAAAGAGCGAAGGCAAGAACTGGCTCGCAGCTCTGGAAGCATCCGAAAAAGAAAAAACAGGTATCAAAACTCTTAAAGTTAAATACAATAAGGTCTTCGGTTATTACCTTGAAGTTTCGAAATCTTTTATCGACATGGTTCCCGCAGAATACATCAGAAAACAGACTTTAAGCAATGCCGAAAGATATACGACCGAAGAATTAAAGAGACTTGAAGATACGATCTTAAATGCACAGGACAAGCTCTGTACGCTTGAATATGACATCTTCGAGGAAATCAGGGTGTTTATCGAGGAAAACCTTTTAAGGATCCAGAAAACAGCAAAAGCTCTTGCATACCTTGATGCATTCTGTTCGCTTGCATATGTGGCTGAATCAAACAAATACGTTCGTCCTTCCATAAACGATAAAGGTACGATAAACATAAAAGAAGGCCGTCATCCCGTTGTCGAGAAGATGATTCCGGACAGCCAGTTCATTCCGAACGATACAATTCTTGACAATAAAAAGAATAATATTTCTGTTATTACCGGACCGAATATGGCGGGTAAATCGACTTACATGAGACAGACTGCGCTTATCGTTCTGATGGCTCAGCTCGGAAGCTTTGTTCCATGCAAGGAAGCTAATATTTCCGTATGCGACAGGATATTTACAAGAGTCGGTGCATCCGATGACTTATCCAGCGGTCAGTCGACATTCATGATCGAAATGAATGAAGTTTCAAACATTTTAAGAAATGCGACAAAAGATTCACTGCTTATCCTTGATGAAATCGGACGAGGCACATCAACACTCGACGGTTTGTCGATTGCATGGGCCGTTATAGAACATATTGCCAATCAGAAAATACTCGGTGCGAAAACCTTATTTGCAACGCATTATCATGAATTGACCGAACTGGAAGGGAAAATTCCCAATGTAAACAATTACTGCATTGCCGTTAAAGAAGACGGAGACAACATCATTTTCCTTCGAAAGATTATAAAAGGCGGCGCAGACAGAAGCTACGGTATTCAGGTCGCAAAACTTGCAGGCGTTCCCGATTTGGTTATAGAACGGGCAAAAGTAATTTTATCAGAACTTTCCGAGAACAATATTATCGATAAAATGCAGGATATTGTGCCTCAGACATCAAATTCTTCAAAGAAAAAAGCAAAAAATTACGAAGAAGTTGATTTAGGACAGTTAACTTTATTGGACATGACGTCAGATAGTGATATAATAAAAGAGATTGAGGAGTTGGATGTTTCGAATATGACTCCTCTTGACGGGTTAAATACTTTATACAGGTTACAGTGTAAATGTAAAAATAGGATTAAACTATGATTAGAATTCTTGACAACAACACTATTAACAAGATAGCTGCAGGGGAGGTTATCGAAAAACCGGTTAATGTTGTTAAAGAACTTGTGGAGAATGCTATAGATGCAGGTTCTGATAATATTTCCGTCGAGATTAAAGGCGGAGGCATTGACTATATCAGAGTAACCGATGACGGAAGAGGTATTCCTTATGAAGAAGTACCTACTGCTTTTTTACGTCATGCTACAAGCAAAATTGTTTCGAGCGAAGATTTATTCTTCTTAAACACTTTGGGATTCAGAGGTGAGGCTTTGGCCAGCATAGCCTCTGTTTCGCATACCCAGATGATCACCAAAACCAAAGATGAACTGATGGGTACCAAAATCGATTTGGACTGCGGAAGCGTAATCGAACTTACAAAAGCAGGAGCGCCCGAAGGAACAACCATTATTATCCGTGATTTGTTCTTTAATGTTCCCGCAAGAAAGAAGTTCTTAAATTCTGCTTCATCGGAAGCAACAAAAATTATCGAGATGATGGAAGAACTTGTTCTTTCGAATCCTTCCGTTGCATTCCAGTTAATCGTTAACGGTTCCGTAAAAATTCAGACCAGCGGTTCCGGCAATATCAAAGATGTAATTTATCGAATTTACGGTAAAGAAATTCATGATGCGCTTCTTCCTCTGGACTATGAAGACGACTACATCAAAATTACAGGTTTCATCACAAAACCCGAAGCATGCAGACCTTCAAGATCAGGCGAAAATTATTTCATTAACGGAAGATATGTAAAGAATGATTTCGTAACAAGAGGAATCGAAGAAGGATACCGTAATTTCCTTATGCAGCATAAATTCCCGTTTGTTGTTCTTTTTGTAGAACTCGATCCTTTCGGAATTGATGTTAACGTTCATCCCGCAAAGAGCGAAGTCAGAATCACTAACGGTGAATTTTTGGTTGATATATTAAATAAAACAATCAATAAGACTTTAACTGATAACGAACTTATTCCGAGTGCGTTTAATTTCAAGGAAGAAAAGAAACCCCTTGAACGTGCACCCGAACCTTTTGAAAAGGTTTATGAAAAGAATACTCATGTTATTCAGAAGGGCTATGATGCACCCGTACCCATGACCCCAAAAACGGAAGAGGATGAATCAACAAAACCCAATGATAAATCAAAAGAATTCACTGTTGATTTTGAAAACACACCCAATGTGGAAACAAAGCCCAACAATGAATTCATGAATCATATTACAACGATTTCTTATAAATCCAAATATGATAAACTCGCTGAGCGCATGCAGAATCCCGACGATGACGACGATGAGAAAGTATCTTTCCCTGAAAACGAAAACGTCAAGGAAAATATAGACGGCGCTGAAAGAGTTGAGTTTGAAGGAGCGGATTCTAGAGTTGAAGAGAGTTTTAGAGAAGCCGCTTCACAGGCCGGTGAAAGTTTCGAAAGACCTGTTTCAACAGAAAACGAAGTAAAAGAAACACCTAAAAACTTTGACTGGATGGCTTCAAGAGAAGATGCATTATTCGGAAGCGTAAATCCTGAAAGAGCAGAAGAGAGTGCGTCTCAGGGAACACATGGTTCGGCACTTCTTAAAAACAGACCGGGTTCCGTTCAGCTTGATATGTACGGAAACGAGATTTACGAACCTGAAAACAGTTCTTCAAGCTCAAATCACGGTTCGGCTCTTCTTAAAAACAGAGTTCCTTCCGGAAGTACTTATGTTGAAAGTCAGCCTAACGAAGGCAATACACACGGTTCGGCACTTTATAAAAAAGCTGTTCCCGAACCTTCGTTTAACGAAGAAGTCACAGAAGAAAAAGCTTTCGAGAATAAAGATTCTTATGAAACCGCAGATTCTTACTCAAATGGAAATGCATCTGAGAATTCGGACGAAAGATTTGCTGATAATTCCGATACTTTAAACGGAAATTCCGAAGAAATCAAAACAGAAGAAATCAAAGCAGAAGAAACTGAAAAAGCAACTGAAGCAAAGGGCAATGATTTCGAGCAGTGGCTTAATGATATTGAGCATAAGGATTTCAGCGATATTGAAAACGGCGGCATGGTCGTTCGTATCAATACCGAGGAAACTGCGGAGCCTGAAAAGAAAGATGATTCCAATGATGCATTCAATGATTTCGATTTTGAAAAGAAGACCAGAATCATTGAAAATCTCGGAGAGAATACGTTAAGCGACGAAGAAAGATTAAAGAATGCCGATAAGAAATATTCGGTTCTTAATGACGATATAAACCCGATTGAAACAGATGATTCCTTTGAAGTTTCAAGAGATCAGAGATTCAGTTTCAGGGTTAAAGATTTCAGCAAAGCGGATGATGATGAAGAACAGTCTCCGATCAAGGAAAATGTTGATAATCTGTTTAAAAAGGCAGACCGTTTCAAAGATACGACTCACAGAGAAGTCAGAAAAGAAACTCAGAGCGTACTCTTTAACGAGAAGACATTCGATCCTTCAAAATTATCGAAATTCAAGGTTATCGATCAGGTTTTCGATACCTACTGGCTGATACTTGCCGATTCGGAACTGCTTATCATGGATCAGCATGCTGCACATGAAAAGGTTCTTTATGAAAAGTTTATGGAAAAATTCCGTAACGACAAGATCGAAACGCAGACGCTTATGATCTCACAGGTTGTGAATTTAAGCAAATCCGAAATGGATGTTTATTTAAGATACAAGAAAGAATTCGAAAAATTCGGATTTATCATAAATGATTTCGGTGACAGAGATCTGTTTATCAGAGGAATACCGACGGATCTTTTCGGTTCCGATGCAAAGAGTCTCTTCCTCGATATTCTTTCGGAACTAATTAATGTGTCGCCTTCGCTTCACATTGAGATCATTGAAACACGTATTGCTACAAGAGCCTGCAAGGCTGCGATCAAAGGCAATCAGAAAATAAGCAAAGAAGATTGCAAAAAACTTATCGAGTATATGATGACGTTAAAGAATCCTTATCAGTGTCCTCACGGAAGACCTACACTTATAAGAATATCCCAGACAGATCTCGAAAAGATGTTTAAAAGGATAGTTTCATGAGAAAACCATTGATAGTTATTTCCGGTGCCACAGCTACCGGGAAAAGCGCATTGGCTGTTAATATTGCAAAAATAATCGGCGGAGAGATAATCTCCGCCGATTCAATGCAGATTTATAAATATATGAATATCGGTACCGCCAAGGTAACAAAAGAGGAAATGCAGGGCGTTCCTCATCATCTTATCGACATCATTGAACCCGATGAGAGTTTCGATGCCAATGCTTTTAAGGAATATTCCCTTAAAGCGATGGAAGGCATTTATGAAAGGGGCAACATACCTATTATCACAGGCGGAACAGGCTTCTATATTCAGGCTGTCACAAGAGATATAGATTTTACCGAAGAAAACGACAACGGTGTCCGAGAAAAGATTACAGCGTTTTACGAAGAAAACGGAGAGGATGCTTTATTTGAAAGATTAAGAAGCATCGATCCCGAGTCCTGCATTATCATTCCTAAACAGAATGTAAAAAGAGTGATAAGAGCAATAGAATTTTTTGAACTTCACAACAAGAAAATATCCGACCATAACAAAGAGCAGAAAGAAAAAACATCACCTTACAATCTTGCTTATTTTGTTATAGACGATGACAGAAAAACTCTTTATGAAAAAATAGATAAAAGAGTAGATAAGATGCTTGAAGAAGGACTTTTAAACGAAGTCGAAACACTTCTTTCAAATTATACATATTCTTCGTCGTCGGGACTTTTTAATGCGATCGGATACAAAGAGATCATTGAATACAAAAACGGTTATTACGATCTTGACAGAGCGATAGAACTGATAAAGCAGAATTCGCGTCATTATGCCAAAAGACAGGTAACATTTTTCAAGAGAGAAAGCGATGCCGTTTATCTGAATAAAAGAAAACTTGACAACACTCAGATGATTGAATTCATTCTGAGTGTTTTAAAGGAGAAAGGTATTTATGGATAATTATTATAAGAGTTTTAATATATCGGATGAGGTATTTTGTTACTGCGAAAAAATCATCGAATCTCTTAAAGACAGATTTGATGAGATAGACAGAACCGCGGAAATTAATCAGCTTAAGGTTATCGAAGCCATGCAGAAGAATAATGTTTCCGAAGCATGTATGCTCGGAACAACCGGATACGGCTATAACGATATCGGAAGAGATACTCTTGAAAAAGTCTATGCTGATATTTTTCATACTGATGATGCTCTTGTAAGAGCGCAGATCACATGCGGAACACACGCACTTGCCCTTGCACTCATGAGTAATTTAAGGCCCGGAGACGAGCTTTTAAGCCCTGTAGGAAAGCCTTACGATACACTGGAAGAAGTTATCGGCATAAGAGAAAGCAAAGGCTCCTTAAAAGAATACGGCGTTATATACAAACAGGTAGACCTTCTTCCCGATTATTCTTTTGATTACGAGAATATTAAAAAAGCCATTACAGATAAAACAAAAGTCGTTACAATTCAGCGTTCCAAAGGTTATCAGACAAGACCTTCGTTCTCTGTATCCCAAATAGGAGAACTGATTTCGTTTATCAAAAGCGTTAAAAGCGATGTTATCTGCATGGTAGACAACTGCTATGGTGAATTTACGGAAAAACTTGAGCCTTCGGACGTGGGGGCAGACATGATAGTCGGTTCGCTTATAAAGAATCCCGGAGGCGGACTTGCACCTTTAGGAGGATATATCTGCGGCAGGAAGGAATGTGTCGAAAATGCAGCATACAGACTTACTTCGCCGGGACTCGGCAAAGAAGTCGGTGCTTCACTCGGGATCCTTCGTGATTTCTATCAGGGACTTTTCTTATCACCCACAGTTGTAGCAAGTGCTTTAAAAGGAGCTGTCTTTGCCGCAAATGTTTACGAGAAGCTGGGATTTTCCGTAATCCCCGATTCAAAAGAAGAAAGACATGATATCATTCAGGCCGTTACGTTTAATGACAGAGAAAAAATGATTGCATTCTGCGAAGGCATTCAGGCTGCATCGCCTGTTGATTCTTTCGTTAAACCCGAGCCCTGGGCAATGCCGGGCTATGACTGTGACGTTATCATGGCTGCAGGTGCTTTTGTTTCCGGTTCTTCAATAGAACTCAGTGCCGACGGTCCTGTAAAAGAGCCTTACAGCGTTTATTTCCAGGGTGGTCTGACATTCCCTCATGTCAAACTCGGAATTATCAAATCCTTACAGGCCATATACGAAAAAAAGCTTGTTGAAATACCCGAATCATAGGATTCTTTCATTTTCTGCGATTTTTTGATATAATAAGGGTTAATTGTTTTAAAGGGGCATGATTACAACCCCGGATTTTTTGAAATATTTTGTTTTATGTATAAGGAGAATCGTTTTGGCTAACAATGCTTTCGGTATAGACTTGGGTACCAGCAAAATCTGTATATACAATCATGAGAAAAAAAGAGTTTTCGTTGAACGCAACATGATTGCAATCGAAAACAAGAAAAATGTTATAGCCTACGGTGATTCGGCTTATGAAATGTTTGAAAAGGCTCCCGACAATATTGTTGTATCCGCACCCCTCAACAACGGTGTTATTTCGGATATCAAGAATATGCAGGATCTTTTAAGACTATTCGTTTCCGAAATTACAAAAGGCAATTACAAAAATTCGGATTACATCCTTTCGATCCCTCATGATGTTACCGATGTTGAAAGAAGAGCTTTCGGCGAACTTATCGAAGATTCATCCATGAAAGCAAGAAATGTATCGGTAGTCGAAAAATCCATAGCATGTGCGCTCGGTCTCAACATTGATGTTAAAAGTTCGCAGGGCGTTATGGTCGTTGACGTAGGTTACAATACTACCGAGATCTCAATCCTTTCATTCGGCGGTATCGTTAAATCCAAACTTGTAAAGATTGGCGGAAATAAATTCGACGATCTTATCAAGGCTACGGTCAGAAAAGAATACAATGTTCACATCGGTTCAAAATCCGCTGAAAGTATTAAAATGCAGATAGGAGATTTAAAAAGAGCGGGTGAAAAAGGTGTTGTTTACGGAAGAAACGTTGCAAGCGGCCTTCCCGTGGAATGCTTTGTGGATCCTGTAGTCATGGAAAACTGCCTTAAAGAAAGCTTTCTTACAATTACCGATAACGTTAAGGAGCTTCTTGAAAGCACACCTCCCGAAATCGGTGCAAATATTTTCAAGACCGGTATTTACATTACCGGCGGCGGTTCTCTGGTAAGCAACCTTTGTCAGAATGTTGCAAACGGAACCGGACTTAAGGTCAATACATCGGACAATGCCGAAAGCAGCGTTATTTTCGGTATTGCCGAGATCATCAGAAACAAAAAATACAGAAATCTTACATTTGAAGTATAGAAACACACGAAAATAATAAATTTACAATTGAAGTTTAGAAACGCACGAAAATATTAAATTTACAATTGAAGTATAAAAAATAATTAAAGATGTAAATTTGAAATTCAGTATCAAGCAATATGAGCCCTTTAGTAAAAAAACCAGACGAAAAATACAAATTACCGACAAAATACTGGCTTATGATTCTTACCGGAATCTGTATTATTTTGATGCTTTTTACTTTCGTGTTCGACCTTCCTTTAAAACCTTTTAACGAGATCGTTTCTTTTACCGTTGTTCCCCTTCAGAAGGGCATAAGCATAGTGGGAGAGAAGCTTTATTCGAAGAAAGAGCTTATGAATCAGGTTAACGATCTTGTTGACAAGAACAACAAACTCATGAAGCAGGTTGACGATCTTACATATGAGAACAATATTCTTATGCAGGATAAATATGAACTTAACTCTTTAAGAAAACTTTATGAACTCGATCAGACCTATTCGGATTATCCCAAAACGGGTGCAAGAGTTATTTCGGGTTCCACAGGAAACTGGTTTTCGACTTTTATTATAGATAAAGGTTCAAATGACGGAATGAAAGTAGGAATGAATGTCCTTGCGGGCGGCGGACTGGTCGGAAGAATTACGGAAGTAGGTTCCAACTGGTCGAGAGTATTAAGCATTATCGACGATACCAGCAATGTATCATGTATGGTACTTACAACCAACGATCATTTAATGGTTTCTGGAAGCCTTTCTACGATGGAAAGCGGTTTCATCAATTTCAATCAGCTTTCGGATAATGCAACTGACGTTGAAGTCGGCGATAAAGTTGTTACAAGCAATATTTCGGATGTTTATCTTCCGGGTATTCAGGTGGGTAATATATCGTACATGGAAAAAGATTCCAATCATTTATCGATATCCGGGTATATTACGCCAAGTGTCAATTTTGAGCACATAAGCGAGGTGCTCGTGATTACAAAACTTAAAACGGAAATCAATTAGGCAGCATGAAAAGATTTATAATAGATGTAATTCTTATAATCGTATTCTTTGTTTTACAGACAACTGTTTTCCCCATGCTCAAAATTGCCAGTATAATTCCAAACATTATGGTTGTGCTGGTTTCCTGCGCCGGATTTATGCAGGGTGAAAGAGAAGGGTTGTTTGTTGGCTTTGCATGCGGTTTTTTAATGGATGTATGTACATTCGATATATTCGGATTCTATACGATTCTTTATATGATGGTCGGATATTTAAACGGTCTCTTCCATAATTTTTTCTATTTAAGAGATCTTAAAATTCCCGTAATCATGATTACAAGCAGTAATCTTGCACAGTCGCTTCTTACATACTTTTTCCTGTTTTTATTCAGAAGCAGATTCGATTTTCTGTTTTATTTTGTAAATATAATTTTACCTGAAATGGTATATACACTTTTGATTGCAATTATCATTTATCCTTTGCTCTGGATTATTGAAGCATATATATTCAAGAAGAAAAACGCGGAGAGTTCGTGATGTTTTTCGAGCGCTTTAAAGAAGATTTTATAAATTTCATGAAGTCAAGAATGCTTATTCCGATATGCCTGTTTTTGTGTATCGGTGTTGTTTTGATTTTCAGAATTTTCAATCTTCAGATCATAAAAGGCGAAGAATATGTAAGCAACTACGAACTTAAGATTATAAGAGAAAAATCGATAGACGGCATCAGAGGGAACATATATGACAGAAACGGCGTACTTCTTGCATATAATGTTCTTTCTTACGACGTTAATATCGAAGACATATTTGAATCCGGCAAATCCAAGAATTCGCAGCTTAACAATACCATTTACGAAGTATACAAACTTCTCGAAAAGAACGGCGATGATTTCACAATGGATTTCAAGATCGGAGTCAATGAGGACGATGAATATTATTTCCTTGTTGAAGGAACGCAGCTTCAGAGATTCCTTGCCGATATTTACGGACATGCAAAAGCCTCAGACATGTCTTATAACGAAAAGAATTCAACCCCCGAAGATGTAATCAATTATTTCTGTGACAGAAAGAAATACGCTATCGGTTATTATGAAAACCCCAATGACAGGAATTCTTTTGTCGTCGGTGGCGGATATACCAAAAACGAAATAGTAAGGATTATATCCGTAAGATATGCTTTATCTCTTATCAGATATCAAAAATACATGGGTACAACCATTGCAAGCGA
Organism: Lachnospiraceae bacterium; assembly: GCA_024684055.1. Taxonomy (GTDB): domain Bacteria; phylum Bacillota; class Clostridia; order Lachnospirales; family Lachnospiraceae; genus UBA3766. Next base: position 13,341 of record JAIKXN010000065.1, on the reverse strand, counting down.
TATATCCGAAAAATCGGTTGCAAGTATTCTTGAACATGAAGATACGCTTCCCGGCGTTTCCATCAACCAGAAATCCGTAAGAAGATATAACGATCCTTTGTATTTCTCACAGATCATCGGATATACGGGCATGATCTCACAGGAAGAATATGATGAATATTACGAGAACGACAATGATTATTCATTAAATGATTATGTCGGAAAAACAGGCATCGAATATTCGCAGGAGCATTATCTTAAAGGCATAAAAGGAAAAGAAACCGTTTACGTCGATGTCCGCGGTAAAGTGCTTGATTCGACGAAAACCAAAGAAGAAAAAACCGGTAACGATGTATATCTGACCATTGACCATGATCTTCAGATTTCGATCTACCATCTTCTTGAACAGCGTATTGCCGGTATCCTGGTTTCCAAAATCGATAATATCAAAGAATTTACGATGACTGAAAATACAAAGCAGGCGGATATTAAAATCCCTATTGATGATGTTTATTTTCAGCTTATCAACAACAATATTATCGATCTTAATCATATTTCAAAGCCGTATGCATCAGAGACGGAACAGTCTGTTTACAATGCTTTTCTTTCAAGACAGGAAGATGTATTTGCTGAAATAAGAAACCAGCTTTACGACAATAATGCAAAAGCTTACAGGGATCTTCCCAAAGAGTATCAGATATATCAGAGTTTCATCGTCAATTATCTTTATTCGGACAACGTAAAGATCATCGACAAGGAACTTATCGATACCGAAGATGAAATGTATAAAGCCTGGACTACAGAGGAAACCATTTCACTTAAAGATTATCTTACATACTGCATAAATATGAACTGGATAAACGTAAACAGTCTCGATCTTCCTTCAAAGTATGCGGATACCCAGGAAATTTATGACAGGATAGTGGATATCACTCTTGAAAAGCTTTTAAACAACAAGGAATTTTCAAAGAAGATATACAAATTCATGATTGCCGGCAATTACATAAGCGGCAGGGATCTTTGCATCATTCTTTACGATCAGAATCTTATTGATGTTTCGGATTCCGAAATCAGTGCTCTGAAAAGTGGCGGAATTTCATCTTATGTGTTTATGCTCGATCTTATCAAAAACCTTAAGATAACACCTGCCCAGCTTGCACTTGAACCATGTTCCGGATCATGTGTGATTACTGATGTTAATTCAGGAGATGTAATAGCGCTTGTTTCATATCCTTCATACGATAATAACAGGCTTGCGAATTCCGATAATTATTATCTTGCACAGTTAAATAATGATTATTCGAGACCTTTATGGAATTATGCAACGCAGAATAAAAACGCGCCCGGTTCCACATTTAAACTCATATCTTCCGTTGCAGGATTGAGCGAGGGAGTTATAGATCTTGATACGCCTATTCAGTGTAAGGGTATATTTGACAAACTTATCGGTTCGCCTCACAAATGCTGGATTTATCCCGGTGCACACGGAAATCTTACCGTTGAAGACGGTATCGCAAATTCGTGTAACTGTTTCTTCTATGAGGTTGGTTACAGACTTGCCAATGATAACGGACACTACAACGAACAGCTCGGTATGGAAAAGATTTATAAATACGCTGACATGTTCGGCTTATCAGAAAAATCAGGTGTTGAAATATCCGAATCTGACCCTCAGGTATCCGATAAACAGCCTGTACCTTCCATGATCGGACAGGGTACTCATGCATATACGACCGTCGGACTTTCAAGATATGTTACAGCTGTCGCAAACAGAGGAACAGTATACAATCTGACACTTATTGATAAGATTTACGATTCCGACGGTGCAATGATACTTGATAATTCCGCAACCGTCAGAAACTATGTCGATCTCGATCCTTCCGTATGGAACGCTCTTCAGAGAGGTATGAGAAAGGTTGTAGAAAGAAAAGTATATTACGATTATGACCTTGAAGTCGCAGGTAAAACGGGTACGGCTCAGGAAGCATGGAATGAAGCCTGTCATGCGATTTTCATTTCTTATGCTCCTTACGTGAATCCTGAAATTTCTGTTACCGTTAAAATCATGAACGGTTACGATTCAAACAATGCCGCGCAGGTGGCAAAAGACGTTTACGCATATTATTACGGATTATACGATACTGACGAATTATTGAACGGTGAAGCAAATACACCCCTTAACAATGGTCAGGCCGGAGATTAATAAATGTTTAAAAATTACAGATTAAAAGATTACAATTTCAAATTGATCGTTTATTTGTGCGTGTTAACGACTCTGGGCGTTCTTCTTGTCAATTCGGCACAGCCGGAAAACATGAAGAAACAGCTCATGGGTTTTATTGCCGGCGTGGGAATCATGATAATCCTTTCTTTTATCGATTATCATATCTGGCTGAAAATATGGCCGGCCTATTATGTTATCATGATAGGATTGCTTGCGGCGGTACTGCTGAAAGGTGATACTACGCTTGGTGCTAAACGATGGTTTACGCTTTTCGGTGTCAGATTCCAGCCTTCCGAAGCGGCAAAAATATTGTTGATTCTATTTTTTTCACAGTTTATAATGAAGTTTAAAGAACGTATTAATCAATGGTATATGATTTTACTCATGATCGCTCTGACAGCCGTTCCGCTTGCGATGATTTACAAGCAGCCCGACTTGTCGACTACCATTGTTTTCGGATTGATTTTCCTCAGCATTTTATTTATCGGCGAAATAAGTTATAAATATTTTATAGCTTTTGGTGCTATTGCTGTTCCGGCGATAATAATAGTATTTATACTGCTGATTCAGCCCAATTCGATCCTTGTCGAAAAGGGCATAGTGGAAGGTTACCAGCAGTTAAGAATCCTTGCGTGGCTGCATCCGGATGAATACGAACTTGAAGAAGCCTTTCAGCAGCAGAATTCGATCATGGCCATAGGTTCCGGTCAGCTTACCGGAAAAGGTCTTAACAATACAGGTGTCAATTCCGTTAAAACAGGCGATTTCATCTCCGAACCCCAGACCGACTTTATTTTCACGATAGCCGGAGAAGAGCTTGGTTTTGTCGGAAGCGCCACGATCATAATCCTGCTTATACTGATAACGATAGAATGCTTTATTGCTTCTTTCCGAGCCCCTGATCTGGCGGGTAAGATAATAGCCGGAGGCATAGGGGCATTTATAGGATTTCAAAGTACGATTAATATTTGCGTTACTACGGGGCTTTTCCCCAACACGGGAATTCCGCTTCCGTTTGTCAGCTACGGTCTGACATCTCTTTTGGTATTATTCGCCGGAATGGGGCTGGTTATGAATGTACGTTTTCAGAAAGAGAGAAAAGTTAGTAACGACTGATATGCAAAAATATAATTTAATGGGGTATTTTCTATGAACATAGCTTTAATAGCACACGATGCAAAAAAGAAACTTATGCAGAATTTTTGTATAGCTTACAGAGGCATATTATGCAAAAACGAGTTATATGCAACAGGAACGACCGGCAGACTTATCGAAGAAGTTACCAATCTTAATGTGCATAAATTCCTTGCGGGACATCTCGGCGGAGAGCAGCAGATAGGAGCTCAGATAGAACATAACCAGATCGACCTTGTTATTTTCTTAAGAGATCCGCTTACTCCCAAGGTGCATGAACCCGATCTTAACAATGTTATACATTTATGCGATGTTCATAACATTCCGCTGGCTACAAATCTTGCCAGTGCCGAACTTTTGATTAAATCACTTGATCGAGGAGATTTAGAGTGGCGTGAAATGTATAAATAAGTTATTTTTGTTAATACTGTCCGTAATTCCCGTTTTTTTCTTTGCAGGCTGTAAGGGTAAGGAAATTCCCTTTGCATATGAAAGAAACTCTGATTTATCGACTCTTAATATTTCCAATTCATCATCACTTTATCTGGAATCCGATACATTTGCCAAAAATCTTTGTATCGATGACGGAAATTACAAAAATATCGAATTAACCGGGTCCTACGCAGCCGGTGTTTTTGACATTACTGACAATTCCGTTATATACGGGAAAAATATGTATGAGGAAATGACACCTGCAAGTATCACTAAGCTTCTGACTGCTCTTGTGGCGCTTAAACACTGTGACATGAATCAGGTCCTTACATTCACAAAGGAATGCGAGGTTAACGAACACGGTGCCCAGAAGCTCGGCCTTGAAGCAGGAGATTCAATGACGATGGAGCAGGCGTTAAATATCCTTCTTTTATTTTCCGCAAATGACGTCGCCAATATGATCGCAGAGAATTATGAAGGCGGAAAAGTCGAATTCATAAGGGTTATGAATGAAGAAGCGGGGAAACTCGGCGCTACTCATACGCATTTCGTGAATCCTCACGGTCTTACGGAAGAAAGCCACGCTTCTTGCGTTTACGATCTTTATCTTATCCTTAATGAACTTTCAAAAAACGAGAAATTCCTTAAAATCGTTTCACAGAACGGCTATACGACTTCTTATAACAAAGCCGACGGAAGCATAAAGACCGTTGAATTTTCATCAACAAACATGTTTATTAACGGCACGAGAGAAGTCCCCGAGGGTTATACCGTTATAGGAGGCAAGACTGGTACGACAGAAGCTGCCGGCAAATGCCTTATTATCTATTACAAGGATTCAAATGACAAACCCTATATAGCATGTATCTTAAAATCCGATGATTACGATACTTTATACGGTGATATGAGCACGCTTATTTCATCTTCAAAATAGTTTGGCCGAAAGTGTATATTTTCTTGTTTTTTCGGTCAAAATGGACTATAATTTATATATGCTTTAAACTATAATATTTCCAATCGGAGGTGGGTTACAATGGTTAATTTAATTACAGGCAAGAACGGAAAGGGCAAATCAAAAGTATTGCTCGAAAAAGTAAACTCTCAGGTAAAGGAGATTCTCGGAAACATCGTATATCTTGATACATCAACAAAGCACATGTATGAACTTAACAACAAGATTCGTCTTATAAATGCTGCGGAATATAACATTGAGTCGGGGGACATGTTTATAGGTTTTCTTCTCGGAATTCTTTCCGGAGATCATGATCTGCAGGAATTATATTTTGACAATTTCTTATCTTTATCTCATACATCCATTAACGAATTGGAATCGATTATAAAAAAGCTCGAAGAACTGAGCAAAACATACGGAATAGATTTTTATGCAGCTATTTCGACAACAGACGGAGATCTTCCGGAATCATTAAAAAGCTATGTAATTGAAGCATTATAAAATGCAGCAAATAATTTAAGCAAGAATATAAAGCCTCGGTAATCCGGGGCTTTTATAAAGAGTATTTATGGTCAGCAGATTCGATTTTAACAACACGGAAAACAACAAAAGAAAAAACGGAAAGAGAAGTACAAACGAACGTACTTCTCGTTTTTCTGCGAATAATCGAAAAAGCAGCGAATCTAATGGAAAATCTGAAAATACGGGCAGTCAGGTGAAAAGAAAGAGCAGATTTCCCGAACCCGTAAGAAAGGAAACTCCTTCGAAGGAAAAGAAAAGCAATATAACGGTTTTTCCTTTGCGGAATGATATTTCCTACAAAATTATACTTTACATTGTTCTCGCTGTTGTTTTTGTTTACCTCTTTTTCTGCGTTTACAAATCGATGAATGCCAAGAAGATTTCAACTTATCAGGTTAAAGAAGGCGCTTTATCCGAACAGAACTCTTATACTGGTATGATCTTAAGAGATGAAACCGTATTTTATGCGAAATCTTCAGGATATTATAACTTTTACCTTAAAGAAGGAGAAAAGGCTTCTTACAACGATCTTGTTTATACGATCGACGGTACAGGCAAGATTAAGGATATGATGACAAATCAGACCGAGGAAGCATCAACGCTTTCTTCCGACGATCTCGTCGAGATAAAAAGCGAAATCGTTAAGTTTTCCAAGGACTATGAGAAAGATTCTTTTATAGATGTTTATGATTTCAAGGACGATCTTGATTCCGTAAGTCTTAAAATGTCGAATCTTTATATCCTCAACAAAATATCCAGCATGAGCTTAAACGGAACCAATGTAAACAAGTATTACTGCGGCGACGGTCTCGAGAATGCAAAAACGGGTTATGTTGTATATTATTACGATGAGCTTGAGGATCTGCCTCTCGAAGAGGTCAATTCTTCGTATTTTAAGGATTATGATTACGAAAGACATATGATCGCCAACAACGAAATGGTAACCGAAGGCGATTTTGTTTACAAGCTTGTTACTTCCAATACCTGGCAGCTCGTATTCCCCATAAGTGAGGAAAAGGCAAAGGAATTTGACGGAAAAGACATGAAAGTCAAATTCTCAAAGAATCAGGAATCTTTAAAAGGAAAAGTCAAAATTATCGATGCCATTGCGCCCGGCAAGAATACTTCAGTAGAAAAGATATGTGTTGTAACATTTAATACTTCCGTAGCTGATTATTTAAACAACAGATTCATTGATTTCGAGATTTACACAAACGAAAATAACGGATACAAAATACCCAAGAGTTCTGTTGTTGAGAAAGAATTCCTTCTTGTTCCCGATACGATAGCTTTTGATTTTAACGAAACGACTAATACCGTATGCGTTAAGCTTGACAAGTATCTCGAAGACGGTACCAAAACGTTCGTCACAACGGAGCTTAATGTATATCGAACGGATGGCGGAGAGTATTACGTGGACGGTAATGTGGTCAAACTCGGAAACACGGTTTATGCTGCGGATGAAACCACATCTTATACATTAAACAAAACAGCAACGCTTCTCGGAGTTTACAAGATAAATCAGGGTTATGCGGATTTCAAGAATATCAAAAAGCTTTATGAAAATGAAGAATATATTATCGTGGATCCCGCATATACGATGATCAAACCTTATGATTACATCGCTCTGGATGCAAGCAAAGTTAACGACAACGAATATATTTACGAGTGAAAAAACAATGAGTTATTTAAAAGAAAATCTTGAATCGGTAAAAGAACAGATAAAAGCTTCATGCGAAAAAAGCAAAAGAGATCCTGAAGATGTAACGCTTATTGCAGTAAGCAAAACAAAAAGCGAAGATATGATAAAGGAAATCTATGATTGCGGTGTAAGAGATTTCGGTGAGAACTACGTTCAGGAACTCTCACAGAAAATGGAGGATCTTCCTGATGATATAAGATGGCATATGATCGGTCATCTTCAGACTAACAAGATCAAGTATATCATCGATAAAGTATACATGATTCATTCCGTTGATACGCTTCATCTTGCTGAGGCTATCGGAAAAGAAGCCGTTAAACGCGGAAAAGTCGTAAAATGCCTTCTTGAAGTAAATGTTGCCCTGGAAGATACCAAGTTCGGTTTCAATTCCGATAATATTGAAGAGAATTTCGAAAAGATAAAAAATATTGAGGGCATTGATGTATGGGGACTTATGACGAGTGCGCCATATGTAGAAAATCCCGAAGAAAACCGTCAATATTTTGTGCAATTGAGGGCTTTAATGGTTGACCTTAAAGATAAAGGCTTGTATAATAAAGAAAAGTTCCTTTTATCAATGGGAATGACGAACGATTACAATGTCGCAGTCGAAGAAGGAGCTGACTTTGTTAGAATAGGAACCGCTATTTTCGGTGCCAGAAATTATAATTAGGAGGAATTCAAAGTGGTAAGCAGTGTAATGGACGTATTTGATGATGATAAAGAAGAATCCGGAAAGAAAAAATCAGGTGTTTCTTCCCTGTTTAAGAGATCTTCCAAAAATAATACAAATCAGAGCAATTTTGAAATTTGCAATATTATAGCTACTTCTTTTGATGCTGACTCATATGAAATCGCAGATACTTTATTAAACGGAAGAGCAGTAATCCTTGACTTATCCAATGTTAATAAAGCGGTCGGACAGAGACTTATCGATTTCACAGCCGGCAGCGTTTATGCTATCGACGGTTCAATGCAGAAGATCAGCGAATTTATTTTCCTTATCTGTCCTGCAGAAGTAGGTATCGTAGGCGATAAGAGAGAAGAAGACGATCCTACAGACAATCTTCTTTAATATTTAATCCGAAAATTATTTTTCATATATATAAAAAGCTCTCCCTAACCAGGAGAGTTTTTTAAAAAAATAAAAAAACAGGATGTATTATGAATTCAGGCAATTTTTTAAAAGATTTAACGGTCGACAAGATCAAAAATTCCGATCCGAGGGATTATTTAACTTTAATGTCACATGCTTTAAGGCTAGGAGCTTTATATAAAGCGAAGTTTTTCATGTGGCTCGAAAACAATAATTATGAACTTATTGCGCAGGATGATGAAACACTTGAACATTTTATCAAAGAAGTCGTAAACGTTCATAAGAAAGCGCAGGATGAAGCAGCTGAAAATGATATAGATTTCATTGATAACATATTTTATTCGGTTTTAAAGGAAAGCGGTAAATTCGACGAAGCCGACTGTATATCTTTAAGTCTTGTTTTAATGGCTTTTGTATCTTTCAAAAAGGATCTGATAAGTAATGAGGAATACCTTGAGATAAGAGATCTTCTCGTTCCTTATAAAGTTATGATTTCCCAGTGTAAATCAAAAGCCGAAGATTTAAACGGTTTGTATCTGAATTCCGTAAGTTCGATGGATTCAAACATAAAGCTTCTTACGAAACTCGGAAAAGGCATTGAAGTGCCTCTGCCTGAAGAAAGCATTATTCTGGAAGCATTTAAAGAGATCACTTACGATGAAAAATCGTGGGAAAAAGAATAAATACATCCAATTTTGTTTATGAACGATTTTACTGCTTATAAATTCATATGTGATGAAGGCGATATCAGGATCGATAAGTTTTTAAGCGATGTTTATCCTGATATTTCCAGAACGTATATACAAAAACTTATAAAAGACGGTAATGTCAGCATTAACGATAAAACCTGCTCCAAATCATCATTTAAAGTTGATGAAGATGATGAGATAGTGCTGAATGTTCCGAATCCGATTCCTTTGGAAATATTGCCCGAAGACATACCTCTTGATATTATTTATGAGGATGACGATATTCTGATAGTAAATAAGCCTAAAGGAATGGTGGTGCATCCCGCACCCGGACATTTAAACGGAACGCTTGTCAATGCGCTTTTATTTCACTGTAAAGACTGCCTTTCCGGTATTAACGGAATTATGAGACCCGGTATTGTTCATCGTATAGATAAAGATACATCAGGCTCATTGATAATCTGTAAGAATGATGTTTCACACAGATTTATAAGCGATCAGTTAAAAGAACATTCCATCAAAAGAGTTTATTACGGCATTATAGACGGAAGATTGAAAGAATCTTCGGGTACGGTCGACGTATTTATGGACAGAGACAAAAATGACCGCAAGAAAATGGCTGTATGCGATAAGCTTCATGGAAAACATGCCGTAACCCATTACAAAGTACTCGAAGAATTCGACGGTTATTCACTTGCAGAATTCAGACTGGAAACAGGAAGAACGCACCAGATCCGCGTTGCGATGAATTATCTTCATCATCCGTTGCTGGGTGATTATGTATACGGGTCCAAAACCAACAAGTTCGGAATAGAAGGTCAGGTTTTGCACGCAAAAACAATCGGATTTATCCATCCTTCGTCAAAGAAATATGTGGAATTTGATGCTCCTTTAAATCCGGAATTCGAAGCTCTTCTTGATAAATTTTCCTGATATTTACGGTAATGCTGATAATTTTTGCATAACAGGGTATGGGGATTATGTAACAGGATGGTTTTTCATTTATTTAAGCGGGGGTAAAATTATGGAGAAAAATATCATTATCACGATTGGCAGACAGTACGGTTCGGGCGGCCATGAGATAGGAGAGAAGCTCGCTTCTTCTCTCGGTGTGAAATTTTATGACAACGCTCTCATCGACCGTGTTTCACGAGATTCCGGCTTATGTAAGGAAATTATCATGGAACATGATGAAAAACCCACTTCAAGTTTCCTTTATAATCTTGTTACGGATCCTTATTCGGTAAGTTTTAACCGTGGAAGCGTTACAGATATGCCTTACGGACAGAAGATTTTCCTTGCACAGTTTGATACCGTAAAGAGAATAGCCGAAGAAGGCTCCTGTGTGATCGTGGGAAGATGCGCCGATTATATTCTAAAAGACAACGATAATATTATTTCGCTATTCATATATGCCGACAAGGAATTCAGACTTTCCAGAATTGCTGCCGAGCATCCTGAACTTTCCGCAAACAAGCAACGCGATCTGCTTGAGAAAAAAGATCGTTCCCGTGCAAGTTATTATAATTATTATTCGGATTCAAAATGGGGACATTCTACATCGTATGATCTTTGTTTAAACTCGGCAAAACTTGGCATTGACGGCTCTGTTAAACTTATAGAAGATTACATCCAACTATTCGCAAAAGAATAATTTAACGCAGTCTTAACGTTAAAAATAGCAGAAAAGCATATTTTCCGGTTTACATAATGCTTATTTCATAATTTTATATAATTTGAAAAGTTTTGTTTGGAATTATTTTGTGTTATTTATTTGTAGATTTACTTTTTATTTCAATGAATTTTTAATTATTTTTTTTGATTTACTCTTTCAAATTATAAACCTCGATATCATTCACTTAAGTGTCTGTATCGAGGTTTTTTGATTATTTTTTTATAATGATTTATATTGTCATGACTTTTATTATTATGACATAAATTAAATTATCGAATTAGATTTTTTGATTCTGTTTATTTGTTGTCTGAATTGGATTTCTTTTCGATTTTTTCTTTCTTTTTTTGTTCTTTTAATTCAGCTTTTATACGTTTGTTTTCTCGGCTTTTTTCGTGTTTTTGAGCGATGATCACGCTTGGAAGTTCTTTTTCGACGTATTCGCCGGTTTCTGTATCTATATGATCCAGATTGATATAATTTTCGGTTATAGGAGAAATATCCTTGTTTTTAAGCGAAATATCGAGTCCGGACTGAATTAAAGCGTAAATTACGGCCATTAAAGGCACACCGATAATCATACCGGGAATTCCCCATAAGCCGCCGAATAATGTGATTGCGAATATTACCCAGAAACTTGAAATTCCTGTTGATTGACCGAGAATCTTGGGACCTATAACATTTCCGTCGAGAATCTGCAAAATTATGACGAAAATGAGAAAATAGAGCGAATGTAAAGGATTTACGACCAGCAAAAGCAAAACACACGGAACCGCACCGATAATCGGTCCGAAAAACGGAATTATGTTGGTTACACCGATTATCAAAGCAAGCAAAACGCCATATTCAATCTTCATTATGGAACATCCGATAAAACAGATAAATCCGATAATAAGCGAATCTACAAGCTTTCCTACGATAAATCCCGAAAACTTATCTTTTGCCATACGAACGTTATTAATTATTGAATTGCTGTTTTTTACATTGAATAAGCTGTAAACGATTTTCTTGCCCTGGCCTTTAAATTGTTCCTTTTTGAGTAATACATAAATGGAAACAACAGCGCCGATAAGAAAATTCTTCAACTGCGAAAACAGATTGTAAACAAATTTCGGAGCACTCGAAGCAAGATTGCTTAACCATGGCATAAACTTTTCATCCGTCCATGCTTCGATGACATTTTCGTTTTCATTTATAACATTCTTTAAATATTTGGAAATCTCAGGATATTTTTCTATTAATGAATTGATCCAGTTTTCGAAATTTGCTTTATATACAGGGAATAATTCATAAATATTTGTAATGCTTTGTGTAATCTGCGGAATTACGGCGATAACGAATGCTGCTATCAGAATTAAAATTACTATATACGAAAACAGAATTGATAAAATTCTGTAAAGATTCTGCTTCCATACAGGTAAAATCGGTCTGTCCATCGATTTTTTGTCGAAAATCGCAAATACCGATGTTTCAAACCATTTCATTAAAGGATTTATAAGAAAAGCTATAACAAATCCTTCGGTAATCGGCAACATAACTTTAAAGAGTTTAGCAAATGCATTTTTTAAAGCAAGATTCTGATTAAGAAGAAAATTGAACAAAACCGTGATCGCGAGCACGATCGTTGCGGTCGCTCCCCAGTATAAATATTTTTTATCCCATTTGAATTTCATTTGAGATATCCTCCGTTAGCTTTATATTCGTTTTTTATTATTTTCGAAGTCTGACAGTACGGCTTTTAAATACCGGCTTTTGCTTTAAGCTGCCTTTCGAAAACTTCGATTGTCTGCAGGCTGTAAACTTTATTTTTGTGATTTTCTGCTTTTTCCTTGCCTTCATTAATATAATTTTGAAGGACTTCTAAAGTTAATTCGCCCGTAACGTAATCTTTCTTTATCTTTGATGCAATGTAAACGATTTCTGCTATTTCGTTGACGTTTTTGAACTGAGGTACTTTGGCAATCGTATCTTCCAGCAGTTCAATATTTTTAACGGTTGCAAAATAATTAATTTTAGCTTCAAGAATAGTGAGTTTTAAAATTTCATTTTTGTCAAAATACAGTTCTTCGACTTTATAAAGAAATGGCTTCAGAAATTCGGCTGTTTTCTCATCGTCTTCGAGGAAACATAATGCAAGTTTCAGACTCAGCAAATTCACAAAATTAAATAAATCGTTCTGTTTTGCTTTTCCGGATTCAATCCTTAATTTAGAATTTAATTCATTTACGTCCAAATCGTTAAGTATTTTGGCTTCGCCTTCAAAGTCATCGTTGACCGCAGCATAATTTGCCAGAAAAGTCACAGACTGCAGATATACTGAATTGAATCGGTCTTTTTTATATCTGTCTTTACGTTTGTTGATTTCTTTTAGGATCTTTTCACTGTAAATTCCGTGAGCATGAAGTTCATCATTGTATAAGGTTATGAACTTCATTTCCCTCATAACATTAATAACGAGTATGCCAAAAATTATAAGAACCGCTACGCTTGCTAAAAGTAACACGACAATGAACATACCCTGTTTTACAGCTACGGATTTTTCAGGAAAAACGAATATTAAGACCGCTTGAGTTATGATCAGAAAAAGACCTATGATCAGACCGGCAAGTGCACCGACAATAATAGAAATAACGCGCTTGTTCATTCGATTTCCCCTTTTAAACTTTATATATAAATTATAAAGCAAATATAAAATAAATTCTATTGCTTTGCGTATTTTTCAATAAATAAAAGTATCTTTGATATTTATATGCTATAATATTTAAGACTTCGTTAAATATTTAAAAGAAATATATTTATATATATCCAATCAGAAAAAACATGAGGAAAATTATGAAATTACAGCAGATTATGTCAAAAACCAGAAAAGCTGTCGATGATTATCACATGATCGAAGAAGGCGACGTTATAGCAATCGGTATTTCCGGCGGTAAAGACTC